>JBGATX010000007.1:0-70646 GCA_044228975.1 Planctomycetota bacterium | reverse complement strand
GACGATTTCATTGGAAGAGTTCCTTGCAACTGCAACAATGTTGTTGTCGTTACCGGAGTTATGCACCCGATATGTTGCTGCGGTGGAGATGTTGACGGCAGCCTGGTCTGTCGAGTCATCAGCGACAGTGCGGTCAGAATCTGAGCGCTCCGACGGGGCTGTGTACAGCGAGAGCGGCATAGAACAAACGACGGGCACCGTTCAATTCTTGGGGTTTCCGTCGCGTACCCTGCCAATGCCTAGCACATGGCGCTTTGCGAGAATCGTCGCCGGTCGGCAAGAACTCCTCGACAAAAGCTCCGACTCCCTGGGCCTAATAAGAATCCCAGTCGGATCGTGGACACTAATGAGTCTAAATCCGTCCCTTAGTGCAGATCCATCAATTGTCACGATAGAGTCCACGAACCGAGCCACCGTGTGGGTAAGAACCAAGGGCCGCGTAGTGTTTCGCGTAGCCGACCTTTTGGACCGACCAATCCACGCGGCTACTGTCAGCTGGGCTCCAACGACGGACGGCTCGTGCGTTAGCTCGCTTTGCATTGGTAGAACGGACGAGGCGGGTATTGTGGTACTCGACGGGTGCTTGATTGATGCTGGAAGTGCGCTCGTAGCTGCTCAAGGCTTCGCTTATACGCGAATTCCGGTAGTGCAACCTGACGACCGCATAATTCATATTCAGCTTCATCCAACCCTTGAAACTCCCTGGCTACTGACCTTTGTGGACACCGCAGATGGGTCGCCAAGTTCTGACCCGCAAGTTACAACCGCGGATGGACATGTCGTGTCACACCCGATGGGGGGCCGAGGCACGGTTACACTGATTGACCGGCGCGTGCGGGGAGTCCTTATCGTTCGCTCCTCGAACTCGGTACCAGCGAGTTTCCGGCTTGAGGGATTGACAAGCACAACGGTACCGCTTCCCGGCATCACGCATACTAGGATCGAGTTTGACCCCGACTTTGCCCCTGCCGATGACGTTGTAGATCTTCACACACAGCTTCGAAGCACGCGCGATGACACCCCTGTGCACCCGGTCTTCGATGATTGTCTAAGGATAGATCCCAAGCAAGGCACGGAGATCATACTCCCGCGTGGATACACAATCGCACTGCAAGCGCTTTCGAGAAACGGCGCATACGACGAGCAAGTCATAACAACGAGCGAGACCGCTATGGCAGTGTTATTTTATTCTAAGAACGCCCATAACAGCAGGACGGTGGTGGTGAGCGATAGTGCTGGAACCCCACTGTCTCGCGCCTGGGCGCTTCTAGATGCCGGGAACCAGACCGAGCTCGTTGCTTCCGATGGCAATGGGCGTCTCGAAGTACCGGTGGTTGAGTCCAGGACGATAACGATCGGAGCACCAGGATACGCTCGACAGTGCATTGAGTGCGTGGATAGCCACAGCGCGACCTCGACGCCTTACACCGTCACATTGGAGCGTGCGAGCCAATTATGCCTTCGCTTCGTCGATAAAGTAGGACATTCAGTTCCCGGCGTGGCCGTCCACGCTTGGCAGGCCAATGCCACGACAGGACAGACAACGTCAGGGCTCAGTTTTGCTTCTTGTGCCTGTTCAGATCGAGTTGCAACTACCGACACCGACGGAAGAGTCGCGTTCGATGGATTGCACATGGCACCGACTGACATCTCTTTTCGAATGGACCCACTCTTCGCCACGGACGAGTTTGGACAATCGCTATTTCAAGGCACGCGCTCGTTGACCCCAACTCCCGAGGCAACGGAGCAGCTTGTTACCATCGATCCACCCTTTTCTCTCGGGCTCGCCGTGTACGAAGCATCGTCAGGTCTCCCCGTTGCAAATTTTCAGGTAGCGACGTGCGATCGGACCATTTCACAAGACGTCGACGGATACTCATGGCGTGGCATCGTGTCACGTTCAGCGTCGCCTTTGTCGATCAATGTTCCATCGGTCGGAACCGCGTCGGTCGACGTGTCGAGTGATCAGCAAGGCAAAGTCGTCGATGTATTTGTGCGCGCCGACTCGCAAACCGAGCTTTCTGTCGAAGGGCTTGAAGCAGGCTTGGCAAATAACACATTCAATGTCGTAGTATACCAACAGACCACTCAAGACACTCGCCAAGTCGCCCGCATACCTGCACGACTCAACAACTCGAGATGCCAACTCGTACTTCCGATGGAGGGAGACGTATTTGTTGCCCTAGAAGGCTCGGCAGGGGGGCCGTCGTTTGAGCCCCGACTTCAGCCGTGGAAAAGAGGAGGCACTGTGACGTTTGTAGTCAGGGCGGATGCACGTCCGCGCTAGATGTGGGTCGACGGTTCCCAGTCTGTGTGGAGCCCGCCTTGTCTAGCCGTCCCGCGCGGCGAAGATGTGGCACGGTTAGCACGCGCTTGCGTAAGCGTACAGACGACGTGTCTCGTGCCCTAAGGCACGTAGCGCTCCCGGTCTCCGCTCACCACCAGCATTTCCGAAGCCAGCCTCATGCATGTGACGTCAGAGAACGCTCAGCACGAGGGCGGCGAGCCCCTTCCACGTAGCGGGCCATTGGTTTCGGGGGCCAACAAAATCCGAGGAGGAGGAGCGCGTCGCCGAGTTCCTTGCATCGCTGACTCGATCGGCGAGAGCGCGGCGTTCTCTTGCGAGCGGTGAGATCGAGGGGCTCGTGGAGTTGGCCTTCGCACCGAAGGCGGCGCTCGAGGAGCTTCGGCGCTGGGCGCAGGCGCGGGACTCGAACCCGAAGGCGTGAGCGGAGCGTTGGTGCCGGACACGGACGACGACCGGCTCGCACGCAGCATCGAGAAGAAAGCCGCGCAGCTTCCTTCAGAGCACCCAGGCATCGTTGTGTTGCACAACCCTCGCGCCGCTCCTGGGCGGGCGACGGACACCTCGTGCGATCGTCACGCAGCGTTGCAGCAGATCACCCGGTATCCGCATGTCATGGCCTTCGTCGTGTATGCGAACGAGTACGGCACATCGCCTCTGTCACCAGAAGCCCTGCATCGCGACTGGTGGAGCCTCGTGGCCACGCGATACCCGTTCGATGGACAGACGAGCAACTACGAGTGGATCCGGAACCCGCGCTTCGCGCCGTCTGTCCCGTTGCGTCTCGTGGCCCGGCTTCGTCGCGCGCACTACGCCCACCCATGCCGCTGCGGCAGAGCGGCATGGGTGGTAGCCGGCCGTTCGCCAACCTACGCCCGCCGCGCGCGCGACCTCACATCGCCGTCGAACGCGAGTCGATGCCGCGCCCGCGTCGGGGTTTGCGACGCTTCGTAGCCAGTTGCCGAGCAAGTGCGGGTTCGGGAGCCCTCAGCTCAAGAATGTCCTCGGCCTTGCCGATTTCATCGTGAAGCCGCTGCCATTGCTTGCCGATCTGCCGGCGCATGACCTCGCTCCCGGAAATCGTCACGCCGAGATTGGCGTAATCAATGAAGTTGCCGTGACGCCGCTCACCGGAGGGCGCCGGTCTATCCTTGGGGTTGGCGCGCGGATTCCAACCGAGGAACGAGAATCGCCGATAGAGCTTGGCACGTCGAAGTCTCAGCTCGTGTCGCTTCTCCGCCGCGAGCCTGGCGGCGTTGACGTTGCGTTTCATCTTCTTCAGGAAGCGCGCAAGCGTCTGCGAGCGAATCCGCATCGCGCGGCCGTCCCATTCGAAGCCGAGATAGGCGAGCGACCGCGGTTTGAGCTGCTCGGTCGGTGTAGTGTCGTACGCGCCCGCACCACCGTCTTCGCCGCCGGGCGCGGGGATTTCTGTGGACTCGAGGCCGGAGGCACACCGGCGGAACGCAATGCGCAATGTCTTGGCCGGTTTGATGGACAGTCCGACGTTTTCGACTGCGGCCGTGACGAGCTGTTCGACCGCGTGTGCTTCGCCGGGACCGCACACTACGAGGATGTCGTCGCTATAGCGCCGGTACGAAGCGCCGCGAGCCGCGAGCCCGGCGGACAGGTCGCGGTCGACATCGAGCATGTAGAGGTTGGCGAGCACGGCACTGATCGGTGAGCCCTGCGGAATTCCCCGCGGTTCTGGCTTGGACACATGCTCCCGGACCTTGCTGCGAAATTCGGCCGGCGTGCAGACGCGGCGATTGCCCGGAAGGCGACCGCGTGGCACGTCGCGTCCAAGGATGGTCCGAAGCTGTTTGCGATCCACACGGCGTCGCTCGCTCACCGCGCGGAACACGGCGTAATGATCCGGCGGTAGTCGAGTACCGGACTGGACCACGCGGCACCACAACAGGCGAAGCCGCTCGTGATCGAGCGAGTCGAAAAATGCCTCCAGATCGACAGCCACCGCATCGCATTCGCCCCGCTCTTGGATGTCCCGAAAGGCGTCGGCGGCAAAGTGGATGTTGTTCTTGCGGGGAGTGTGCCGGCGATACGCGAGCACCGACGACGCAAACGGCTGACCCGTGTACTCGTGCTGTTCGAGCGCGGCGCCGAGGTCGCTTGCGTACTTGGCGAAAATGTGGCTATCGAGATGCGCCGCGTACGTAATCGGGCGCTCCTTCGCAACGCCTTTGGTTCGCTTCTTGGTTTTCGTCCCCGCGGCGTCGACGACAGCCTGTCTGCGGGCTGTGGTCTTGACGTAGGTGAGGAACGGCCAGAATGGATATTTGGCGACGCGCTTCGGATCCGTCGCCAGCGCGATCACTCCGTCAGGGTGGGGCGCCGTATCGAAATGCGCGTAGCCGCGCTTCTTGTACCACTTGGGCAGTTCGCGCACGGGAAGCGATGCAGGGGTGGGAGCCCGACTGACGGCGTCGTAATTGGCCCCACCACTAAAGAGGGGAAGTGCACCTGCCGCGTGGCAAGCGTTTCACCCTTGCAGCATAGTCGGCCAGCTTCCGCTAACCGCCTATCCGACCGTCCATAAGCAAGAACAAATGTGCTATGCTGACGTTAGGTCTCGCTCTTCGAGTATTCGGACTCGCCGTTCCACAGCTCGCGCTGGTGGGCGACGCGGTCTCCATCTTCGTAGAGGCTTCGGCCTTGTCGAACATGAGCTCCACCGGTCGCACGCACACGAGGTGCGTCGCCGGTGCGCAGGCAGTCTAAGTGCGGCGATCCGGCGGGTGCAAGGCGAGCAGCTCCATTGGGTTCACCGAGAGCCGGGTACTTCGCAGGACGGAGCCGTCTCCGACGAGCGACGCTCCTGACCGGGGTGGACCGAGCTCGCGCACGGATGGCGGCGGTAAATGAGCTTGACAAGAACGGCAAGTATGCCTAAAATGTCAAGAAAGGACAGTGGAGACTAGCGAGGATGGACCCAGTGCCAAGTTTCACGGCGGAAGGCGTGCTTCCGCCCGGCGACTACTCGCTGACGCTCGGTCAGCTGGTTGAGTCTTGGCTCGTGTGCGGCTCGGCGTCGTTGCCGGGACCGTGGGACGCGGCGTGGCGCAGGCAGCTGGTCGACAACCTCGCGGTACTCGTGCAACAGCTGTGGACCGTTGGGGTCGAGGAGATCTTCGTCGACGGCAGCTTTGTCGAGGACAAGGCTCATCCCGGTGACATCGACGGCTACTTCGCCTGCGATCCGCTGCGCTTCGCCTCCGGCGAACTCGAACGCGAGCTCAACCGCCTGGACCCGGCGAAGTGCTGGACGTGGGATCACCGCGCGCGTCGTGCCCATCGCGGCTACCCCAAGTTGCAGTTGCCGATGTGGCACGCGTACCGCGTCGAACTCTACCCGCACTTCACCGGGCTCATCGCCGGGCACGACGAACACGGCCAGCCTCTCGAGTTCCCTGCCTACTTCCGCAAGTCGCGAGGGACCGGCGAGCCGAAGGGCATCATTCGGATCACCAAGCAGCAAGGGAGGAGCGCATGATTCGCAACGAAACCGAGTACCAGCAAGCGACCGCGCGGATCGCCGCCGAACGCGCGCGTCTCGCCGAGCATGCCGACGCATGGTCCCAGCAGGGCTACACGCCGGAACAGGTCGCGAAGCTCCGGCAGCCGCTCGAGTCGTTCCACCTGCAGCTTGTTGAAGAGGTCGAGAGCTATGAGCGCCTGCGGCGCGGGCAGTTCAGCGAGTTCGAGAACCTGCACGGCCTCGGGCAGATGCTCATCGGGCTGCGCATCGCTTGCGGGCTCACGCAGCGCGAGCTCGCGCGGCGCCTTGATGTCGACGAGAGCATGGTCTCGCGCGACGAACGCAACGAGTACCACGGCATGACCGTCGAGCGTGCCGAGCGCGTGCTCGATGCGCTCGGCGTTCGCTTGGTGAGCCGGGTCGAGACCGACGGACTTCCTGGGACTGGTTCCACGGTGCAACGCCGACCAACGCCGGCGTTGCAGTGACTCGAGCGAGGCGCGACTTCTTGCACGCCATCCCCCGGCGAAACACGCGTGTCCGCTTGACCGAACGCCGCGATGGCTGGCCCAGCCGCAGACCGCACTCGATCGGCGCGGCAACCTCGAGGCGCGAACGGTACGTACCGTTGAATGCCACTCGTACCGCGTCTGGATGCGCCAGAACGAGACGGGATGCGACAGCTTGCAACATGCGACGGACGCGCTAGGTTGTGTTCCAACACGGATCTACATGCACCCCAGCGAGGTGCTTGCCAAGGTTGATGTCGAGGGTTCAAGTCCCTTCAGCCGCTCCAATCTTGCGGACCCGCACGACGCGGGTTCGTTCGTCTACCGGGTTCGTGGCCGGTAGTCGCGCACGGGGGTCATCGCCCGCGACGCAAGTCGGGTCCAGATCCTCTGACCGCTGACCAGATCGAGTACACGACGACTTGGTCGCTGAGGACACGGTAGTACACGTGGTAGCGCGAGCTGCGGAGCAGAAAGCGACGCACGTTCGACACCTGCTTGGAGTCGTACGGAATCCCCGCCATCGGATGGAGGCTGAGGGCTTGCAAGGTCTCCGACAGCTCCTGATCGAAGAGTTCCGGCGCAAGCGGACGATGTTCGCGCCACCACTCGGAGATGCGGAGACTGGGAGCGCGCCACGCTGCGTGAGCCGGACGGTGAGCCCCATCGTCGGCGTAGCTCGCGGATGAAGTCCTCGGCGTCGACAACTTCGCCGCGTTTCGCCTGCTCCGCCGAGTCAGCGAGAGCCTCGTCGAGCGCGCGACGCTCCTCGTCGTCGAGGTCGTCACCTTCGTCGAAGATCACCAAGTCGTAGACGGTGCCTTCGGGAAGCTCGGTGGGTTCATCCACGACCAAGCGACCGTTCTTGACTCGTGCACGGAAGGGTCCCATGCACCCAGTCTACCTCCGCGTGTACCGGACTACCGCGACGAGCGGCGACGCGTTGCTACGACCTGCGACAACTTGCAATCGCTCACGCTCGACGTAACCTCGGCCAGCTCACGGGCTTCCTGCGCACAACGCCGTCTGGTTGCCAAGGTTGATGTCGAGGGTTCAAGTTCCTTCAGCTGCTCCAACTCGGACCGCGTGGGGGCGAGTTGGTCGTTCCGGCCGATTCTCCAAGGTCCGGACCTGCGCCCCGCACTGCGGACCAGACGGCCACGACTTCGAGAACCTCGCCGCGCACGCGGTGGTAGACATGCTAACGACTGCTCCGGAGACAGAGCCGACGGACGTCCGGCCGGATGTGCGACTGGACATGACCGGCCTGTGGGAGGAGTGCGAGGATCTGGAGCGCTGCGGCGAGCTCCTGAAGGAACAGCTCTGGAGCGGCGTGCCGATGTTCACGCCACCACAGGTCGATCGCATCGATCTGCGCCTCGGCTTGCGGCGAGACGATGAGCTTCACGACTTGCGGCGTGATCGAAGCTCACGAAAGGACGTCTTCCGCAGACCTGCCTTGACCGGCATCGAGCTGGCGGACGGAACGTTCGACCGCGGCTCGCAGCGCCGCCTGTTCGGCTTCGTCGAGATCGTCGCCCTCATCGTCGACGACAAGATCGAGCACGGTTCCTTCCGGCAACTCGGTCGGCATGTTCACGACGAGGCGACCGTTTTGGACACGGGCTCGGATGGGCTCCATGACCCGAGTCTATGCCGGGTGGCGCCGGTAGCCAACCGAGCTATAGGAGTACCGTGACACGTTGCGTCGTGCCGCATCGAGCTGCGTCAGCTTGCAACCCGCGCGACGCGATGTAACGTCGCTTCAACCACGGCTTTCTCGCGCGCATCGTCACTCGGTTGCCAAGGTTGATGTCGAGGGTTCAAGTCCCTTCAGCCGCTCCAACTCGTTGGACCTCTACCGTTTCCCGCGCCGCGACTTCGCACCGCGAAGTTCAGCCGGAGTCGGACCGCGACCGCGGACGGCAGACCAGATCGCGACGACCGTGACGGTGTCCTTCTCGACCTGGTAGTAGACGTGGTAGCGGGTCGTCCGCAACACGACCCGACGAATCCCAGGCGCGCCCTTCACGGGTACCACGCGTTCGGTGAGTGGCGCGGCGAGGAGCGCGTCGAACACGGCGGACACTTCCTCGACGAGGCGTCCGGCGCACCGGACCGGTTCGCGCGCCACCACGCATCGATGGTTCCGAGGTGCCCTTCTGCGGGCTGTGAAATTTCGAGCTTCACGCGCGTCGTTGCGCACGGAGCTCGGCGAGGGCCTTGGCCGCAGGCCTCGTCTTGCCTTGCTTCGCCGCTCGCACGGAGCGGCGAATCTCCTCGTGGAGCACCTTGCGCTCGTCGTTCGTCAGGTCGTCGCCTTCATCGTCGAAGACGAGATCCCACACGGTGCCCTCGGGCAACTTGGTCGGCGTGTCGACGATCAGGCGGCCTTTCTTGACGCGTGCTCGGATCGGTCCCATGTCCGGATTCGAACGGCTCAGCTACCGGATGCCGCTTCGAGCGCTGGTTCTCTTGCGGGTGCGCGATGGGCCGCGACAGGTCAGCGGGCGCGTCGTTTGCGCGCGCGCAATCGCATCGCCGCCAGTACCTCCGCCACCGGAACGTCGACGGACGACCGTTCGAGCGAAACGAAGCGTTCGAAGAAATGGAAGTCGTAGCCCCAGTCGCCTCTACGGCCGCCCTCCCGCTCAGAACCAGAACTCCAGCCCGACGACGAGTCCGCTCGCGTCGAGCTCCACCGAATCGAGCGTGAGCAGATCGTCGATGTCCTCGAGGTCGTAGCTCGCGGCGCGCCATCCGACGAAGAACACGCACGGCTCCAGCAGGTGCAGTCGCGCGCCCACCTCGAACTGCTCGGTGTACGAGAGCTGGTTGAGCGCGAGCATCCCGCCCGCGCGCGCGTACGGCTCGAGCCATGGCGCGGGGAGCCAACTGGCCTCGAGCGACACGTACGGTCCAAGACCGTTGCCCACGTGCACCGGCCCGGTCGTCGTGTCGAAATCGTTGACTTGCCAGGCGAGGCCTCCGCCGATGGCGAAGCGCAGTTGTTCGTTGGCGGACAGTTCCACGCCGGCCCCGAGATTCCACGTGTCGACTCGATAGTCGAGCTGGCCGGCGGAGCCCTGTGCCGAAGTCCATCCCGCCTCCGCGAACGGACCGGAGCGATCGTCCGTGCCGTCCAAAGTCTTTCGAACTCGGACATCGGCGAAGAACCCGCGGTGGTCCGATTCGTCGATGTCCGCCGTCGTGCACGCGGCGAGCAGGGCCGCGCCGATGGCGACGAGGTGAGTGCCAGAGTGCCGAGCGTTGTTCATGGATGTCCCCCGGGCCGCTTGTATCGCGTCGGACGAGGAAGGAGAAACGGTGGAAGCGGAGCCGTGGACGAGCTCGCGTTTCCACGGGAGATCGTCGAGCATCCGCGCGTCGACCCGCGACAGCCGAACATGCTCGTGGCGGAGCCGCGCGGACTTCCTGGCGCCGACGTTTCGATTCCGCTCGATCGGATTCGTGCCCTGAGTTGTGCCGCGTCGAGCCGCTGCGGGCCGTGACGACCGTGGTCGTCGTCGCCCTCGTCGTCACCGGGTTCGCGCTGTTGAAGTTCGCGCCGAGCGCCAGGTGCGCCGCGCGTTCGCGTGCCTCGACGCGTGGTCCGCGCCCGTCGCTCGAGGTCGCGAACGACGGATCTCCCGCCGGGCGAGGTTGAAAGCCAACAGCGCGAGCGGCCTAATCTCCGCCGCCGCCCAAACTCACTGACGGAGACCCATGACCACGCCGACCCTCGAATCGCTCATCGCTCAATTCACCGACGAACTCACGCAGCTCGTGCGTCGCGACGCGCTGCAGCAGGTGTTGTCCGCGCTCGGAGGCGACGAGGTTCCGCGCGCTCCCGGCCGGCCGCGCGCAACGCGCAAGGCGAGCTCGAAGCCGCGCCCCGCGCGCGCCGGACGTCGCGTGCGCCGCTCGACCGAGGACGTCGCCGGCATGGGCGAGCGGCTGCTCGCGCACGTGAAGGCCAATCCCGGGCAGCGCGGCGAGCAGATCGCCGCGGCCCTGAAGACCGACGTCAAGACGATGCGCTTGCCGATGCTGAAGCTCATCGCGGAGAAGAAGGTGCGCACCGAGGGCCAGCGTCGCGGGATGACGTACTTCGCGAGTGGCGGCGGAGGTGGAGGCGCACGCAAGGCGCGCGCGACGAAGAAGAAGCGCGGGCGCGTCATCCGCAAGAAGTCGAGCGCCCGGCGAGCGCGCAAGGCGAGCTCGAAGCCCGCGCGCAAACCGCGCCGCAAGGCCGGTCGCAAGCCTGCCCGCAAGGCGCGCGCGCAGGCGAAGCGCTCTCGGCCGGGAAACAAGCCCGCGAAGGTCGCTCCCGTGCCGGCGCCGGTGGTGGAGGCGGCGACCGACGCGCAGCAGACGCCGTCGCGCTCGATGACCGCGACGGCGTGAGCGTCGCCGCGCGAATTCGGGAGCGGCGATTCGTTCCGTGCCGCTCCCGACGAGTGCCCTGCGTCGCGCCGCTCAGCAGCTGCAATACAAGTAGGCTTCGAACGCCAGGGTGGCGCCGCCGCTCGAGTTGAGCGTGTAGCCGCTGACGTGCGACACCAGCCCGTCATCGCAACTGCTGGACATCGAGATCGAGCCCCAGGTCATGCCCTGCCCGAACTGCGGGCTGGGCGGCACGCCTTCGATGCCCGGGTCGTTGTCGATCTCCCAACGGCGATTGGGATTCGAGGGCCAGAACAAGTAGGTCAGCGTGCCTTTGCACTCCTCGCACGTTTCGCAGATCTCGGTCCCGGCGCCGTTGCTGACGGAGGTGAAGCTCACGGTCCATTCCAAGGAGCCGACGCTGACGACGCCCTCCGCCGTGCAGGTCTTGTTGCACTCGATCGGATCGCCGGGGCCTTGAGCGACGCAGAGCGAGGCGAGACCGAGGCTGGCGACGAGATGGAGGAGCATTTTGGGATAGTTCACGGTTCGAGTCCTTTGGGAAGAAGAATGAGTCGTCCGGCCGGGGGGCGAATGGTGGAGGAGTCACCGCTCGAGGAACTCGATGGCGCGGTCCGTCAGCGCATCGAGCGCGCGGACCAGCTCGTCGGGCACACGCGCGGCGTCGATCTCGTCGTGGGGCAACGTGCGACTGTCGTTCGCGCCCTTGCGCAGCGCCTCGAAGCCGGGGAACTCGTCGCAGTCGAACACGTAGAGCTTCCCGTTCGTGACGAAGCGATGTTGCCGGCGGTCGTGGTTCGTCAGGCTGACGGTCTGGCCGAGCACCTCGCTCCCGCGCCCGGTCGAATCGAGCGCAACCGCGATCGCGAGCAGCGCGTTGTCGAACGCCACGACGAATTCCGCCGCGCCGCCGGCGGCGCGCAGTTCGCGGCGCAGATCGCGGCAGCCGAGCAGCCTGTCCCTGAGCTGCGCGCTCGTCAGGCTCGGTTGCTTTCCGACCGAAGCAGCCGGCGGCTGCGGCGCGGGAGCGACTTCGGCGAGCGCCGGCAACGCGAGCTCCGCCGCCTCTTCCGCATCCTCGTGCACGGACGTGCGCGTGGGTGCCGCCGCGTCGGGAACCGCGAGCGCCCCGGAAGTTTCGCTCGCGAGCCGTTCGCGTGGCGCGGCCGGAGAGCGCGAACTCGCCGAGCGGACGCTCGCGACGTCCGCGCCCGCGGCATTCGAGGCATTCCGTGATCCGGCGAGCGCGGCGATCAGTGCGACGAAGGCCAGGATTCCCGCACCGAGAGTCAATGAGAGTCGAGGGGTCATGATGACGGCAATTCCTTGGAGGACCGGCGAACGATTGCGCCGGTTTGAACGGGGGGCATCCGCTCGACCGCGTCACAGCCAATTCAGGGCGCGCGTCGAACGCATGGCGACGGCATCGACACGCAATGAGTCGAGTTCGATGCCGGCGACGAGGTGGTCTGCGTCGCGAGCGAGCACGAGCTCTTGAACGAGAGCCTCGTGACTTCGTCACGGGTGAAGTCCTCGGATTCGCGAGATGGCGAGCGGCGAGCCGATTCGCGCGCGCGCGAACGTCGCGCGCGAACCGTGGGCGAGTGTTCCTGCCGCCCTTGAAGACGAGCACGCTCGCGCGCGAGTTCCATCGCGGCGCGAACGATCCGGATCTCGTGCGCGCGCTGTCGCGGATCCGGTCACGCGCTGCGTGAAGCGACGGCGAAGACGGAGCGACGCGCGCGAGCGCGGCTCCGACGGAGGCGCGCGGGGCACGCCGCGTTGCTCACGCCGTGATCCGCATCCGCCGCGCGCTCCGCGCGGCGGCTCCCGTCGCACGTCCTGGGTGCCAGGCTCGGCGTCCGGCGCAATGCGCGAGCGCAAGCCGGACGAGCGTGAGCCAGCGACCCAGCGAACGCGTCGGCGATCTCGATTCGATGTTCCTCCGTCCGCGGGAGCTCGTGCTCGCCCATCCCGGGGCCGACGAGCGCGAGGCGTTCCCGCTCGTCGTGACCACGCTCCGGGACGAACGCCGCCGGTGTCCACCGCGTTCGCTGCGCGGTCCGACGCCGCAAGCGACCTGGCGCGCGATCGCCGGGCTGCACGACGAGGCGCAGCGCGGCTGCCCGGGGAGTCGGTCCGCCCGGCGCGCGGCCTTGGCTCACCGCCGAGCACCTCGACGAGTGCATCACCGCGACCGAGGCGCAGCGCGCCGGTGACGCGAGCCGGGAGGCCTTCGACGCGCGGTTCGAGAGGCTCGCGGCGCGCTCTCCCATGCGCGTCGAAAGCGCCGTGGCACGGCGGCGCACGGAGCGCGACGATCTCGCGCAGCTCCCGATGGGGATCGAGGACGAGCTGCGCGTCGCGGCCGGCGCGTGAGCACGGCGGAAAAGGGCGGGGCCCCGGTCGAACGACCGAGGCCCCGTTTCACATCCAGAAGAGGAGCGGACTCAGGGAACCTGCACGCAGTCGGTGCCGAGGAAGGTGCAGCCGTCGCACAGGCGGCCGGTGAGCATGATGCGCTTGCTCGAGCCGCTGGGCAGATTGCAAAGACCCAGCGTGCTGATCAGGCTCGTGCGGCGGAAGGTCAGCACGAGGTCCAGGCGGCCGTCGCCGTTGAGGTCGTGGCATTCGCAGTCGCTGGCGATGTTGCCGACGAAGGGCGTGGCGACGTCCGAGGCGCAGACCGAGAGCGGGCAGAGCGGGCCGCCGTCGCAGTGTTCACCGTAGAGGCGCACCGAACCGGCCTGGATCGAGCCCACGTTGAAGTCCGCGGTGCCGAGGATGGCGATGCGCACGTTGTTGCACGAGTTGAGCGTGATCACGTTCGGGCACTGGCCGGGCAGCGCGTCGACCAGCACGGTCTGCTTGACCACGTGGATGAATTGCACGCACTCGGACTTGTTGCCGCAGTTGTCGCGCGCCTTCCAGGTGCGCTCGACCGTGTGGTCGAGGCGTTCGGCGCGGCAGTCCTGCAGGACGATCTTGTCCTTGTAGGTGACGCAGGGGGAGCTGTCGCAGTTGTCGGTGACGACCGGGCGGCCGGTGGAGTCCGGGTGCTCGCTGTCGCCGCAGACGAGCTTCGCCAGCGGCGGGCACTCGATCACCGGAGGTTGCGTGTCGCGCACCCGCACCTTCGTGTTGCAGGACTTGGTCGAGTTGTTCTTGCCGACGGTGAGCGTGATGCGCACGTCCTGGTCGCAACAGCCGTTGGCGGTGAACGTGAAGGTCGTCACGGCCGCGTCGGGATTGGCGAACACGCCTCCGGGGTAGTTCGTCGACCAGTGGAAGCTCGTCGCGCCGGTCGATCCGGAAGCGTTCACGGCGACAGTCAGCGCGCCCGGGCCGCACTCGACGTTGTACGGGCCGCCGTTGTTGCACACGAACGACGGATCTCCGCCGTTGTGGCAACCGTGGCCGTCGTTGTCATCGTCGTCGTCGTTGTCGTTGTCGCAGTGATGGCCGTTGTGGCCGTGGTTCGGGCTGTGGCAGCCGCCGCCGCCATGACCGCCATTGAACCAGGCCGAGGCGAGGGTCGTCGCGTTCGCGCGGGGCGCAATACACAACGAGAAGGAGACCGCGAGCGCGGCCAGCGAGAGCAACTTGATGGTGCGGATCATCGGGATATGAGTCGAGAATTCGTCCCTGCGACGCACGGAGTGCGCGAGCGCGAGCGAGATTGCGTCGCGGGAAAGTGCGGGAGGTGCCGGCAGAGGCGGAGAGGCGCGAGAGCCTCATCCTTCGGGCTTCTGTCAGGCCAAAGGCGCTCGAAGAAACGTACCCCGCAGGGGAGGAGCGGCAAGCTCAGCGGTGTCGCTCGAGTCGAAAAAAAGGCTCGAAAAGCAGCGTTCGGTGCGGCGCATCGGAAACTCCGTCCGGTTCGCGGCGCTGGCGCGCGCGCTCACCCCGCGCTCGGCGCCCCGACTCGCTCCTGCGCGCGAAAGAAAGCGCGCGCGTCGACTCTCAATTCGCGTTCAGGCGTTCGCCAGCGCGCTGCCGCGCCGCGCTGCCGAGCTCGGCGATGAGATTGCCGCCGACGAGCAGGCTCCCGCCGACGAGCAGCCACAGCGTGAATTCGTCCGTGCCGTAGAA
Source organism: Planctomycetota bacterium (assembly GCA_044228975.1). GTDB lineage: Bacteria > Planctomycetota > UBA1135 > UBA1135 > JADJNY01. Next base: position 55,837 of record JBGATX010000007.1, on the reverse strand, counting down.
GAGCCCCGCGCACGCCGCCCAGATCGGCTCGAGCGCGTAGAGGATCGCGGCGCGCACCGGCTCGAGCGCGCGCTGGAAGACGTTCATCAACGAGATCGCGAGCGCCGTCGCGAGCACGCTCGACAGGCACAGCGGCAGGAGGAAGTCGCCGTCGCGGCACAGGCTCCACCAACGGCTCACGTCCGTGTCGCGCGCTCCGAGCGCATCGACGCCGAGCAGCGCGAGGCTGCCGAGCGCGACGACGACCAGCGACGTCAACGTGACGGGCAGCGCCGGAGTGCGCCGCGTGATGCGATCCGTGGCGAGGATGTGCACGGCGAAGACGAACGCGCAGGCGACGGTCAACAGCTCGCCTTGATAGGGGAAGAGGCTCGAGCTCGACGTCTTCGTCAGCCCCGCGCCCGTGGGCGGACCACCGATCAGCGCCGCACCCGCGGTGGCGAGCAGAGCGCCGACGACCAGCGCCTTGCCCACGCCGCGGCGCTCGAGGCGCGCGTGCAGTCCGGCGGTGAAGAGCACGTAGAGGCTCGTGAGGAACGCCGACACGGCGGGCGACACGCCGTCGAGACCGAACATCTGCAGCACGAAGCCGACGAACAGCAGGCCGCCGAGCACCAGTCCGCCGCTCCATGCGGCGCGATCCAGCCGCCGTGACGCGGGCGCGCACACGCAGAGCACGAGCGCCGCGAAGGCGAAGCGCAGGCACAGGAAGAGGCCCACGCCGGCGAACGGATGTCCCGTTCCGAGCACTCGATCGGCCGCGATGCGCGCCTGTTTCATCCACACGAACGTGCAGCCCCAGATCAGCGTCACCGAGAGCAACGCGATGACCGCGGAGCGCTTGCGCGCCGCGTCGCTGCCGGGATTCGTGTCGTCGATCGCGCTCATCGCGTGGGTCGCGGGGCTTCGCCGTGCGCCCCATGTCGTGCGATGCCGTGCGGGCACGCACCGGCCTGCGGCGAAAGTCGCGCGAGGCTATCCGCGGCGCGCTGCGATTGCGATGCGCGTTCGAGCGCGCGTCAACGCGCGAGCTTCCAGTTCATGGGCCAGGCCCACGCGGATTCGGGCATGGCGTGCGCGTCGAGCGCGACTTCGCACTCGCTCCCCGAGCTCGAGTACGCGAACGGCTTGCCGCCCGGCACGTCGCCCGGGACCTCCGCGAGCCAGCGTGGAGCGAGATCGTCGAGCCGCGCGGGCCACCGGGCTTCCTGACGCTGCGCGCGCGCGAGCGCCACCGCGGCGCGCGCGAGATCGAGCGCGCGACGGTACGGCACCAGCTCACGCTGCAGGATGCCCGAGGCCGGAACGAGGCAGCGCGCGAGACGGCTCCAGCGCGGCAGAGCATCTCCGCCGCCGGCCGTGGGCGGGCTCCACGGAGTCGCAACGAACTCGTCGCGCAGGTCGAGCATCACGCCGAGGTACAGCGCTTCCTCCTCGTCGCACAGCGGCGCGCCCAGCGCGGAGCCGTAGATCCGTCCCAGCGGACCCGAGAATCCGCGCGCATTCCCGCTGCGCACCAGAGCGATGCCCTCGAGCGCGACGTGCGCGCACTCCAAGTCGAAGGCTGCGAGCCGCTCGCGCAGCGGATCGCGGGCGTCGAGGGCCGCGGCGAGCTCGCGCAGCCGAGACTCGTCGAGCGCCTTGCTCCCGACGATCGAACGCAGCGCGCACAGCGCGTCGCGATCGAGGACCGCGCACGCCAGCGCGCGCGCGAGCGTCGGCTGCTCCACGAGCATTCGATCGAGCGCGAGCAATCGCTCGACCAGGCGCGCCGCGTGCTCGACCTCGCCCGTGTCGGCGAGCAGCAGCGCGCGCGCGCTGAGGCAACGCACGATCGACAACATCGGGATCACGCGCCAGTCGTCGCGGGCGAGCAGTCCCTGCTCGAGATGCAGCAAGCGCGCGCCGTCGCCGCGCGCCGCGTCGGCGGCCAGGCTCTCGAGCTCGTCCGCCGATTCGCCCGCCAGCCACTCGCGTGTCGTGTCCGGCCACTGGCGCGGATCCAGGGCGAGCTTCGACATCGTCTCGTGCTGCTGCGCGATCGCTCGCGAGAACTCGGTCGCGGGGCGCGCCTGGACCGCCGCCAGCAGCCGGCGCACGGCGTCCGTGGCGTCGCGTTCGGGCGGCAGCGGCGGGAAGAGCTCGTACGCAGGGTTCGCGTCGCCGATGGCCGCGAAACGCGCGCGCTGGCGCTCGAGATCGCGACGCCAGAGGACCTTCATCCCCGTCCAACCCGCGCCGAGGAACGCGAAGAGCAGCAGCGGCCACAGGAACAGCGGATGGCTGATCCATGCGGGCGGGAACGAGCGCGAAGGCTTCGTCGACACGGTCATCGTCGGGGGACAGGAGGCCGGCGATCGACGCGCGAGCGCGTCCATTTCCTCCGGCATTCTCGGCGGCCCCCGCGAGCACTCGGCTCGACCGTTGCTGCCGCGCGGCGTACGCTCACCTTCGTTCGGCAGATTCCCACGACCGTTCCAGCACCATGAAAATCCACCGATCCACGCCTGCGTTCCGATGGCTGCGCTTCGCGACCTCCTTCCTCGGACTGTGCGCCCTGCTCGCGGGCTGCGCGTCCGACAAGCAGGTGCGCTCGCAAGCCGCCGACTATCACAAGGAGCTCGAGCCCGCGATCCTGCGCGATCCGCAGCTCGTCGACTACTTCACGCAGGTCGGCCAGCGCATCGTCGACTCCGCCAAGGAGCTCGACCGGGAGAAGTACGGTCCGAAGAGCCACTTCAACGAGCCCGCGGACTGGATGTTCTCGACCGAGAAGTTCCACCTCGTCAACAGCGACACGCTGAACGCCTTCACGACCGGCGGCGAGCATGCCTACATCTATGCCCAATTGATGGAGACCTGCCGCAGCGAGGACGAGCTCGCGGCCGTCATGGCGCACGAGTTCGGCCACGTCTACGCGCGCCACGTGCACAAGGGCATGAACCGCCAGATGACGCTCGCCGGCGGAGCGCTGCTGCTCGGCGCGGCGGGCTACGCGGCCGGCGGCGAGAAGCACGGCAAGGAGTACGCGGCCTACGGCGCGGGCCTCGGCATGATCGCCGGCAACTTCCTCAACCTCGGCTACACGCGCGACGACGAGGCCGAGGCCGACAAGATCGGCTTCGAGATCTACACGCGCGCCGGCTGGGATCCGCAGCGTTTCGGCGGCTTCTTCCAGCAGCTGATCGACAAGGGGCTCGACAAGACGCCCGAGGCGATGAGCGACCACCCGTCGCTCTCCAGCCGCGTCGCGGCCGCGAGGGAGCGCGCGGCTGCGTTGCCGGCGAGCACGAGCGCGCTTCGCAAGCCGCCCGTCGCCGACACGGCGCGCTTCAGCGCGTTGCAGGAGCGCGCGAAGTCGGTGGGCAAGACGATGCCGAACGATCAGTCGCTCGCGCGCGCGAAGCTCCTGCTCGCCGCGATCCCGAGCTGCCTGCTGCCCGCGGAGACGCCCGAGCAGAAACAGGCACGCGGCACGCTCGAGCAGGCCTACGCCGATGCGCACGGCGGAGCGGCGCCGCCCAAGGGCCAGGCGAAGTAGTTCGCGGATCGGCGCGCGCACTACGACGCGCGGACAACGAAACCGGCGGCTCATGGGCCGCCGGTGGCGTTCCGTGCGCGCGGAAGTCGCGCGCGACGCTCGTTCGGGAGCGTGTCGAGCTCAGCGGTTCTGCGTGTACCAGTCCGCGTTGATCTTCGTGTACGCGACCCACTTCTCGGGCAGCTCCGCCTCGTCGAAGATCGCGTCGACGGGACACTCCGGCGCGCAAGCACCGCAGTCGATGCACTCGTCGGGAGTGATGTAGAGCATGTCGAACTTGGCGAAGTCGGCCGAGTCCTTGGTCGGGTGGATGCAATCGACCGGGCAGACCTCGACGCAGGCCGTGTCCTTGGTCGTCTTGCACGGCTCGGCGATCACGTACGTCATGGCGGGTGGGGCTCCGAAGGGCGCGGTGGGCGGCTCGCGCCACAGGCGCGCGGATTGGGGGGCCATCCTAAGGTGAGCGAAGGGGTTTGCAACCGAGCCCGAGACGCCGATCGCGCGCGCGCCGCGCCCTCGAGCGCGGAGGCCGCGTACGCCGACGCACGTGATCCGAGGGCGCGTTCGGCGTACGCTCCGCGACCCGGCGCTCGCGTGCCGGCATTCTCGACCGCGGCGGCGATCCGCTACCCTGATCCGGCTGACTTCGCCCGCGGGCTCCGACCCGGATGATGTACGCGCACTTCGTAGAGGCACTGAAGCAACCGCTCCTGTGGGCCGCGTGCTCGGTCGCGTACCTGCTGGGTTCGATCCCGTTCGGGCTGGTGTTCGCGAAGTGGATCAAGGGCATCGATCTGCGCGAGATCGGCAGCGGAAACATCGGCGCGTCGAACGCCGGCCGCGCGCTCGGCCGCGGCTGGGCGATCGCGGTCTTCTTCTGCGACTTCTCGAAGGGCTTGCTGCCGGTCCTCGCCGTGCACGCGCTCGGATTGGCGGCGGAGCTCGTGCCCGCGACGCAGCTGCTCGTCGGCACGGCGGCCGTGCTCGGGCACTGCTACTCGATCTACCTGCGCTTCCAGGGCGGCAAGGCCGTCGCAACGGGCTGCGGCGCGATCGTCGCCGTCGACCCGCTCGTGTTCGTCGTCGGCGGGCTCGTGTGGCTCGTGACGAGGCGTTTGACGCGCTACAACGGACTCTCGTCGATCCTGATGAGCGTGAGCTGGCCGATCACGGCCTGGGCGCACATGCACTGGCCGATCCTCGACTGGGCGCCTTCGGGCAAGCCCGAGTTCGTGCTCGGCACGCTGCTGCTCGCGCTGTTGATCCTCGTGCGCCACCGCTCCAACATCCAGCGCATGCTGGCCGGCACCGAGCCGCGCGCGGGCGAGAAGCGCGTCTCCACTCCGAGCGCGAGGCCGCATGCCCGAGCGTGACAAGAAGACGACGGCGCTCGTCATCGGCGACGGCAGCTGGGGCACGACCCTGGCGCTGCACCTGTGGCGCAACGGCGTGAACGCGCGCTTGTGGAGCGCTTTCCCCGAGATGGCTCACGAGATCGAGCGCACGCGCGAGAACAAGCGTTTCCTGCCCGGCGTGCCGCTGCCGCCGGAGATCGTGATCAGTGCCGACCCGCACCGCGCCGCCGACGGCATCGATCTCGCGGTCAGCGTCGTGCCGACTCAGTACCTGCGCGGCGTCGCGTTGCGCTTCGAGGACGCGCTCACGGGCAAGCTGCCGATCGTCAGCGCGACGAAGGGCATCGAGATCGAGACCTTCAAGACGCCGACGCAGATCCTCTCCGAGGTGCTCGGCGAGCGCGCGATGTGCGTGCTCACCGGTCCGAGCCATGCCGAGGAGGTCGCGGTGCTGAAACCGGTCGCGCTCCTCGCCGCGAGCACCGATCGCGATCTCGCGCAGCGCGTGCAGAGCGTCTTCGGCTCGCCGACCTTCCGCGTCTACACGCACCACGACCCGTTCGGCGCGGAGCTTGCCGGCGCGCTGAAGAACGTGATCGCGATCGCCGCGGGCATCAGCGACGGGCTCGAGCTCGGCGACAACGCCAAGGCGGCGCTGCTCACGCGCGGCATGTTCGAGATGGCGCGCTACGGCCGCTCGCGCGGCGCGTCGTCGCAGACCTTCTTCGGTCTCGCGGGTTTCGGCGACCTCGTCGCGACCTGCTGCTCGAAGCACTCGCGCAATCGCGCCGTCGGCGAGGCGATCGGGCGCGGACAGACGCTCACGCAGGTGCTCGCGGGCATGAAGATGGTCGCCGAAGGCGTGTGGACGGCCAAGGCGCTCTTCGGGCCCGAAGCGGATCTGGGCGACACGTCGATGCCGATCGCCGAGCAGGTGCACGCCGTGCTCTTCGACGGCAAGAACCCGCGCGAAGCCGTGATGGACCTGATGAACCGCACTCCGACCGGCGAGATGGACTGGCTGGGCGGGGAATTCTTGTGAGCCCGGGCACCGGCTTCCTCGTCTGGTTCTCGGTCACGCTCGCCTTTCTCGCGCTGGTCGTCTGGACCGGCCTGCGCGCGCGGCGCGCGTTCCATCTCTCGTTCGTGGCGTGCGCCGTCGGGTCGTTGTGGGTCACGGTGCTCTACGCCTACGACCTGGGCAAGGTCTACGACCTGCCGGCGGCGGGATGGATCACGCCGTTCCATCTCACGCTCGCCAAGGTGAACACCGCGTGCCTGCTGCTGCCGGTGATCACGGGCGTGCGCACGCTCTTCGTGCCGGCGACGTTGCGCTGGCACCGGCGCGTCGCGTTCGCGGTGCTCGGCATGACGCTCGTCACGGCTGCAACGGGCGGAGCGATGCTCTACCTCTCGCCGCCGCGCGCGGGTTGAGCGCACGGCTGCGGTCGCGGGAGCGTTGCGGCGCTCCGCGTCAGTCGTGCGCTCGTCGCTGCGCTCCGAGCCCCGCTGCCGTCTGCTCGAGCCGCGGCTGCTCGAACGATGGATCGGTCGCATCGAGGCGAGGCGCGACGTGGTGCGCGGGCTGCGCGCGCGAGCTCTGCTCCTCGCGAATGATGCGCAGCGTCTTCATCACGATCGGCATGGCGAGCAGGCTGGCGTTGGCGAGCAGCGGGAAGAGCGTCACGACGATCCACGCGAGGCGCGCGCGGATCGTCCACAGCGCGATCAGGAATCCCGGCACGGCGAAACCGACGCCGATCCACTGCACCGTGGTCGAGCGCGGCGCGTGATCGGGCAGGAAGTGCGTCAGGAACGCGAAGCACCACCACGCTCCCCAGCCGAGCGTCGCGAACGCCATCGAGAGCATCCACGTGCGATGCCTTCGTCGCACGATGCGTTGCACCGGATGCAGCTGGCGGTTGGGGCGAACCATGCGCGGAACTCGGCGGCGATTGTGCGGCGCTCGCGCGAGGCCTCCAAGGGCGGCGGGCGTAAGACGCGCGCTCTCGGCGCGTTCGATGTGCGCCGCGGCGGCGCGAGAGCTTCGTGACGCCGTGTTTGACGATTCGAGGCCCCGTCCCTATAAGAGTCGCTCCATTTCTCGGTGTCGGGGCGTGGCGCAGCCTGGCTAGCGCGCTTCCTTGGGGTGGAAGAGGTCGGAGGTTCAAATCCTCTCGCCCCGACCATTGCTGCGCGCACACGAGAGCGCTCGGAGCGCGCGACAGCCGAGCGGTCCAACGCGCGGCCGTCGAAGCGCCCGCGCCGGTGCCGCGCACGCGATCGGGCGGACGGGAGCAGGCCACGAAACCTGCTCCTGCCGGTTCGCGATTCGATCAGGCGCCCGCGGCGGCGCGGCACAGTTCGAGCAGTCCTGCTTGCGTGCCCTCGGGATCCGGCGCGCCGCTCGGAGGAATCCACTCCGTCGGTGAACCGGCTGCGATGAGCAGCTGCGCCGCGCGCACGTGATCTCCGGCGTGGCGCTCGCTCCGCCGGCCCTCGACGGCCCACACGAGCGGCGTCGCCGAGAACATGCCGTCGAGCGCGCCGACGGGCGCACCGCCCGCGAGCAACGCACGCACGGCCTGCGGATGTCCGCCCATCGCGGCTCGATGCAGCGGCGTCACGCCGTCCTTGTCCGCCACGCGCGGATCGAAGCCGCACGCGAGCATCGTCTCGAGCACGTCGGCGCGCCCGCTCTCGGCCGGTCGCTGCAACATGAGGTGGTGCTCCTCGCGCAACTGCGTCCGCAACGTCGGATCGACGCGCAGAAGTGCCTCGGCGTCCGAGCGATCGGCGCGCGCGCACGCGGCGACGAAGCGTTCCAGCGCGGAGAGCTCCTCCTTCACTCCATGAGCGAGCAACCACGTCGCGACCGCGTGATTGCCGTGCAGCGCGGCGAGCGTGTGCGCGTTGCGTCCGTCCGCGCGACGCGCGGAGAGGTCCGCGCCGTGCCGCGCAAGCAGCTCGAGCATCGGCACGTCCCAGCGTCGCGCGGCGACGTGCACGGGCGCTTCTCCCGACTCGGTCCACGCGAGGTTCGCGTCGGCCCCGTGCTCGAGCAGCCAGCGCGGACCGATCGGATCGCGGCCCCAGCCGAGGATGTAGGCGAGCGGCGGCAAGCCGCCTCGCAGTCCGTTCACGTCGACACCGTGGCGGTGCAGCAGCTCGAGCGCGGGCAGGTTGCCTCCGCCTGCGGTGATGTGCAGCGAGACACCGTCGGTCACGTTCGCACCGCCGCGCAGCAAGACCTCCGCGAGCGGCAGATGGTTCACGGCGCACAACGCGGCCCACAGCGGAGTGCGCGGCAGCTCCGCGTGCCAGCGCCATCGATACTGCACGTTGGGATCCGCACCGAGCCGCAGGAGTTGCTCGGCGATCGCGACGAGCCCCGCCGTGCGCTCGGGCGAGTCGCGGTGCAGGCTCGTGTGGCAGACGTAGAGCAGCGGCTCCCAGTCCTGCGCTCCACAGCGCTGGCGCGCGAGCTCCGGTTGTTTCGCCAGCCACGTCGCGACCGCCGCGGCGTCGCCGAGCACCAGCGCACATGCCAGGTTCGCGTGCGCGATGCCGGGATGCAGCGCGAGCAGGCGTTCCGCCCGCGCAGGTGCGTCGCCCGTCGCCGCGCGCACGAACTCGTCGACGGCCGCGGAGAACGAGAGCGAGCGCTCCTCGACGTGCTCGCGCAACGCGTTCCACGACGGGAAGCCGTACTCGCGCGCGATCGCCGACTGTGCGTCGTGCAACGCGAACGAGCGCGCCTCGGTCGCGGCGTGCGCGGGCAGGGAGCGCAGGCGCGCGAGCGCGGCAGGATCACCGGACTGGGCTTCGCGCAGCAGCGCTTTCGCCCGCTTCTTGAGGTTCTCGAGACTCGGACGCTCGGGCAACTGCTTGGACGTCATGGATCCTCCGTGTTCGAGCCTGTGGTTCGCGAACAGGCGGCACGGTGGCCGACGTGCAGTTGGTGGAAACGAAATCCGTGGGCTTGGCCCTTCGCGCGAACCCGCTGGCGCTCGGGAGCGCACTCGCTGCAGTCGACCGCGAGGGGTTCGAGCTGTCAAGCGCCGGCGAGCTCATGGAACTTCGGGACGGTGCTCGGCCGCGCGCGTCCCCGCGAGCTCCCCGCAGCGCGGTCCTCTTGCGGCGAAGTGACTCTTCGAGCGCCCATTCTCCGCTCGACGCGCGGAATCAGCGATCGATAGTCCTCCTCGAGCGCGACGCCGCGCGGCTCGATTCCAACGCACATTCACGAGGAGTGATGTCGGATGGCGCAGAACAACAAGCTCGTCTGGATCGGACGCGTGATCTCGGGGCTCGTGTGCCTCGCGTTCCTCATGAGCGCGATCATGAAGTTCAAGGGCGGACAGGAGCTCGACGAAGGCATGGCTCACCTGGGTCTGCCCGCGTCGATGGTGAAGCCGCTGGCGCTGCTCGAGCTCACCTGTGTCGTGATCCACCTGATCCCGGCGACGTCGATGCTCGGCGCGATCCTGCTCGCGGGCTACATGGGCGGAGCGATCTGCACGCACTGGCGCGTGGGAGACGCGTTTCCGGTGCAGATCGCGCTGGGAGTCGCCGCGTGGCTGGGACTGTGGCTGCGCGACGCGCGCTTGCGGGCGCTGATTCCGTTGCGCGGTTCTCCGAAGGCGTGAATCGGGCCGACGGTTCTGCCGAATGCGGGAACGTGAAGTCGGAGCGACGACGAGCTCGCGCTCGGAGCCTACACTCGGCGTGCGTCGCGAATCCGCGGCTGCGCTTCCCCACGAAGAAGGAGACCCACGCATGAAACCGCAACTCTTCACTTCCCCGCTCCAATTCCTCGGTGTCCTCGGTCTGTGCACGACGGTCGCGCTCAGCTCCTGCTCGAGCACGCGTCAGGACATCGGCCAGGACGATCACCCGATGTCGAAGCAGAAGTCCGCCGCGCACGCGCATGCCGGCGACGCGATGCAACTTCCGCCGGGCTGGACGCAAGCCGACATGGAAGCCTGCATGGCGGCGGGCACACCAGGTCCGAAGCAGCAGTGGCTCGCGCGCTCCGCCGGCCGCTGGAGCGGCACGAACACGATGTGGATGGCGCCCGACACGGAGCCGATGAAGTCGCCGTGCACGTCGACGATCTCGAGCGTCATGGACGGCCACTTCACGAAGTGGGAGTTCGCCGGCGACATCCCGGGCATGGGGCCCTATCAAGGCCTCGGCTTCAGCGGCTACGACAACGCGGCGCAGACGTTCGTCGGCACGTGGCTCGACAACCACAGCACGGGGATCATGACCGGAGAAGCGACGCAGTCGAGCGACGGCAACACGCTCACCTGGACGTACCACTTCACCTGTCCGATCACGAAGCAGCCGGCGGTGATGCGCGAGGTGCAGCGCCACACCGGCGACAACTCGATCACGCTCGACATGTACGGCAAGGATCCCAAGAGCGGCAAGGAGTACCAGATGATGCACGTCGAGCTGACGCGCCAGGGTTCCTCCTGAGCGCGAGACCGACCGACGATCCCGACGAGGCCTCGCTGCGCGCGCTGCGCCGCGAGGCCTCGCGCGTCGAGCGAACGCACGAGGCCGGGCGGCGCGTTTCCGTGCGGTGGCGACGTCCACGTTCGAGCGCGGCAATGGTTCCGTCGCCGGAAACCCCCTTCGATCCCGGTCGCAACCCTCTGGCGCGACTCGCCGGGGCGCAACTATGCTGCTTCGCCCGCCCAGCGCGCCATGCCCCGCTCCTCGAGCATTTCGATTCACGTGCCTTCGTCGTTGCGCCACTGCGTGGGTGGCGCGCGAGAGCTGGGCACGTCGGCCGCGCGCGTGCGCGACGTGCTCGCCGAGCTCGAGCAGCGCCATCCCGAGCTCCAGCGCAGCATCTGCGACGAGACGGGCGCGCTGCGGCGCCACATCGGCCTGTTCGTCAACACGTCGCATGTGCGCGACCTGAACATGTCCGACCGCGTGATCGTCAGCATCGGTACCCGCAAAGGCCTGTTCATCGCCGAGGGCGGGCGCAAGCGGCGCAAGTTCTCGCTGCGCGGACCGTTCGGCTCCGGCGTGGCCGTGTATGCGACGTTGATCGACACGCGCGGCACGCCGCGCATCTACGCCTCGAGCTGCAACTCGTTCTTCGGGATGAAGGTCCTGCGCTCGAACGATCTCGGCGAGACGTTCAAGGAGACGAAGTCGGCGCCCGCGTTCCCCAAGGACGACGGGCGCGCGCTCGCGAACATCTGGGCGCTGGAGGCGGGCGAGGGCAAGAAGGAGCTCTTGTGCGGCGTCGAGCCCGCGTCGCTCTTCAAGAGCGGCGACGGCGGAGATTCGTGGGAGCTCGTGCCCGGCATCAGCAATCACGCGCACTCGCGCAAGTGGCAACCCGGCGCGGGCGGCATGTGCATGCACACGATCGTGCGCGACGGCAATCGCGTGCACGTCGGCATCTCGACCGGCGGCCACTACCTGAGCGAGGACGGCGGCAAGACCTTCAACGCGTCGAACAAGGGCGTCGGCGCGGGCTTCGTGCCCGATCCGTACCCCGAGTTCGGCCAGTGCGTGCACAAGATCGCGTCGCACAAGGACGCGCCCGGCCGTCTCTACATGCAGAACCACGGCGGCTGGCCCGATCGGCCCGGCATCGGCGTGCTGCGCAGCGACGACCACGGACATTCGTGGCGCTCGATCGCCAAGGGACTGCCGAGCGATTTCGGCTTCCCGATCGTCGTGCATCCGCACGATCCCGACACGGTCTACGTGCTCCCGCTCGAAGGGATGACGCGCACGTGCCCAGACGGAAGGCCGGCCTTGTGGCGCAGCGAGAACGGCGGCGACTCGTGGAGCAAGCTCGCGAAGGGTCTGCCGAAGAAGGAGAGCTTCTTCACGGTGCAGCGCGACGCGCTCGACATCGACGAGTTGAAGTCGCCCGCGCTCTACTTCGGCACGACGACCGGCCAGTTGTGGATCGGCCACGATGGGGGAGAGGAGTGGGAGTGTCTCTTCACCTCGCTGCCTCCGATCCACTGCGTGAAGGTCGCGGTGGTCTGAGCGTCGACGGCGCCGAGATGCGTTCAGGGCGCCCGGGCGCGTCGAACGCGCTCGGCCGCTTTCGTCCGGCCGCGTGCGAGCGCGTGTGCGGCTCCGCCGACGAACGATCTTGATCGTGCCTTCGCGGGCTCGACCGCGGCTCCGCGAGAGTCGCCACTCCGCTTCGGGCGCAGCGCATTTCGCCCGGCGCATGCCGCTCCGCGCACGTCCTCTGCCGATACCCGCGTTGACACGCGCTCCCGGCGCTCTACCTTCTGCGCGGCCGGACTTCCCCCGCGATGGCCTCAGCGACGACCACGACTTTCCTGTCCGACGCGCCTTCGGACATCGCCATCGTCGGCGCGGGTCCGGCGGGGCTGGTGCTCGCGATCGCTCTCGCGCGGCGCGGCATCCGCTCGACCGTGTTCGAGCGCGATCCGCACCCCAACGTCGCGCCGCGCTTCAACCCCGAGCGCTCCTACACGATCGACATCTCGGGCCACGGCTTGCGCGCGCTGCGTCACATCGACGCGTGCGCGTTCTTCGACGAGCGCTTGTTGCCGTTCAAGGGTCTCAAGCTGCCGGACGGACGCACGGAGGAATGGACGCTGCCCGGCTGGACCGGTTCGCGCGGCGACATCCTGCGCGCGCTCATGGCCGTGATCGCGGAGAAGCACGCGCCGCAGGTGAGCTTCGAGTTCGAATGCCGCGTCGACTCGGTCGACGTGAACGCGGGCACGCTGACGTGCACGCCGCACATCGGCGCCTCGATGACGCGCCTTTTCGACCTGATCGTCGGCGGCGACGGCACGAACTCGATCGTGCGCCAGGCGCTGAGCCGGCAGGTGGAGGGCTTCACGATCGAGAAGCGCTCCCTGCCCAACTACGTGTCGATGATCGAGCTCGATTGCGTCGGTCATCGCCTGAACCCGGCCTACCTGCACGGGCTCTCGGCCAGCCCGTTCTGCGTCGCCGGCGCGATGAAGGGCGAGCCCGGCCAGCGCGGCGCGCGCTGGTTCTGCGCCGTCGGCACGCGCACGGAGCAGGTGTACGCGTCGACGCAGGACGCGCTCGCCTTCCTGCGCGCTCACGCGCCGCGCGTGGTCGAGTTCGCGAGCGAGGAAGCCGTCGCGGCCTTCGCCAAACGCAAGTGCTACCACGTCGGTCAACGCCTCACGTGCTCGCAGCTCCACGGCGGCAAGGCCGTGCTGCTCGGCGACGCGTGCGGATCGTTCCCGCCGATCGGGCAGGGAGCCAACGCGGCGATGGAGTCGGCGATGGTGCTCGATCAGTGCATCGGCCAGGCCGGGCGCTCGCCGCGCAAGCTGCTCGAAGCCACGCAGCTCTACGATTCGCGCTGGAAGCGCGAGCTCGACGCCATCGCGTGGATCAGCGAGCGCGCGCTGTTCGAGAATCGCTTCCATTTGTGGCGCGCGGGCTTCGCCTCGAAACTCGGCGTGAGCATCTTCGACCGCGCCAAGAGCGCGGAGCTCCAGTACTCGGCCGTGAAACGCGCGGCGCGGCGCGTGTGGCCGTTGTGGGTGTAGTCAGCGACTCCCGCCAGCTCCAACCGCAACTCTCAACGGTCTCACGGTGGCTCGAGTCAGTGCCGTGGCGTACCCGGGAGTCGGAGCATCTGGACGATCGGCGCGCGCGCCGCGTGAAAGTCTCGAAGCCGCGGTGAGCGGTCGCCGGCTCACAGCCACGTCTCGGCGAGGGCCCCGTTGCCGCGGCAGCATGGGGATGGTATGCCTTGCGGCGCGATGGCGTTCAGCGAGACCAGGAGCCGTGTAGAGCGAAGTGCGCCGGCGAATTGGTTGCTCCTCATCGTTCTGCTGCCGGCGCTCCTCTTCGGTCCGATGCTCGGTGGCGCGCCGGTGTGGGTTCATTCGCACGGGCAATCGGGGGGACATCTGCACGTCCTTCCCTCCGATTCTGTTCATGTCGATCTGGGCGCACTTGATGCTTGGCACGATGCCCACCACCGACACGGCGACGAAATCGGGGCACCTGAGGAAGAGGAGCACGCGCCCGAGGGCCTGCTCATCGAGCTGCCCCAACTCCTCGCCAGCGCCTCACGGCTCGCCAGCCCGTTGTTGGAGCCGGCGCTGCAAGCGTTCGTGCCGATCCCGTCGTTGCGATGGCCAGCGGCTTTCGTCGAGGACCAGCACCGTCCTGAGCGCTGTCGGTCCGGCTGGCCACCTCAGAAGCGAGCGCGGACCGGGATCGCGGCGCTCCTTCGTTCCAGCCACGCCATTCTGATCTAGCGCTCTGCGGGACACTTGGCCTGGCCACTGCCAGGCGCAATCGTCGCGTGCGAATTGCCATGTCGTGCGTTCGCCGCCGTCCTGCGGAAACCCGTTGTCTGTTGGTGCGCTCATGATCCGGAATTGGTCGTTGTGTGTTCTCGTTCTCGTCAACTCGATCGCCATGGGCACGGGTTGCAGCAACGCCGTGGCTGTCCTGCGAGCCGAGCAACCCGCGCTGGAGCCGACCAGCACGACGGTTTTTGGCGAGCGGCTGCTCCTGTTCCTGGAGTACCCCCATCTCGTGCGTGGAACACCCGCGCGGTTTCTCGCGCATCTCTCGGTGCTCGAGGACGGCGAGCCCGTGCGTTCGGGGAGCGTGACGCTCGAGATTGGTGCAACACGACTCGCCGTGTCGGTACCGAAGCGCGACGGACTCTTCGTGCCGGAGGGAAGCCTGCCCGAGGCGGGGAAGTTCGCCGGCCGGCTGATCGTGAAGAGCGGGCAGGCCGAGGAGACACTCGACCTCGGCGAATTGACGGTGCACGCCAGCGTGCAGGAGGCGACCAAGGCCGCGGAGGCCAGCGCTGGCGAATCACCATCCAACGCCGCTCCGTTCCTCATGGAACAGCAGTGGAAAGTGAAACTGCTCCTGGCGCAGGCCGCTCCGCGCGCGCTGACGCGTCGGCTTGTCGTTCCGGCGCAGGTGCGCACGCCGGAGGGCGCCGAAGCTGTCGTCACGCCGCCTGTCGCGGGGCGCTTGCTCGCGCCGGCGAAAGGCGCGAGTCCGCGCACCGGCGACGCGGTCGACGCCGGGCAGGTGCTGGGATACGTGGAGCCGCCGCTGGGAGCAGCGGACCTGGCGCAGCTTCAGGCGTTTCAGCTCGAGTTCGATCTCAAGGCGTTGGAGATCGCGCGCGCGCTGAACGAGGCGCAAGTCCGATCGGACTACGCCGAGCGCGAGCGCGAGCGCATCGCGAAGCTGCGCGAGCCTGGGCTGAGCACGGCGCAGGCGCTGGCTGAGGCCGAACGCAACCTGGCGGTCGCGCGCACCGATGTCGAAGGCGCGCGGGCGACGAAGGAAGCTCTCGATCGCCTGCGGGCTTCGCGCGCCGAACGCGCGGGCGATCCGGCCCTGCGCTTCCCGCTCATGTCACCCTTGCGCGGCACCGTGATCGCCGTGGGTCGCCTGCAAGGCCAGTCCGTGGAGGCGAGCGACGAGCTCTTCCGCATCCTCGACACCTCGCAGGTCTGGGTCGAAGGTCGCGTCTCCGAATTCGATCTGCACCTCGTCAGTGAATCGAGCGCCGGCTTTCTCACTTGCGTCGCGCTCCCCGGCTCGCGTTTCGAGGTCGGTGGAGCCGCCAGACCCATGCGGGTCCTGCCCACGATCGATTCGGTCTCGCGCAGCGCCGTGGTGCGCTGCGAGATCGACAGTGGCGGCGGCGCGATCAAGCCGGGCATGCTCGCGGAGCTCGAGATCGCGACAGCGCAAGTCGACGCGCCCGTCGCGATGCCGATCGACGCGGTCGTGATGGACCAGGGCCTGCCCGTCGCCTACGTGATGCTCGAAGGCGAGTTGTTCCAGAAGCGCGACCTGGAGCTTGGCGTGAAAGATGGCGGGTACGTCGAGGTGCGCAAGGGCATCGTCGCGGGCGAGCACGTGGCCACGCGTGGAGCCTACGTCGTGAAGCTCGCAGCTCTTTCCCCTACGTCGTTCGGCCCGGGCCACGCGCACTGACCAACGAGAAAGCCAGATGATCAACCTTCTCGTTCGCTGGTCGCTGAACAATCGAGCCACCGTCGTCGTCCTTGCATTCGCGTTGATGTGCGTCGGCACCTACGTGACGGTGCGGATGCCCGTGGACGTGTTCCCCGACCTCACTGCACCCACCGTCACGGTGCTCGTGAACGGACACGGGATGTCGCCGCTGGAAATGGAGACGCAAGTCACGTTTCCGATCGAGACCGCGATGAACGGTGCCGCGGACGTGCGCCGCGTGCGCTCGGGAACAGCGATCGGCCTCGCCGTCGTCTGGGTCGAGTTCGAATGGGGAACCGACATCTACCGCGCGCGCCAGACAGTCACCGAGCGCCTGGGCGCGGTGTCCGGTGGACTTCCGGCGCAAGTCGAGGCGCCCACGATCGCGCCCGTCTCATCGATCATGGGCGAGATCGTGTTCGTGTCTCTCACGTCCGATCGGCACAGCCAGCTCGAACTCCGCACGACAGCGGTGACGCAGATCCGGCGGCGCATCCTGTCGGTGGCGGGCGTGTCGCAGGTCACGCCGATCGGCGGCGACGAGAAGCAGTACCAGGTCGTGCTGTGGCCGACTCGCCTGCGCGCCTATGGAGTCGCCGCCGATGAAGTCGTGCGGGCGCTCGAAAGCACCAATGAGAACCTGGCTGCGGGAGTGCTCGTCAGCGGGCCGCAAGAGTCGATCGTCGAGGGCATCGGCCGGGTCCGCACGACCGACGACATCGCGAGCACGGTGGTCACACTGCGCGGTGGTGTGCCGGTTCGGGTTTCCGATCTGGGCGCCGTTGCGATCGGCTCCGCGCTGAAGCGCGGCATCGGCTCGTCGTCGAGACGCGGCCCGAATTGGGAGCCGATCATCGAGCCGGGAGTGATCATCGCGATCCAGAAGCAACCGGGCGCCAACACGCTGGAACTGACGAGCCGCCTCGACGTGGCATTGGAAGAGATCCAAGGCGGGCTGCCTGAGGGGATGTACATCAACAAGCAGCTCTTCCGGCAGTCCGTCTTCATCGAGAACTCCATCGCCAATACGACCGCCGCCCTCGTCGAAGGCGCGGCGATGGTCGCATTGGTCGTGATCGCGTTTCTGTTCAGCGCGCGCGCCAGTCTGATCACCCTGATCGCGCTGCCGCTCTCGCTCTTGACCGCAGTCCTGGTCTTGCAGGCGTTGGGAAGCAACATCAACACGATGACGCTTGGCGGAATGGCGATCGCGATCGGCGCGCTGGTCGACGACGCGATCATCGCGGTCGAGAGCATCATTCGGCGCTTGCGCGGAAATGCATTGCTGCCCGAGGATCGCCGCCGGTCGACGTCGCAGGTGGTCTACGACGCAAGCGTCGAGGTGAACGCGTCGACCGTGCTCGCGACCGTCATCATCCTGCTGGTCTTCACTCCGCTGTTCTTTCTCTCCGGGGTCGAGGGACGACTCCTGCGTCCCCTCGGGATCGCGTTCTGCGTCTCGTTGACCGCCTCGCTGCTGGTAGCGCTCACGCTTACGCCGGCGATGTGCTCGCTGCTCCTGCCGCGCAGTCGAACCGTCCGCGCCAGTCACGAACCGCGGCTGGTCGTGTTCTTGAAGCGCCTGTATGCCAGGCCGCTGGAGTGGGCGCTGGGACACGCGTGGCTCGTGACATTGCCCAGCATCGGATTGCTGGTCGTGAGCTGGTTGGTGGCGCTCTCCATGGGCCGGGCCTTCCTGCCGGAGTTCAACGAAGGCGCGCTCGTGGTCGGGATCGTCACGGTGCCGGGAACCTCGCTGGACCAGAGTGATCGATTGGCGCACCTGGTCGAAGAGTCGCTGATGAAGCAGCCCGAGGTCGCCGCGATCGGGCGGCGCACGGGGCGAGCCGAGGAAGACGAGCACGTGCAGGGCATCGAAGCGAGCGAGATCGATCTCACGCTCGACATGGATGCTCCGCGACGCATGGGTCTGCCCAAGCGCACCAAGGAGCAACTGCTCGAGGTCTTGCGGGCCGATCTGGCGTTGATCCCCGGAGTGCAAGCCACGTTCGGACAGCCGATCAGCCACCGCATCGATCACATGCTCTCGGGCACGCGCGCCAACGTCGCAGTGAAACTGTTCGGCGAGAAGCTCGAGACCCTGCGTTCGTTCGCCGCGCAGATCGAGGCGCAGATGCGCACCGTGCCGGGGGTCGTCGACCTCTCGACCGAGCAGCAGGCACAGGTGCCGTCCGTGCGTGTCGAGTACGACCGCGAGGCTCTCGCGCGCCACGGGTTGCGCGTGGCCGATGTCGCGCGGGCACTCGAGGTCGTCACGAGCGGCACCGAGGTGAGCCAGGTGCTCGAGGGCATGAACACGTTCAACCTCGTGGTGCGTTCCGGGGCCGTCGGCGACCTGACCGCCGACGTGATCGCGGAGGCGCTGGTCGACACGCCGAGTGGCGCGAGAATCCCGCTGAAGGCGCTCGCTGCCATCCGCGAGGATCGCTCCCCCAACTTCATCAGTCGAGAGAACGTCCAGCGCAAGATCGTCGTCACGTGCAATGTCGCCGGCCGCGACATCCGCGGAGTCGTCGACGACATTCGACGAGGTATCGAAGCGAATGTGCCGCTCCCGGCCGGGTATTACGTCGAGTACGGCGGGCAGTTCGAGAGCGCCGAGGCCACGGGACGGCTGCTGGCGATCCTCGGCGTCGTCATCGTCGTCGGAATCGCAGCCCTGCTCTTCTTCTTGTTCCACTCCATCCGCGATGCGTTGCTCGTGATGCTCAATCTGCCGCTGGCGCTGATCGGCGGCGTCTTGGGCGTCTACCTCGCCGGGGGAGTGCTCTCGGTCGCGTCGATCATCGGCTTCATCACCGTCTTCGGCGTTGCTGCGCGCAACGGCATCATGATGGTGTCCCACATACGTCACCTGCAGCAATTCGAGGGAGTGACGGATTTCCGCGCGGCGGTCCGCATTGGCGCGACGGAGCGTTTCGCGCCGATCCTGATGACTGCGCTGGCGGCAGGCCTCGCTCTCGTGCCGCTCGCGCTGCGCGGCGACCAGCCCGGGAACGAGATCTTGACGCCGATGGCGATCGTGATCCTGTTCGGTCTCATGTCGTCGACTTTCCTGAACATGCTGCTCGTTCCGGCGCTGTACCTGCGATTCGGCAGGCCGTTGGCGGCGACGAGGGAGATCGAGTCTGCGTTGGAGGTGCACCATGCGTGATCGATTGCCGCGTAGCGTTCTTCTGCCTCTCGCGCTCTGCGCCGCGTGCGCGACGGTCAAAGTCGACCCTGGCGAGAGCCAGGAAGACGCGCGCAAGCTCATCCGCGACGCCACCGGGCAAGCGGAAGTCTTCGATGCCCAGGAGGAGCCGCTCAGCGCCGACGCCATCGGAGCGGTGCTCGCGGATGGCCTCGGCTTGGACGAAGCTCTGCGACTTGCGCTGCTCAACAATCGCCGCCTCCAAGCCGGATTTCTGGGGCTGGGCGTGGCGCGCGCCGATTTCGTTCAGGCCGGCCTGCTGAGGAATCCGAGCCTCGGCATCGGGCTGCTGATCCCGTCCGGTGGTGGTCGGCCCAAGCTCTCGGCCGATCTGCTCCAGAGTCTCGTCGATCTCTGGGAGCTGCCGGAGCGACAGGCACTCGCGCAGGAAGTGCTCCAGCAGAGAGTGCTCGAGCTGTCGCGGTTCGCGGGTGAGCTCGTGGTCGACACGAAGGACGCCTACCTCCAGAGCGTGGGCGCGCGGGAGCTGCTCGCAAGCGCGCGCGAGAATGCGACAGTCGCTCAGGCAGCCCTCGACGCCGTCCGCAAGCAAGTGGATGGTGGCGTGGCGACCGCGACCGAGGCGAATGTCGCGCAGAGCCAGGCTCTCGGTGCCGAACTCGCATCGAGAAGCGCGGAACGCGAGAGCTTCGGAGCTCGGCGCCGGCTCGCCGCGCTCTTGTCGTTGGACGGCGATCTGATGGAGGTCGAGCTCACCGATGCCTTGCCCGAGCCGGCGACTTGCGAGCTCGATCGCGAGGCCCTCGTCGCGCGCAGTCGCTCGACGCGACTCGACATCCGCGCTGCGGCCGCCGCGCTCGCTGCCGCGGAGTCCCAGCTCGCGCTGGAACGGCGTCGGACGATCCCCGATATCGATGTCGGTCTCTCTCTCGAGCGACCGGAGCGTGGTGCGTCCATCGACCTTCTCGCCGGTCCCAGTGCCACGATCGAGTTGCCGATCTTCGACCGCAACGAGGTTCAGGTGCGCCGCGCCGAGTTCCGTCGCGACCAGCTCGAACGAGAGTACGAGGCGCTCGTCGGCGAGGCGGGCCAGGAGGTTCGAGCCGCCGTCGATCGCGCTGTTTCCGCGGCGCGCACCGCACGCTTCATCGCCGACGATCTGCTTCCACAAGCCGAACGCGCAGCAGCGCTCGCGCGCACCGCGTTCGAACTCGGAGACACGACATCGCTGTCCTTCCTCGAAAGCCAACGCGCCGCGCTCCAGGCGCGGCGCAGCAAGACGGAAGCGCTGCTCGAGGCCGCGAGGACGCAAGTCGACATCGAGCGCGTTGCAGGTGCGTCGATCGAAGTGCTCGTGGCCCGCGCGAACGATCGGGACGAGGCTCGCAAGCAACCTTGACGTGCGTCCTCTCCTGCTAGCGTTGGCGTCCGCGGCCCTCTTCGGTGCTTCGACACCGGCGAGCAAGGCCCTGCTTTCCCATCTCGCGCCGTTGCAGCTCGCCGGCTTGCTTTACCTCGGAGCCGCGCTCGGTGTCGCCCCTTGGGCTATTCGCGCGCGGCGAGCGCGCCACGCACGATTGAACGCGACCAACCTGCGACGTCTCGCCACGTCGGTGGTTTTCGGCGGGGTGCTCGGCCCTTTCTTCCTGCTCATGGCCCTGAACCGCGCCGCGGCGGGCTCCGTCTCGTTGCTCCTCAACCTGGAGATCGTCGCCACGGCTGTTCTCGGCGTCGCTCTTTTCTCCGAGTACCTCGGGAAGCGGGGATGGTTCGGCATCGCATCGATCGTCGCTGGCGGAGTCTTGCTCTCGTCGGAAGGTGGTACCCCCGGACTCATCGCCGGTGCGTTCGCGGCGCTGGCCTGCGCTTGCTGGGGAGTCGACAACAACGTCACCGCTCTGATCGACGGATGGAGTCCAGCGGAGACGACCTTCTGGAAGGGTCTCGTCGCCGGCTCGACCAGCCTGCTGTTCGGGCTATGGCTCGCTCCACTCGACGCACGGCCGGGAACGATCGCGGCCACGATCGTAGTCGGCATGCTCGCGTACGGCGCGAGCATCGTCATGTACATCACCGCGGCGCAGCAGATCGGCGCCGCACGGTCGCAGGCCGCCTTCGCATGCGCTCCGTTCGTCGGTGCGTCGCTGTCGGTCGTATGGTTCTCGGAGCCGTTCGGCCCGACCCAGATCATGGCCGGTGGGCTCTTCGCGCTCGGCGTGCTCCTCTCGTTCCTGGATCGACACGAGCATGCCCACGAGCACGAAGAGCTCGTCCACTTGCACGAGCACCGTCACGATGACGGACACCATGATCATGATCACCCTGGACTTCCACCGGGGATCCGGCATTCCCACGAGCATCAGCATCGGCGAACGTCACACAGTCACCGGCACTTGCCGGACCTGCATCACCGACACAGTCATTGAACGGTGCCGAGGGAGCTCGGGCTTTCGCTGGAGTATGGTGCGAAGCGCCATTTGTCTTCAGCGCCCGCGCGAAGAAAAATCATCCGTGATGACCAGCAGTCGACCTCCTTTCGGATCGCCGACAAACACGTGTCCGTTCCCGTCCGACGTCACACAGCGCGATCCGTTCGCGACCGCAAGAGTGCCCAGTACGGACAACTCGCCGGCGTCGGACACGCCGAGGATCGTGAGCGTCGCGCTCGTTCCGCCCGGAACGTACAAGTGCCGGCGCTGCGCATCGTAGTCGATGATGTCGACGCCCGATCCGGTCGACGCGCTCGAGAGCTGGCGGCCGTCGTGGTCGACGTCGAGCACGGTCGCGCGGCCCTCGGCGCAGCCGACGAACAGCCAGCCTCGTTGCTCGTCGAGCGCGATGCCGCGCGAGCCCCTGCAGCCGTTCGCCAAATTCGCGACGATCGAGCGCGAGCTCAGCTCGATCGCCACGCTGGTGCCCGACCACAGATGCGTGTAGGCCCGGCCGCGCTTCCCGTCGATCACGAGCGATTCGGGGCCGCCCTTCACGCTGACGACGGCAGAGTGCTCGGGAACCGGATGCGCGCCCTCGGGCAGGCGGAAGATCTCGATCTGCTCGGCGTCGGGCTCGGTGACCCACAGCTCGCGCGTCGTCGAGACGAAGCGCACGTAGTCAGGATCCGCCGCGAGCGGCGCACCCGAGACGATCGTCTTCGTCGCCGGATCGACGACGTCGACGCGCTTCGACGTGCGATCGATGGCGAAGAGCAGTCCCGCGCCCTCGTCGACGGACGTCGTCCCGTCTCCGTGTCCTCCTGAGTAGGAGCTCTTCGCTCCGAAACCGCCGATCGTCGTGACCGCGCCCGTCGCCGGGTCGACGAGATCGAGGTTGCCGGTGCGACCACCCGGCGCGAGCACACGTCCGAGTCGCTGCGAGTAGCGCAGCTCGTCGAGTCCGATCCCGCCTTCACCGCCAGGGAGCTGGATCGCGCTCGGCGCCGCGCCGACTGCGACGCGCGGAACATCGTCCGCAGTCGTGCTCGCGTGTCGAACGTTGCATGCCCCGAGGGTCAGGAGCGGCACGAGCGCAAGGAGTTCGAGTTTCATGGATCCATCTCCGAAAAGGGTTCGAAGCCAGCGTGCCTCGGTGCCGAGCACTGGGTGTGAACGAGGCGCGTCATCGCCGCAGGCAAGTCGATCGGTGACACGCATCAGACCTGGCCCGCGTGCTTCAGAAGCAGTCCCGCGCATCCCGCCGCGACGATGACGAGCGGTTCGGGCAGCCTCTTCACGCTGAACAGGACGCCCAAGACGACCAGAGCGATGAGCGTCGTCGGCACATCCACGATCGCACGCCGGCCGAGCACGAACGCCGCGCCGGCGATCGCTCCCGTCGCGGCGGCCGTGACGCCATCGACGAACGCGCGCAAGTCGGGATTGCTTCCGTAGCGGCGGAACCAGGGCGCGGGAACGACGACGAACAGATAGCAAGGGAGAAAGACCGATAGCGCCGCGACTGCGGCACCGATCGGACCCGCGGCGAGGCAGCCGATGAACGCGACCGTGATCACGACCGGACCGGGTGTGATCATCGCGATGGCGACGGCGTCGAGGAATTGCCGCTCGTCGAGCCAGTGAAACTCGCTGACGACGCCGCCGTGGAGGAATGGGACGATCGCCAGTCCGCTGCCGAACACGACGGCGCCAGCCTCGGCGAAGAACCACGCGATGCGGCCGAGCGTCGCCGGATCCGCTGCTCCGTGCAATCCGGTGACGAACCAGCTCGCCGGCGCTTCGATGCCGGCGCTGAGCACGGAGCCCGGCAACAGCGGCAGCACGCTCAACGAGGCGCGCGATCGGCGTCGACGCGCGAACCAGACCACGAATCCCGACGCGAGGAACAACCACACGATCTCGGTCTCCGTCCAGGCCGTGACGAGTGCGCTCACGGCGAACACGCTCCACAACAAGAGGTCGCGCTTGAGCGTCAGGCGCACGAGCTTGTAGGCACTGCGCGCGATGATCGCGATCACCGCGGCACCGATGCCGTAGAACACGCCCTGCATCCAGGGCAGTCCTCCGAAGCGCAGGTAGAGCGCCGAGAGCGCGAGCACCATCGCGAAGGAAGGCAGGATGAACGCGAAGCTGACCAGCGTCGCGCCCATCACGCCGGCCCGCACCCACCCGAGGTAGATCGCCAGTTGCGCCGCCAACGGACCGGGTGCGAGCTGCGCCAACGCGAGCCCCTCGACGTAGTCGCGCTTCGAGATCCAGCGGCGCTGCTCGACGAGGTCGCGCTGCATGTACCCGGCGAGTGCGATCGGTCCACCGAAGCCGAATGCGCCCAGGCGCAGGAAATAGCCCAGAAGCTGCGCCAGCGTGCACGGCACGAGCTCCGATCCCGCCGCGTGCGTGACTTTCGAATCCGCACTCATCCGCGGCGCCTCGAAGTGCAGCGCGCGATTCGGGAGCCGCGCACGCGTGCACACGCCGCCGCGTCGACGAGTAGCGGGCTTCCGAGCGTGAACATCGGCGCCCGGGACGATGCGGGCGGCGCTGACGAAGCTGCGCTCATTTGCGTTGCGCGTCGAGAGCCGCGCGGAATGCGCTCGCGAGATCCGCCGCGCGTCCGACACCCCAGTAGTGCAGGAAGATCGCTTTCGGCGACTCGCCTTCCATGTGGCTGTGGATCGCGACGATGTCGACGCCCGCGTGGCGCAACGTCTTCAGCACGGGCTGCAGTTCGCTGTCGAACGTCACGAAGTCGCCGTCGACGAGCGCGTGCTCCGCGTCACCGCCGAAGGCTGCCCAGGTGTTCACTCCCATGGCCTTGCCGACTTCGCAGCCGCACGACATGCCGACCGTCCGGCCGAAGACCGCCTTGTACATTCCGTCCTTCGACTGGCCCTGCGTGCCCAGGATGGCGTCGAGCTCGGCGGCCGAGATCTCGTCGTGAGTCGGTACGGGCGCGCGCGCGGAAGCCGTCGCGGGACGCGCTTGCGCCGCGCGCACCTTCCTCATTGCATCGAGCGCCGCTCGCACGCCGCGCGCCAGCACGTCGGGCGTGCCTTCGCCGCCGATGTG
Organism: Planctomycetota bacterium; assembly: GCA_044228975.1. GTDB lineage: Bacteria > Planctomycetota > UBA1135 > UBA1135 > JADJNY01. Next base: position 31,228 of record JBGATX010000007.1, on the reverse strand, counting down.
CATGAAGTAGACGCGCGGCTCGTCGAAGAGGAAGTGGTTGTGGAGCGCGGTGACGGCGAGCCCGTTGTCGAGCGCGGCGCTCATCACCGGGTTGATCTCGTCCTGGAACAACACGAGATCGCCCATGACCATGCAAGGCGCCTTCTTGCCCGGCAGGAAACCGGCCCACGAAGTGAGTCCCAGGAACGGCTCCAACGTTCTCCCGTCGATCGTGACGGCGACATCGGTGCGTGCGGACGTGACCTTGAAGACGCCCTCGCTCTTGTCGAGCGCGCCTTTCAAGCCCGTCAGCTCCTCGATGCGCGCGCCGTCCAACGAGGGCGCGGGCGTGATGTCCGCAACCAGGACGCTGGAGCGTGATGCGATTGGATTCGACGCGCAAGCGCCGACGAAGATCGAAAGGCAAAAGAGCGGGAGGATGCGTGTCATGAGAGGCTCCAGGTTTCGGATTCGAGGCGACGAGCGTCGATGCAGCGGACGCTGCGGGATCGCGTTCGCCGGCGCGCGTGCGCTGTGGTGTTCAGGGGTTGTCGGTCTTGCGATCGGCGCCCTCGGACGTGGTTCGCGCGGCCGCCGCAGCCGAAAGACGCGGGATGCGCAGTCGAAACGTGCTGCCTCTCCCGGGCGCGGAGTCGAGCTCGATCCGGCCGCCGTTGAGCTCGACGGCCCAGCGCGCGATGGCGAGTCCGAGGCCGGCGCCACCGCTCGTGCGTGATCGATCGTCGTCGATGCGGTAGAAGCGGTCGAAGACGAGTTCGCGATGCTGTTCGGCGATCCCCGGCCCGTCGTCGACCACCTCGACGAGCGCGTCATCGCCCTCCGCGCGCACGACAACCTGGATCGATCCGCCGCGCGGTGTGTACTTGAGCGCGTTGTCGACGAGGTTGACCAGCGCCTGTCGCAGCGTGATGCGGTCGCCGTGGATGCTCACGGCGATCTCGATGCGCAGTTCGAGTCGCTGACCGCCCTCCTCAGCCAGCGGCCGGAAGAGCTCGACGACCTCCGTGGACAGCGAGCCGAGCTCGACCCCGGCGAACCGCGCGCGGAACGCGTCCGTGCTCTCGCGCGTCAGCGTGAGCAGCCCGTCGACGAGTTGCGTCAGGCGCTCGCTCTCTTCGAGCATGCTCGCGACCGTGTCCCGGCAGCGATCGTGGAAGTCCGGCGCGCGCAGCGCGACTTCGCCGACGCTGCGCAAGGCCGTCAACGGAGTGCGCAGCTCGTGCGAGGCATCGGCGGTGAAGCGTCGCAGGCGCTCGAATGCGTCCTGCAGGCGAGCCAGCGTCTGATTGAACACGCCCGCCAGCCGGCCGAACTCGTCATCGGGATCCTCGATCGGAAGGCGCTCGGAGAGCCGCTCGGCCGTGATGCGCGCTGCGGCCGCGGCCATCGCCCCGACGGGCGACAACGCGCGCTTCGCGAGCAGCGAGCCACCGACCACGGCCGCGGCGATCGCCGCCGGGAGCCCCAGCAGCAGCACGAGCGCGAGCGTCCGCAGGTGCTCGAGAGCCGGACCCTCGTCGACGGCGACAGCGATCGCGAGCCGCTGCCCGTCGACGTCCTTCGTCGCCGAGGCGATCGCGTACGAAGCGCCGCTCGTCGAAGTCCAACGTCGCAAGCTCGATCCGTCGACGAGCCGTGACACGTCGGGCAATCCCTGCCGCCTCCATGCGGTCGACGCGTACCCCGGACCTCCCTCGTGCTGGAGCGCGAACAACGGGACGATCGCGTGCTCCTCGATCTCCGCCGGCTCCATCGGCGCTTCGGCGGCCAGACCCTCGAGCACGGCGCGGCCTTGTTCCGCCCGTTCCGCGACTTCGTGCAGCAGGCTGTTGCGCACGAGCAGGTAGACCGCGCCCGAGAACCCGGCCAGGATCAGCGCAAGGACGCAGGCGTACCACAGCGTGAGCCGGACCCGGACGCTGCGCAGGCGAAGCCTCACGCTTGTTCCTTCAGGACGAAACCGAGCCCGCGCACGGTGTGCAGGAGGCGCGGCTGGAACGGTTCGTCGAGCTTCTTGCGCAGGCGTCCGATGTGCACGTCCACGACGTTGTCGAACGAGCCGACGCGTCCGTTCTCCTTCCACACGTCGCGGGCCAGCATTTCGCGCGAAACGATGTTGCCCTGGTTGCGCAGGAAGTACTCGAGCAGCTCGAACTCGCGCACCGTGAGCTGGAGCAGCTGGCCGCCGCGCGTCGCCCGTCGCAGCACGAGATCGAGCTCGAGGTCGGCGAGCTTCATGCGGATCACTTGGTCCAGGCGCCCGCGCCGCAGGAGCGCGCGGATGCGCGCCAAGAGCTCCGCGAACGCGAAGGGCTTGACCAGGTAGTCGTCGGCTCCCGCGTCAAGGCCGAGTACGCGGTCCTCGAGCGCGTCCTTGGCGGTCAACAACAGCACCGGCGACTGCACTCCGCGCTTGCGCAGCGTCGTCAGGATCTCGAGACCGTTGCGACCGGGGAGCATGACGTCGAGCACGATCAGGTCGAAGCTCTGCGCATTCGCCCGGAAGAACCCGTCCTCGCCGGACTCGGCGAGCGCGATCTCGTAGCCCTCGGCCTCGAGGCCGGCTTTCAGTGCTCGCCCGACTTTGCGTTCGTCTTCGACGACCAGGATTCGCAAGGCATGTCCCTTCGGCCGCGCAAGTCTAGCCCGCCGGTGCCAGCCGTCTGGCGACGGACGTTGCGCGAGGAGGCGCGGCGCGGACGGCCGCGTCGCCATTTCCGGCGACGCGGCTCGGCGGAGCAAGCGTCGATGGTTCTTGGCCCTAGCCGTCCGACTCGTCGTCGTCGTCGTCGCTGAAGAGGTCGTGCTTCGACTCGACGACCTTGCCGCCGACCAGTGTCTTCACGCCGTAGTAGGCCTTGCGCCCGTCGAGCACCGGCTTGATGCAGATCACCTGGCCCCTCGTCTTCTTCTCGACGTCCGCGACGACCTCGAGCAGGGACTCCCGCGCGAGCGCGACGAGCGTCTGCTGCTGCGCGGAGCGGGCGATGTGCTCGACGTCCTTGAAGATCTCGACACCCGGCGCCCAGGCCGCGAGCTCCGGCGAGCCGCTGTATTCCTTCAACACGTTGTGTTCGGCGTCGACGTTCAACCCCTTCTCCGCCGTGTACACGGAGAGCGAGAGCTTGCCGCTGTCGTCGAATTCGAACTTGGCCGAGAGCGGAGTCTCGGGAGCGTTCGAGAGCTGTCGCAGCCCCTCGGACAGCGAGTGCTTGCTCTTGGAGATCGCCTGGATCAGCGCGGAAGGATCCTGCGCGCGAGTCTCGCGCGCGGTGAACGCCGTCGCGGTCGCGCTGAGCGCGAGCAGGCCGAGGAATGCAAAGGTCATCTTCATGGTGGTTCCCTGTTCGTGGATTGCCGGTCGTGCCGTTGCCTCACGACGCGCGTGAGCCTTCCGATGCGAACGCGCATCGATGCGGCACCCACAGCGAACGTATGGGCACGAACTCACGGTCACCACTGACATCGGGCTGACTTCCCCGTCAGGATCCGCACTCGCGCCGCGACGCTCGAGCTCGAAGCGTGCGCGCGCGTCGCATGGTGTCGTGGTGGTCGTGAGGCGCTGACGACGACGGGTCGACGCTACACTTCCGCCGCCAACCTGGGCCGCCAGCCTTCCGCGGAAACCCCGCGTCCGCCGGATCGATGCGGTGGGCGCGCGCGCCTGTCGCGCAAGCCGCTCGTGCGCGACGGCAGGCGAAGCCACGGCGCGAATCGCGGGTCTCTCCATGTCCGAGAACCACCTTCCCGTTCGTCCCGATGCCGGAGAACTCGCGCGCGAGGCGCAGGAGCTCCTGCTCGCGCTGCAGCGTTCCGACCCGGCTGCCGGTGCGCGCATGCAGCGTCTTCACCCGCACGCGCCCGCCGCGCGCGACGTGCAGCTCGAGGACGCGCAACTCGTGCTCGCGCGCAGCTACGGGCTCCCGAGCTGGACGCGGCTCACGCTCGCCTGCCGCATGACCGACGCGATCTGGACGGACGATCTCGACGCGCTGCGCGAACTCGTGACGCTCCATCCCGAGCTGCTGCACGAGGACGCGCGCGGCGTGAAAGGCAACTGGGGACCGCCGATGTCGTACGCCGCGAACCTCGGACGCGAGCGGATCGTCGAGCTGCTCCACGAGCGCGGAGCGCGCGACGTGCAGTTCGCCTTCGATCGCGCGTGCCTGCAAGGCCGGCTCGAGACCGCGCGGCGTCTGCAGGCCTTCGGCGCGCGGCCGCAGGCAGGTTGCGTGATGGGCCCGTGCGAGTCGTTGAACGCGGCGGGGCTCGAATTCGTGCTCGATCTCGGCGCTCCGCTCGCCGACGAGCACGGCGACCGGTTCGCGCCGGTGGCGATGATCCTCGAGACCTATGCGCGTGCGCCGCAAGGCAAGCATCGTTGTCTCGAGCTCTGCGCGGCGCACGGGATCGAGCTCTCCGACACGCCGGCGATGGCGCTGCACCGCGGGCGTCTCGACCTGCTCGCGCGGCATCTGGAGCGCGATCCAGGGCTGTTCACGCGCACGTTCTCGCACGCCGAGATCTACCCGCGCTCGCTCGGTTGCCACGCGGACGAATCGCTCGCGCTGCACGGCACGCCGCTCGACGGGGCGACGCTGCTGCATCTGTGCGTCGACTTCGACGAGCTCGAGATCGCGCGCTGGCTGCTGGAGAACGGCATGCGCGCCGACGAGAGCGCGCGCGTCGACGCCGACGGATTCGGCGGACATACGGCGCTCTTCGGTTGCGTCGTGTCGCAGCCCGCGCGCGTGGGCTTGCGCACCGACGACGCGTTCGCGCGCCTCCTGCTCGAGCACGGCGCCGACGTGAACGCGCGCGCGTCGCTGCGCAAGCGGTTGCGCTTCGTGGATGACGAGACGCTGCACGAGTATCGCGACGTCACGCCGCTCTCCTGGGGTGCCCGGTTCCACGCACGGGAATGGGTGAGCGAGCCCGTGTTGCGCCTGATCGCCGAGCGCAGCGGACGCGCCTGATTCGGCGGACTTCGGCGTGGCCCGCAGCTGGCTCGACGTGTCGCGCGCTCGCACTCCGCGCTGGAAGACGCGCTCGGCGGCGCGCTACGCTCTCGGACCGCCAACCTGCTCCACGGCGTCTCGCGCCGTCGTTCGCGTCACTTCTCTCCCGGAAGGAACGTCCCGATGTTCGGCTCGATCGTGCTCGAAGTCCTGATCGGACTCGCTCTCGTCTACCTGCTGCTCAGCCTGGTGTGCTCGACGATCCAGGAGGCCTGGGCGTCGTTCTGGAACTGGCGCGGCAAGATGCTGCGCGATGCCATCGCGCGCCTGCTCGACGAGGAGCTGCCGAGCCGGAGCAAGACGGCCAGGTGTCCGTGGACGGACCTCGTCTACGCGCACCCGTTGATCGCGGCCTTGCACGGGCAGAAGACGATGCTGGGCCGTCGCAACGACGAGCGCCTGCCGAGCTACATCCCGAACTCGACCTTCGCCGACGCGTTCGTCGATCTCGTGGTGAGCGCACAAGCGCCGAATGCGTCGCGCGCTCCCACCGACAGGCTGGTGGCTCTGCTGCGTGCGTTCTCGGAGGCCCAGAGCGGGCGCGGCGTACTGAAGGACTCGACGGGTCTCGCGACGACGCTCGCGCTGCTCATGGAGCGCGCGCGGCAACGCGTCGACGGCGCCGCACCCGACGCCGCGGCTCGCACGCTCGAGGCGTTCCGGGTCGAGCTGTGCGACTGGTACGAGAAGACGATGAACCGCGCCACGGGCTGGTATCGCCGGCGCACGCAGGGAACGCAGTTCGTCATCGCGGCGGTGACGGTCGTGCTCGCCAACGTCGACAGCGTCATGGTCGCCGAGCAGCTCGCGCGCGATCCCAAAGCACGCGAAGCGGCCGTGAACGCGGCCACGAAGTACGTGGCCGAGCACACGGGCGCGGCCGTGCCGGCGGAACAACCTGCGAGGCCCGACGCGGGCTCCACCGCCGACGTCACCCCCGCGAAGCAGTCCGATGCGAACGTGGTGGCGACGCTCCAGGCCGTCGGACCCGCCGTCAAGCAGTTCGTCGACGTGAACAGCGAATCGCAGATCCGCGTCGGGTGGCCCGATCCGGCATGGAAGCACGCCGAAGGTCAACCGCCGCTCGAGCGCTGGAGCCGCTTGTGGTGGTTGCGCATCCTGCGCAAGGTCATCGGACTCGCGATCAGCATCTGTGCCGTCGCGCTCGGCGCGCCGTTCTGGTTCCAGATGCTCGAGAAGCTCGTCAAGCTGCGCGGTTCGGGCAATCGAGTCGCCGAAGGCTCGAGCGCGAGCGCGACTCCGCCGGCCGCGGGCGGAGCGCCGGACGCCGCGCAGGCGATCAGCACGACGGTGATCTCCGGTCCGGGCTCCGGCGCGGGCGGAACGAGCGTGACGTCCGTCTCGGCGGTCGCGAGCGGATCGGGCTCCGCGCGCGACGACGAGAAGCTAGACGAGCTCTACTGGTCGAAGCTGGCGCAACGCTGGCGCCAGGCGGGACGCAAGCAGCTGCCCGCGGACGGCGACCCGAACGCCGACAAGCAGCTTGCCGTGTTCCTCGCGCGCATGTCCGCGCTCGCCTACGAGCAGGAATGGACCATCGAGGCGCGCTTGAAGGAGCTCGACGCGGTCGCTCCCGGCACGTTCGCGTTCTTCGACGCGCGCGGCACGCAGGCCTTCGCCGTGCGCATCGGCAAGGACGCGATCGTCGCCTACCGCGGCACGCAGCCGACGCAGATCGAGGATGTCGTCGCCGACGCGCGCGCTGCGCTGCGCCCGCAGTCGGGCGTCACCGGCAACGTGCACATGGGCTTCGCCAACGCGCTCGACGCCGTGCGCGCGCAGGTCGACGCGTGGCTCGCGCGCCATGCGACGGATGCGGAGCGCGTGTTCGTGACCGGCCACAGCCTGGGCGCCGCGCTCGCGACGCTGCACTTCGCGCGCAATGCGGGCGCCGACGTGACGTTCCGCCTGCAGCTCGTGACCTTCGGCTCGCCGCGCGTCGGGGACAAGGCGTTCTGCGACGAGTTCGAGAAGCGCACGCAGTCGAGGAAGGGAGCGTCGCGCAAGACGCGCGTGCTGCGTTTCGTCAACAACCGCGACCTCGTCACGCGCGTCGCGCCGCGCAACATGGGCTTCGAGCACGTGGGCGCCGAGTGCTACATCGATTCCGACGGCAAGGTGCTCACCGGCGACGAAGGCGCCGAGAAATGGGTCGACTTCCTGCTGCTCGTCGTCGATGGCGTCGCCGAGTTCAAAGCCGCAGCGAAGAAGCCGATCGGCGACCACTCGATGGACCTCTACGTGCGGCGACTCGAGAACTGGACCGACTGGAAGGCGTGAGCGCGCGACCGAACGTCGTAGCGCTCGCGCCGGCGCCGTCGCGCTCCCGCGGGGAGCTCGCGCGCCTCGTCGATCGCGCCGCGAGCGGGTAGGCTCCGCCGCTCGAGCGCGCGTGGACGCGGCACGTCGCCGCTTTGCGCGCCCTCGCGATCCCACGAGACGCCCACGATGCTGTTCACCCGCGCGCTGCTCCCGCTCCCGCTCCTCCTGTGCGCGTGCGCCACGACGCGCGAGCGCGCGCGCGACCTCGATCACGTCACCGTGCCGCTGATCGTCGAAGGCCATCGGCCGTTCGTCGAGCTCACCTTCCAGCGCGCCGACGGCTCGACGCGCACGGGCCGCTTCCTCGTCGACTCCGGCGGCGGCGGCTTCCTGATCACCGAGCCGCTGGCGCGCGAGATCGGCCTCGCGTGGGGTGAAGCCAGCCGTGAAGAGGGGATGACCTTCGCTACGGCCACGTCGACGCCGATCGTCTCGGTCGGCGGCTTCGCGCTCGAGCTCGATCCGCGCCGCGTGTCCGTCGTCCTCGGCGCGAAGAACATGCTGCCGGCCGTCGCGCCCGGCCACGCCGAAGGTTTGTTCCCCGGCCATCTGCTCGCGCGTTACCACGTCGTCTTCGACTATCCCGCGGCGCGCTTCACGATCGCGCGACCGGGCGTGCTCACGCCGCGCGGCAGCGTGCTCCCGATGCCCGTGTCGCAGCGCTCGGGGTTCCCGCGCACCGAGCTCGAGATCGATGGCGTGACGCACGGCTTCCTGATCGACACCGGCGCGGCGTTCACGATGGTGTCGCAGGCGCTGCTCCAGAGCTGGGGCGGCGCGCACGCCGATTGGGAGCGTCACTCGGGCGCGTTCGGCGACGCGAAGCTGCTCGGCGGACAGACGCTCGAGACGATGTTCCTGCCGACGGCGCGCTGGGATGGATTCGCGCTCGACTCCTTCGGCGTCACCTCGCAGCGCACGGGCACTTTCGAGCAGTGGATGAGCTCGATGATGAGCGCGCCGATCGTCGGCGCGCTCGCCGGCAACGTGCTCGAACGCTTCCGCGTCGAGCTCGACTACCCGCACCAGATGCTCTACCTCGAGCGGCCGTCGCGCTGAACCGCAGGCTCGCGCGCGAAAGCGATCGTGCGCGCGACGAGCACGTCCGTCGAGCTCACCCAATGCTCTAGCGGGAGCGGCGAATCCGCGGCGTCGAGCACCAGGGGCACCTCGGTGCACGCGGCGACGATCGCCTGTGCGCCGTCTCCCACGAGAGTCTCGGCGAGCGCGCGCATCTCGCTTCGCATTCCCGGGCCGAGATCACCGGCCTTGATGCGGTAGAGGAGCTCCATGAACCGTGCCTGGTGCACGGCATCGAGGTTCACGCTCTCGATCGCGCGCGCACGCAGCGCCCGGCCGTAGAGATCCGCCTGCAAGCACGCATCCGCCGCGAGCACGCCGGCGCGCCGCGGGTGCCCCGGCAAGCGCGAGATCTCGTCGGCCGTTTCGTCGACCATGCTCAGGAAAGGGATCGAGACCGCGGCGCGGATCTCGTCCTGCCACGCGTGCGCGGCGTTGCACACGAGCACGAGGAAGTCGGCGCCCGCGCGCTCGAGGTTGCGCGCCATCGCGACGAGCGCCGGCCCCGGCGACGGTCCGCGTCCGGCGAGCGCCGCGTTGCGATCGGGCAACGTCGGATCGCTGTCGATGAGCAGCCGCAGGTGCTCCTGATCGCGCGTCGCCGGCGTCGCGCGCACGAGGCGCGCGTGGAAATCGGCCGTCGCGGCGGGACCCAGCCCGCCCATGACGCCGACGGTGCGCGACGCGCGGCTCATCGCGCTTGCAGCACCGATTGATAGGCGTAGAGCGCCGGCGAACCGCCGGTGTGCACGAAGAGCACGTTGTCGCGCTTCCCGAAAAACCCGCGCGCGACGAGCGCGATCAAACCGGCCATCGCCTTGCCCGTGTAGACCGGATCGAGCAGCACGCCTTCGAGCCGCGCGAGCAGGCGCACGGCCTCGATCATCTCGGGCGAGGGCAGCGAGTAGCCGGGACCGACCCAATCGTCGAGCGCGACGACCGACTCGCGCGCGATCGGCGCATGGAGCTCGAGCAGCGCCGCGGTCGCTTCCGCGAGCTGATGGACGTTGCGCTCCTGCTCGGCGCGCGGGCGGCGCACGTTGATGCCCGTGAGCGGGAGCGCGGCGTTCGCCGAGTGCAGCCCGACGAGCAAACCGGCGTGCGTGCCCGCGCTGCCGCTGGCGCAGACGACGTGATCGAAGCGCAAGCCGACGTCGAAACCCTGCGCGAGGAACTCGTGCGCGCACGCGACATAACCGAGCGCGCCGAGCGGTGTCGAGCCGCCGCCCGGGATCGTGTACGCCTTGCGGCCTTGCGTCGCGAGCTCCGCGGCCATCGCGCTCATCGTCGCGGCGAGGTCAGTGCCGCTCGGTACGACCTGGACGTTCTCGACGCCGAGCAGATCGAAGAGGAAGTTGTTCCCGCTCGCGCGCGCGTCGTAACTCCTGGGCACGCGCTCCTCGAGCACGAGCTGGCAGCGCAATCCCTCGCGGGCCGCCGCGGCCGCGGTCAGGCGGCAGTGATTCGATTGCACCGCTCCGACGGTGATCAGCGTGTCCGCGCCGCGCGCGAGCGCCTCGGCGACGAGGAATTCGAGCTTGCGCGTCTTGTTGCCGCCGCCCGCGAGACCCGTGAGGTCGTCGCGCTTGATGTAGATGTCGGGCCCGCCGAGGTGGCGGCTGAGCCGCTCGAGCTTCTCGATCGGCGTCGGTTGCGGCGTGTAACGTCGGCGGGGGAAGCGGGTGAGCTGCATGGCGGGCCTTGCGTGAAGGACGGCGAGCGTGTCGTGCTCGAGCGCGCCATGCTAGCCGAGCTCGCGGGGGGCTCGACGCGCGCGCCGATCGGCGCGGAATCAAAGGCCGTCGCAGCCGTCGCTTCGAGTCCGATCGCGCGCCGCGCCCTCACCATCTTGTTCCTCCTGCGCACCTTCACCTGGACGCGCAACGGCGCTCCGCTACCCTCGGACGCGCGGGCAGACGAACGGCCAGCGATCGGGAATCACTCCATGAGCACGACGGACATCGAAATTCAGTTCAAGCGTCGCGCACGCGCGCGGGTGCTCGCATGAGCCGCAAGGACACGCGTCTCGCCGCATTGCGGGCGCAGATCTCCGAGGTGACGCCGGAAGAGGCGCGCAAGCTGCAAGCGGACGGTGCCGTGCTCATCGACGTGCGCGAGCCCGACGAGGTGGCGCAAGGCAGCCCGCCGGACGCGTTGCGCATCGTGCGCGGCTTCCTCGAGCTGCGCATCGAGGATGCGGTGCCCGACGTGGACAAGACGGTCTTGCTCATGTGTGGTGGCGGATTGCGCTCGCTCTTCGCGGCGGAAGGGCTGAAGCAGCTCGGCTATCGCGACGTCCGTTCGGTTCGCGGAGGCTTCGGCGCGTGGAAGCAGGCGAAGCTCGGCATCGAGACGAAGCGCGTGCTCACGCCGCAGGAGCGCGACCGTTTCGCGCGGCATCTCTCTCTGCCGGAAGTCGGTGAAGCGGGGCAGTTGAAGCTGCTCGAGAGCCGCGTGCTGCTCATCGGCGCGGGCGGATTGGGCTCGCCAGCCGCGCTCTACCTCGCCGCCGCGGGCGTCGGAACGATCGGCATCGTCGACGACGACGTCGTCGATCGCACGAACCTGCAGCGTCAGATCCTGCACGCCGACGATCGCGTCGGCACGTCGAAGACCTCTTCGGCGGCGCGCACGCTGACCGGCATCCAGCCGGGCGTGAACGTCGTGCAGCACACGACGCGCCTCGACAGCAGCAACGTCGAGGAGATCTTCAAAGGCTACGAGCTCGTGCTCGACGGCAGCGACAACTTCGCGACGCGCTACCTCGTGAACGACGCGTGCGTGAAGCTCGGCTTGCCGAACGTGCACGGGTCGATCTATCGCTTCGAGGGACAGGTGTCGGTGTTCTGGCCGCAGTACGAGAAGCGCCGCGGCCCGTGCTACCGCTGTCTCTTCCCCGAGCCGCCGCCGCCCGAGCTCGCGCCCTCGTGCGCCGAAGCGGGCGTGCTCGGCGTGTTGCCCGGTGTCATCGGCACGCTGCAAGCGGTCGAGACGATCAAGCTCCTGCTCGGCATCGGCGAGCCGCTCGTCGGCCGTCTGCTCGCCTACGACGCGCTGCAGCAGGAAATGCGCGAGATGAAGATCGCTCCCGATCCCAAGTGCAAGTGGTGCAACGGGCGTGACGAGTTCCCGGGCTACGTCGACTACCAGGACTTCTGCTCGTCACCGAAACACGCGTGAGCGTGGCACGCTAACGCTTCGGCACGAGCTCGATCGTCTGCTCGGAAACGCGCTCGGGGTCGACGCGCAGTTCGACGGGCGGGACGAGCTCGTACCCGGCGATCTCCGGCAGCGTCACGATCCACTCGCCCGGGTGATCGACAGCGACGAACAGCTGCGGACCGCCGCCGCTCCAGCGGCTCTGTTCCTTCCCACCCGTCTTCTCGCGCAGCTTGATCCCGACCACTTGCGGCCATGGCACGGCGGAGCCCGCGCGCGCGAGCGTGAGCACGACACCGAACTGCCGCTCGACCTCGAGAACGATGTCGTTCGTACCCGAGCGCAGCTCGACGATGCGCTGGATCTGCTTGTAGCGCGCGTCGCTCGTGTGCAACTCGATCTCGCCGCGCGGCGCGCGCAGGTGCCAGGCTCGATCGTCCGCGTTCCACTCCGCGGGCAGGCTGCCGCCGCCCGGCGCCCACTCGGTCCGCTTGCCGTTCCAGTAGACGTGCTCGACCTCCGCCTCGGTGCCGGCGAGCCTGTCGACGACGCGCACGCGCGCTTCGCACGGAGGCGGCGCCGTGATGACGACGTCCTCGCGACCGCCGTCCTCCAGGCGCAAGGCGATCACGAATTGCAGTTGCCAGAGCAAGAGCTGATAGCGACCGGGTTGCATGCCCTCGAGGTGCCAGTGCCAGACTCCGGCGCGCTCGGCGTCCTTGCTCATCGCCTTCGATTGGATGCGCTGGATCGGTTCGCGGCCGTTCAGCGGCGGATCGAGGAGCTCGACCACGAGCATGAACCGCTCGAGGCCCCATTCCGTCGGAAGCACGACCGTGCCGCCGAGCTTGACCGACTTGTCGGCCGGCGGCGCGGCGAGCGCGAGGACGAGGTGCGCGCGCTCGCCGGCTCGGATCTCGACCTCGTCCTTGCCGAGCACGATCGGCTGCTCCCACCAGTCGCCGATCTCGACGCTGACCGGCAGCTTGCCGACGGGCAGTCCGTCGATCGCGAATCGGCGCCGATCGTGGATGTCGAACTCGGCGGCGACGATTCCGATCGGTCCGCGCACGCGCACGACGCTGCTTGCGTCGATGCGCTCGGCGACGAGGTCCAGATCGAGATCGCCGCCCGGGCCGAGCACGACGAAGCGCTCGCCACCCTCCGCGCAGTCGAGTCGAACCGTCTCCCACGCGTGTCCGGGACTTCCGACGTGCAGAGGGAGGTAGCGGGCATTCTGCGCCGCGATCTCGATCGGCGACGGCCTCGCGTTCGCGAACAGCCGTTCGGCCGTGATCTCCCCCGGATGCGGGTTGTCGGAGCGAGGCCAGCTCCCCGCGCGCACGAGCGTCACCTCCGCGAGGTCGACGTTCGAATCGCGATCGCGCACGAAGAGACGTAGAGCACGCAGCCAGCGCATGCGCAGCTCCAACGTGCCGTCCGCCGGAAGCGGGAGTTGCGACGGTGTGCCGTCGAGTTCTCGTTCGAGCACCGCGTCGCGTCCGCCGAGCTTCGCTGACCCGCAACCGAGCAGGACTCCCGCCGGAACGCGCGCGGTCCAACGCCCCGCGCGCACGGCGACGGTCGCTTCCGTTCCGCGCTGCCTCGTCCAGGCGATCAGCACGAACTCCCCGTTCTCCTGCGCGTGCTCGGCACCCTTCTCGTCGATCGCGACGATTGTGCCGCGCAGCTCGACCTCCGCCGGAGCCGCGACGGTGATCGGAACGCTCGTCGCCGGCGATGTCGCGGGCGTGTCGACCGATTCACGCACCGCGGGCGACGTCTCGGCCGAGAGCGGTTCGAGCGCGCGCGTCGTGTCGGCAGGAACCGGAAGCCGCGCGGCCGTCGAGTCGTGTGCTGCGCCGCGCGCGTCGTCGCGCAGTAGCACGAATCCCACGAACGCCGCGGCGCCGAGGACCGCGATCCACAGCATGGTGCGTGCGCGAGTTCCCAAGCGCGCGCGATCCTAGTCGGCGCGCGAGCTCGGGTCGCTGGGGCAGAGTCGGTACGCGCGCGGCCTGCCGGACGCTCGTGCGCCGGGGGCCGAGCGCGTCGCCTTCACGGCACGTCGACGGGTGCGAGCTCCGCGCGTTTGGGCTCGACCGACGGCAGCTCGACATGCGAGGCGAACGAGGCGGCGGTTCGTGCGAGCTCGAACCGCCGCGACCGCGCTCAGTCCATGTGCGCGACGACGCGCTCGTCGCCCATCTGCAGGCCGACCTTGATCTGCGCCGTCGCCGAGGCGAAGCGCGTCAGGAACTTGCCGAAGAAGACCTGGTAGACGCGGAACACGCCCTTGGTCGAGAGGCGATAGATGTAGTCGACCCAGGTCCAGTAGCGCGGACCCGAGAGGCCCTGCGCGCTGGCGTAGATCATCGCCTGCTCGGCGACGAGGTACTCGGCGTGCAGCATGAACATGATCAGGTACGGCCGGTACATCCACTTGGCCTTGATCAAGGTCGGCACGAAGCGCATCAACCAGGGATTGCGCACGACGAGCGGGAAGAACTTCTGCAGGTTCTCGATCTGGTGGCGATGGTCCGAGAGGATCGGCGCCGTGCGGCGGAAGTTGTGCGGGAACTGGTCGAGGCTCGCGACGGCGTAGCCCATCTCGCGCGTGGTCTCCTCGATGTCAAACATCGGGTAGGGCTGCATCAAGGACACCATCGGATGGTCGACCTTGGCCTCGATGTTGAGCTTGATCGTCTCGAACTCGTCCTCGATCGTGCCGCCCGGCCCGCCGAGGATGTTGAGCGAGCCCAGGCGGATGCCGTGCTTCCTGATCCAGCCCGCGGCGTCGAGCAGCTGCTGGCGCGTCGTGTTCTTGCGGAAGACCGCGTTGCGCACGTGATCGCTCGCGGCCTCGAAGGCGATGCGCGCGTAGACGCAGCCGGCGGAGCGCAGCTTCTCGATGTGCTTCTCGGTGGTCATGTTGGCCATCAAGATCACGTCGAAGGGCAGGCCGATCTCCTTGGGATAACGCTCGCAGAACTCGTCCAGCCAGTCGTTGCGCAGGTTGAAGATGTCGTCGACGAAGTGGACGAACTTCAGGTTGTACTTCGCGCGCACCTGCTTGATCTCTTCCAGCAGGTGCGTGACCGAACGCTTGCGCACGTACTCGCTGTTGCGCGCCGAGTAGATCTTCTTCTTCATCGCGTGATGGAAGCAGAAGGAGCACGGCATCGGGCAGCCGCGCTGGCTCACGAACACCTTGCGGTCCGTGTCGCGGTAGATCGCGCCCGCGTCGTACACGACCTCGCGGTCGGGGAACCCCAGGCTGTCGATGTCCTTGACCAGCGGGCGCTGGCCGTTCTTGACGATCTCGCCGGTGTCGCGGCGCTTGAACCAGAAGTTCTCGACGTCGTAGTAGTCGCGGCCGTCGCGCATGCGATCGAGCAGCTCGACGATCGCTCCCTCGCCCTCGCCGCGGCAAACCGCGTCGACGCCCTCGGTCTCGACGTACTCGGGGCTGAAGGTCGCGTGCGGGCCGCCGAAGACGCTGACCACGTTCGGCATCACCTTCTTGATGCTGCGGTTGATGTCCGCGAGGTAGAGGTGCATCCCGGTCGTGACCGAGGAGCACACGACGTCAGGGGCGTACTCGCGCACCTTGTCGAGCCAGTTCCGGTCGGGGACGA
The DNA here is from genome assembly GCA_044228975.1 of Planctomycetota bacterium. Classification (GTDB taxonomy): domain Bacteria; phylum Planctomycetota; class UBA1135; order UBA1135; genus JADJNY01. Next base: position 15,990 of record JBGATX010000007.1, on the reverse strand, counting down.
AGATCGCCTTGGTCTGGTGGCCGCCATCCTTGATGGCGCGCGAGAGCCACATGATCCCGAGCATCTCCTGAGGCAGGTATTCGCTGACGAAGAGGACTTTCATGTTGCGTGAGCCCGGTGATCGAGACTTCGGCGGTGCGCGCGCGTCGCGCTCCTTCGATCGAATTCTCGTGCTCACCGCGTTGCGCGCAGCGCGCCGCTCGCCGACTTCGAAGCGCGCGCGCATAGGCTTCGCGTCGCGCCGTGATCCGTCCGCGCGCCGAGCGCGCGCGCGTCGGCGAACGCATAAGGCGCACGCGGCGGCGTGAATCCTGCGTGTCGAGCCGGCCTTGCTTTCCCGGTGCCGGGTCTCGACGCGGCGCCGCTTCGACCGCCCCCGCGCGTGCGTGCGACGCGATTCCGCCGCAAGGGCGCGACACGTCGCTACGCTCCGCGGCGAATGAGTTCGAGTGAATCGTCCGTCGACGGATCCGGCCCCCCGGCGCAAGCGACGCCTTCGGCGTCGTCGTCGCCGCAGTCGGAGACCGCGATCCGGCCGGGCGAGGACGGGCTCGAGCCCGCGTTGCGCGCGCTCGTCGACGCACGCACGCCCGGTGAGCGCATCGGAGCGCTGGCGGAGCTCGCACGCGCCGGACTGAGCACTGCCGGCGTCCCGGCCGGCGTCGCGAGTCCGCTCGTCGCGCGCATCGAGTCCGATCCCGCGGCGCGCGCGGCGCTGGCGCGCGGGATCTCCGCCGTCGCGCGCGAGACGCAAGCGATCGGCCTGCTCGCCGACGACGGCCTGCCCAACGATCGCGGCTTGTGGGAGGAGACCACCGATCGCCTCGCACGCAAGTTCCTGCCGCGTCCGCGCGACGAAGGCGAGCTCGCGCGCGCTCTCGCGCACTTCCTCCCGCGCCGCGAGCACTACGCCGAACTCGCGCGCGCGCGCGGTCACGAGCTCGCGCAAGTCATCGAACGCGTGCACGCGGCGGGACTGGACACGCGCCCGCTCGTCGAGGCGGCCGAGGAGGCGCTCACGCTGCTCGCGACGCGCATCGCGGCGCTGGGCCTCGGCGAAGCGCTGCGCGTGCGCCTCGACGACTCCGCGGTGCGCGCCTCGGCGTTCCATCGCCTCGTGCTGCGCACGCAGGAGCTGCTCGACGCGCGCAAGGCCGAGGACCAGCCCGGGGAGCACGACGCGCGCCTCGAACGCTGGCACGCGACCGTCGCGGACGCGCGCCGCGCCTGCGACGGCGTGCACGCGCACCTCGAGGCGACCGGAGTCAGCCTGCAGCTCGTCTACGCGATCGACGCGATCGAGGCGAGCCTGACGCGCATGGAGCATCTCGTCGCCGTGCTCTTCGCCCGCTCGCGCCCCGAAGCGGCCGGGCACGCTGCGCGGCTGTGGCTCGAGCTCGTGCGCGCGAAACGCTCGGACGCGAGCCTGCGCGCGCTCCTGCGCCAGAACCTGCGCCTGCTCGCGCGGCGCGTGATCGAGCGCGCGGGACGTACGGGTGAGCACTACATCACGACCACGCGCGCTGAGTACTTCGCGATGCTCGGCACCGCTGCCGGCGGCGGCGCGCTGACGACGATCACGGCCGCGCTCAAGCTCGCGATCACCGCGTTCGGCGGGCCGCTCTTCGTCCAGGGGCTGCTCGCGAGCACGAACTACGCGCTCAGCTTCGTCGCGATCCAGCACCTGGGTTTCACGCTGGCGACGAAGCAGCCGTCGATGACCGCCGCGGCGCTGGCCGAGACGATGCGCCGCGCCGGACCGGGCAGCACCGAGGAGCTCGTGACGCACGCCGCGCGCATCGTGCGTTCGCAGCTCGCCGCGGCGCTCTCGAACATCGTCTTCGTCTCGCTCGGCGCGTGGGGGCTGCACGCCGCATGGGTCGCGCTGCGCGGGGCGCCGCTGCTCACCGCGGAGCAGGCGGAGTACGTGCTGCACTCGCTGCACCCGTGGAAGAGCTTGACCGTCTTCTACGCCGCGCTGACCGGCGTGATCCTGTGGATGGCGAGCTTGATCGGCGGCGCGATCGAGAACTGGGCCGTGTACCGCCGGCTGCCCGCCGCGATCGCCGAGCACCGACTCGGAGCGCGCTTCGGCGTCGAGCGCATGCGCAAGCTGGCGCGCTTCGTCGAGCTCAACCTCTCGGGCTGGGGGGTGAACACCTCGCTCGGCTTCCTGCTCGGCATGACCTCGAGCGTCGGGCGCTTCTTCGGCCTGCCGCTCGACGTGCGGCACGTGACGTTGTCGACGGGCATGCTGGCCTTGGCGTTGTGCTCGATGAGCGGCGAAGCGCGCGAGAGCACGGCACTCTGGCCGGTGTTCCTCGGGATCGGGCTGATCTTCGCGCTCAATCTCGGCGTGAGCTTCGCGCTCGCCCTGCGCCTGGCCCTGCGCGCGCGCGACGCCGGCTGGATCGACCAGCGGCGTTTCGTGACGGCGCTCTTGCGGCGCATGCTGCGCTCGCCGCTCGAGTTCGTCTTCCCGCCGCGCGCGTGAGAGCTCAGTTCGATTTCAGACGCGCCGCTTCGACCTCGCCCAGCGGCTGCTTGCGCTTCACGCGCAGGCTCTCGGCCCACTCGCGATGGAAGTCGCGGTTGAGGCGGCGATGGATCACGGCCGTGATCGAGAGCGCGAGAATCGCGCCCAGCGTCGCCAGCGCCATGTCCTTGTGCGCGTCCCACTCGTCGCCCTGCGTCCCCAGGTAGGCCTGGCCGAGATCTCCGCCGACGATCTCCGCCGCGGCCCACTCGAGCAGCTCGTACAGCATCGACGTCGACATGATCACGTCGAGCGGCAGCACGTAGCCCCAGAAACCGCGCACGTCGGCGATGCGCACGAAGACCTCGCGGATCGGGTAGGCGATCAAGAGGCCGTAGGTGAAGTGAACCAGGCGGTCGTAGTGGTTGCGCTGGAAACCGAAGAGCTCGTTGAGCCCGCGCCCGGTCGCCGCGCGGAACCAGGCGTCGTAGGGGACTTCGGAATAGGTGTAGTGCGCCCCGAGCGTGTGCAGCATCAGCAGCACGAAGATCGACGTGTAGGAGAGCTTCGAGAGCGGGAAGCGCCGCGCGCTGAGCACCAGGCCGAGCACCGCGGCCACGCCGAGCGCGTTCTCGAGCGCCCAGTCGCTGCGATAGAGCGGCGCGATGCCGAGCGCGATCGCGCTCGCGAGCCACACGCCGAGCAGGATCAGCGGGAGTCGCCGATGGGAGCGCGTGGAAGATGTCGACATGTGCGTCCTGCGTCCATGCAGGCTACGCGGGAGCACGCCACGCGCGCCAGCGTGCGACGCGCTGGATGCGCGCGGCCCGGAGTCGCTTGCGAACGCGGGGCCGCGCGAGCGCGGGCGAGCTCTCTCCGGCGCGTGCCGTCACGCGCTCGTTCGTGGCGCGACATCGTGTTTCGTGTGAGACGCGGCGTTGCGCTCCCGATAGAGTCTTGCGCGCGTGCAACGAACGGATCCCAGTCTGCGCGCCGCGCGCTCCGGCGAGGTCGTGCGTCGCGCTCGGAGCCTGCGGCGCTGGTTGCGCGCGCTGGTCCTCGCGCTCGCGCCGATCGCTGGACTGGAGAGCTGCCGTTCGACCTTCGAGTGCCGCGACTGGTCGAAGTACGACGGGCCGGGCGCGGTGTACTTCCATCAGGAGGAACTGCCCTTCCCGCACGTCGACGATCCGCTCGAGCCGGCGAACCGCATCAGCTCGATGTTCGACTTCACGCTCAAGCGCTGCGTCATCGCGCCGATCGCCTGGTTCTACCGCTTGATCGTGCCCGACGAAGCGCGCCAGCATCTCGCGCTCGCCGGCACGCACTGGGCCTATCCGGTGCGCGTGATCAACAACCTGCTGCAGGGCAAGTGGAGCTGGGCGCGCGACGAGACGCTGCGTTTCGCCACGAACACGACCGTCGGCCTGCTCGGCCTGTTCGATCCCGCGACCGAGTGGGGCCTGCATCCGCACGCCGAGGATTTCGGCCAGACGTTCGCCAACTGGGGCTGGAAGAACAGCACGTACCTCTACCTGCCCGTGCTCGGGCCGAGCACGACGCGCGACGGCATCGGGCGCATCGGTGACGCATACGCGGATCCCGTGAACCTCGACCTGCGCCTGGCGGCGTTGCGCGGGCTGAACCAGGCCAGCGACGCGCTCGATCCGACGTTCCGCCTGATCCTCTCGAACTACGACGCGTACGAGCCCGCGCGCACGCTGTTCACGCTCGATCGCGAGGTCGACGTGACCGACTTCTCGTGGAAGAGCGACGAGAGCGCGGCGACGCAGACGCTCGAAGCGATCTTCCTCAAGGCCGAGGACCCGCATTTCGCCGAGAAGGGCCGCACGGATCGCGTGCTGCTCTCGAAGGATCACGAGCTGCCGTACACCGTGTGGATGCAGCCGGAGCAGGCGCCGCTCTACTACGTCGTGCCGGGGCTCGGCGGACATCGGCTGAGCGATTCGAGCCTGGGCCTGGCGGAGCTCCTCTACGCGTCGGGCTGCTCCGTCGTCACCGTCTCGAACCCGACGAACTGGGAGTTCATCCGACACGCCGCGAGCGTCGATCAACCGGGCTACGTGCCCGTCGACGCGCTCGACCTGCACCGCGTGCTGACGGCGATCGACGCGGCGCTCGAAGCGCGCGATCCCGGACGCGCGAGCTCGCGCCGGCTGGCGGGAATCTCGATGGGGGCTTGCCAGGCGCTGCACATCGCCGCGCATCAAGGCGAAGCGAGCCGCGCGGGTCTGCTCGACTTCGCGCTCTACCTCGCGCTCGATCCGCCGGTGAGCCTCGAGCATTCGATGCACCAGCTCGACCGCTTCTACAACGCGCCGCTCGCGTTCCCGGTCGAGGAGCGCCAGCAGCGCATCGACGAGATCTTCGCCAAGGTGCTCTACCTCGGCGGCGGGCAGCTCACCCCCGGCGCGGAGCTGCCGTTCACGCAGGTCGAATCGCAGTTCCTGATCGGCTTGGCATTCCGCATGGACCTGCAGTTCACGCTGCTTCAGACGCAGGATCGGCACGATCGCGGCGTGCTGAAGACGCCGCGCTCCTACTTGCGCCGCGCGCCGGCGTTCCGCGAGGCGTCGACCTATTCCTACCTCGAGTACTTCTACGCGTTCCTGCTGCCGTACTACGCCGAGCGCGACCCGCGCATCCGCCTCGACGAGGCCGGCGCGCGCACGCTCTTCGACGAGTCCGACCTGCGCTCGATCGCGGCCGGGCTCGAGGCGAACCCGCGCGTGCGCGTCTTCGCCAACGAGAACGACTTCCTCCTGCGGCCGGAGGACGTGCAGTGGCTGCGCGATCACCTGGGCGAGCGCGCGCAGCTCTTCCCCGCCGGCGGACATCTGGGCAACTTGCACCGCAAGGAGATCCAGGCCGCGATCCAGCGCGTCGGCGCCGAGGGCGCGCCGGCGACCGTGCCCGACAAGGTGCAAGGCCAGTGAATCGCGCCGCGCGCATCGAATGAGCTCCCGATCCGCGCCCGCGCCGGCGATGAACTCCGGCTACGTCTACCACGGCCGCGTGCAGCCGGAGTACGACGGCCTGTGCGTGCTCGACTACCACGTCACGCGCTTCACGCACTTTACGCCGGAGGCCTGGCGCGCGGCGATCGACGAGGGACGAGTGCGTCTCAACGGGCGCGTCGCGCGCGTCGACGAGCTCGTGCGCCGCGGCGATTTCCTCGAGTTCCACCGTCCGCCGTGGGAAGAGCCCGGAGTGCCGCTCGCGTTCAGCGTGGCGTACGAGGACGAGCGCGTGCTCGTCGTCGAGAAGCCGTCGGGATTGCAGGTGCAGCCCGGCGGACCGTTTCTCGAGCACACGTTGTGGCACCAGGTGCGCGTGAGCGCTCCCCAGCGCGCCGACGCGTCGCCGGTACACCGGCTCGGACGCGGCACGTCGGGTCTCGTGCTCTTCGGGCTCGACAGCGCGGCGCGCGGACATCTCTCGGCACAGTTCCGGCGCCTCGAGCCGTGCAAGACGTACTTCGCGCTGGTGCGCGGGACTTCGCTCCCCGATTCGATCCAGGCGCGCCATCCCATCGGCCCGATCGAGCACGGAGACTTGACGATCTGGTGCGCGCAGCCGGACGGGAAGAGCTCGCACACGCGCGTGCGCGTGCTGCGGCGCGAGCCGGAGCGCGAGCGTTCGCTCGTCGCGGCGCAGCCGATCACCGGCCGCGCCGATCAGATCCGCATCCACCTCGCGGCGTGCGGCGCGCCGATCGTGGGGGACGAGCTCTTCGGCGTCGGCGGAGGCATCGCGAGCGACGTGCCGCCGGGCGTCGGCGGCTACTTCCTGCACGCCGCGGGCCTGCGCTTCGCGCACCCTTCCGACGAGCGTCCGATCAAGCTGCGCTCACGGCCGGACTGGCTCGCGCCGGACGGAACGATCCGCGCGCCGTGACGACGTACGGTACACGGCATCTTTCTCACCGATTCGCACGCGAACGCACACCGCTGCCGGGCGATCGCGCTCATCCGCGGGCGAATCGGTGAGAAAGATGCCGTGTACCGTATTCGCGGCGTTCCGCGATCCAGGTGCGCATGAGCACGATGGCGACCGCCAGACCCGCGAGGCCGAGCCAGTTGTTCGTCGGAGTGGCGTCGACGAAGACCCAGGCTGCGGCGCTGAGGCTCGCCGTGAGCAGCGCGCCCAGGAACGGCAGGCTCCAGCTCAGCCCGAGGATCAATACGAGGCCACCGAGGAAGAACGTGAGCTGGAAGAGATGCGCCGGTCCCGCATCGATCGCGACGCGCGCGCCGTAGGCCGCGAACAGTGCCGTCCAGACGAGCAGCGCCGCATGCGCGGAGACGCGCCACGGGCGGGCGGATGCGACGTGTGCGTGGTCGAGGTTCGTGGCGCGTGCGGCAATCGTGGCGGTGCTCATGGCGAAGTTCCTTTGGAACGAAGTCGCAGGTTCCCGGGAGTGACTGGGCGAAAGCTCCGAGTACCCATTCATGGATCGCACGCTGCGCCGGATGCGGCCATGCGGTGATCGTCGGAGCGTCGCGGGGCCGAACGCGTAGATCCGCGCTGCGTCGACGTGCGTAGTCGATGGCGGCTCGCGCGCCTCCAGCGGCTATTCTCTGGAGAGGAGCCCGCCATGGATCTCGGACCCCCTGCGTCGAGCGGCCACCCTCAGCACGGCCGGCACACGCTCCAGGTCCACACGGGCGCCGTCGTCGGACGCCACGGCCGAGACGTGTTCGTCGAGCTCGGACCGCGCATGCAAGGCGTGATCGACGTGAGCGCGTTCGCTGCGCCGCCGGAGATCGGCGCGACGCACGAGTACACGTTGCGCGGGCAGGAAGAAGGACTGTGGGTGCTGCAGCTCGCCCACGCGCAGCCCCTCGTCACGTGGGAGCGCATGGAAGTCGGCAGCCTCGTGCAGGCGCACGTCGTGCGCCTCACTCCGGGCGGTCTCGAGGTCAAGATCGGCCCGCTGCACGCGTTCCTTCCACGTTCGCACACGGGTCTCGATCGCACGGACGATCCGCGAGCGCTCGTCGGCCGCACGTTCACCTGCGAAGTGATCGAAGTCGACGCGCGCCGCCAGCGCGTGACCGTCTCGCGCAAGCTCGTCGTGCAACGCGAACGCGAGAGCGAGCATTCGCGCCTCGTCGGCGCATTGAAGCCCGGCGACGTCGTGCAGGGCCGCGTGACGCGCATCGAGCCCTACGGCGCGTTCGTCGCGTTCGGAAAGGGCCTCACGGGCCTGGTGCACGTCTCCAACCTCGCGCACGAGCACGTCGAGGACGTGACGCAGCTCGTGCGCCTCGGCCAGGCGCTCGACCTGCGCGTCCTGCACATCAAGCAGGGCGGCAAGCGCATCGGTCTGGGCCTGAAACAGATGGTGCAGAGCCCGTGGGAGTTCGCGCACGACGCGTTCGGCATCGGCGAGATCGTCGTCGGCCGCGTGACGCGCGTCATCGACGCGGGCGTGTTCGTCAGCGTGCGCCAGGGCATCGAGGGCTTCCTGCCCTTCTCGCAGACCGGCTTCACGCCCGGTCGCGTGCCCGACGTGTCGCTCGCGCCCGGTTCGCGCGTCTCCGTGCGCGTCGTCGAGCTCGATCCGCCGCGCGAGCGCATGCTGCTCTCGCTGCTCACCGCCGACGGCCGGCGCATCTTCACCGACGAGGCGGAGAACCTGCTCGGCTACCGCGAGCGCGAACGCGAACGAGCGACCGAGAAGGAGAGCGGCTCACCCGGCCTGCCCAACCGCCTGGGCGACAAGCTGCGTCACGCCCTGCGCGACCGCGACGACGAAACCGAGAAGCGCGCGTCGTAGCCGTACGGTACACGGCATCTTTCTCACCGATTCGCTCACGACCGCACACCGACCCCGCGCGATCACGCTCATCCGAGCGCGAATCGGTGAGAAAGATGCCGTGTACCGTACTAGCGCGCGCTCGAGCGTTGGCGGCTGACCCATTGCTGCTGGCGCGGCACGCGCACGATCGAGCCGGCGGAGAGGCGCACGCTCTCGACGTGTGACGTGTAGCCGCCGCCGTCGCCGTTGACGATCGCGTGCACGTGCAGCGACTCCCCCGGATGGGTGAGCGTGCCCGACGTGTCGCGCGTCCAGAAACCGACGAGCATGCCGAAGACGTCCTCCGAGTCGCGCCGCGCGGGAGCGTGCGCGCCGACGGCCGCGCTCGATTTCGGGCAAGCGCCGTTCACGACGTGCGAGCGCAACGCCTCGAGCTTGCCCTTCACCACGAACGGCACGCTGTTCCAGTCGCCACCTCGCCAGCCGGTGAGCTGCACGAACTGATCGAGATCCATGTCGACCTCGATCGGGATCTCGACCCAGTCGCCGACATCGGCCGTGACGAGGAAGGTCGCGCGCTCGTCCTGCGCGCTGCCGTGCAACGTCGTCACGCGCCCGTTCGGTCCGACGCGCGACGTCCACGTCGCCCCGTCGACGATCGAGATCTCGCCCGCAAGCCCTTCGAGAGCACCGACACCGATCGTCTCGGGTCCTTGCGCCGCATCGACCAGGCGCACGCGCCCTTCGGTGCGCCCGTCGCGCATGACCTCGACCACGGTGCCCCAGCGCTTGATCTCGCCCTCCCAACCGATGCTGCGGCAGGACGAAAGGACGAGCGCGAGGACGGCGAGATGGAGGGGGGAGCGCGCTGTGAACATGGGGGCGGAAGTCTATCGGAGCGCACCGGTGGCGCTCGACCGGAAGCCGAACGATCGAGCGCGACGATGCCTGCGCAGTCGGTCGACGGCGAGGGACGCGAACTCGCGCGGCAAAGGTCGAATTGCTGGTCGGCGGCGACGCGCGCGGTGCGTTGTCGAGCCTATCTCTCGTCGAGCCCGCGCATCTCGGCCGCGAGCCGTTCGGGATCTGGGGGAGAGAGCGTGATCCGCGGCGCATCCTCCGCACGAATCTCGATCTCCCGGCGCCCAACCCATTCGGAGATCTGTCGATCCGAGTCGAGTCGAGTGGCGGTTGCATCGCGCACCTTCGTCACGAGCCAGTCGATCTGGACCGTTCCCACGTACGGCAAGCGCTGGCGGGCGACGCCATCGGAATCGAACGGTCCGACGAAGACGGAATCGAAGGGCGTGCCGTCAGCATCGACCACGGAGAGTCGCGCGGACAGCGTGAACCGGGATCCGAGCACGGGCACCGGGTCGCCGATCCGGAACGTCACGTCGGGACAGCGCGTGAGCACGGCCTCGATGTCGCGCATCGCGCTTTGCAGCTCGCACGGAAGGAACTCGCGCGCGCGGACCGTCACACGGTTGTGACTGCCGGAGACGAACACGCGGCAAGCCCCCGCCGCGTCGCAGGTGGTCGACTCGACGCTGGAGTTCAGCTCGTCGTTCCAGGCGACTTCGATCCGGGCGTAGGGCACGGGCTCGCCCTCGGCATCTCGCACGCGAACCGCGATCGAGCGGAGGTCGTCGCCAAGGTCGAGCGGGTTCAAGCGCGGATCCGATGCGGCCGGCTCGGGCGTGGCCTCCACATGGTGGATGACGCACAGGCTCAGCGCCCGATCAGCGCGAGGCGACCGTTTCTCCCAGAGCGGAGCGCGATGGATCGCGACGCAGTGCGGTCCGGGCGCGAGACCATGGATGGAGAACGTGCCATCCGGCGCGACCACCGCGACGGAACCGCCGAACGCGGCCGCGTCGCCGAGCGATCCCGACTTGCCGATGCTCAGTGCTTGGAAGTCCTCGCCCACGGCTGCGGCGTACAGCGTCGCGGAGCTCATGGACGGATGCATGACGACGCGACCGGAGATCGAGCTCGTGCGGCCCAGAGCGATCGTGAGATCGCGCCGTCCAGCCGTCACCGTCTGCGGTGCACTCGCGTGGTCCGGAGCGGACGCAACGATCCAGAAGTCGCGCTGCGGGACTCCCTCTCCGAGGATCACGAAACGACCGTCCGTGCCGGCATGGAAACGACGCCATGAACCATCGCCTTCGTCCGTCGGCATCTGCCAGTTGATCATCGCCTTGGGCACCGGAGCGCCGGATTCGTCGACCACGGTGCCGCCGGCGACGAAGAAGGACGCGCAGGCCAGCTGGACGTCTCCAAGGTCGAACTCTCCGTCGCGGATCGCGATCGTGCAACGTGCGGCCGAATCCGGCTCGCCGTTCTCACCCACGCGGCAGACGAAGAACCTCGTGGGCTCGTCGGGCGAGTATCGCGCCGTCGTGTGGTCCTTCAGTACACGCAGGTCGAAGTGTCCGGTTCGGTCGGTCGTCGTTTCGATCAGGCTCTCCCGGAACACGTCCTGGATGGTTTCCACGCCGACGGTGATTCCCAGTCGCGTGCCGGCCAGGACGAGCCCTGCTTCGTCGAGCAGACGTCCACGCACGCGGCATCGTTCCGGGTCCGCCTCACGCGTCGGCTCGATCTCGATCCAGTCCTGGTCGGCGCGCGGACCCCGGATGATCGCCATGGCGTGAGCGTGCGTCTGAAGCCCTTCGTCCACTCCGAGCGTGCAATCGCAGGACGCAGTGAGGTTCCAACCGAGGGCCGCCGGGAACACGAAACGGCCGTTCTCGGTGTTCGTGCTGAAGAAGTCCTCCCCGACGCGCACGAACGGTCGGTGCTGTCGGAAGGCCTGCGCGTCGTCCGGCTCGTGGATCTCCATCGCGCACATCCCGAACGGCTCTTCGAATTGCAGGCGGATCGGAGTCGATGGAAGGTTGGCGCGGTCCAGCGCGAAGCCCGACCGTACGACGCTCCTCGCATCGAATCCGATCGAGCACACGCTGACCCGCGCGCTCGCCATGCAGGCCGAATCCGTCGCATGGAGCACGTAGCCTGCGTGCCGCAGGACGGCGATGCCGCGCGAACGGTCGGTGTCCGCGCACAGGTACTCGGGTTCGCATCCGCGCGCGCTGAGCTGAACGCGCACGTCTCCCACCGGCGCACCGTGGACGTCCAGGACATGAACGGGAACGTCGGCGTCCGGTCGAATCTCGAGCAAGTTCGACGCGCCGCTCGCTCTCCGGATCGTGCACTTGCCCCAAGCGCCTGCAATCGTCGCGGTGACGAGGTACGCGGACGCATCGCCGGCAATGGCGCTTCGGCCCTGATCGTCCGCGGTCGTGGAGATCACGCCCATCCGCGTGTGCGCCTCGAGCGTGCCCTCGCGAAACCAGGCCTCGATGCGCCACTCGATGTACTTGTCCGCCGGTAGCGGCCACCACTCCAGACGTGCGTTGGGGACGGGCTGGTGCGAGCCGCTGAGGACGACCTGCACTTCGAGCTCACGCGTCGCCAGGACGGAGTGCCGGGCATCGTCGCCCGTGTTCTCGAGCTCCGACGCGAGCGTGCGGTCGAGCGCGAGCGCGCTGCCGAGGCTCTGGACCGGATGCGCGCCGACGAGTGGCGCCGCCGCAGGCTCGACTCGTTCGCGCCAGACCAAGAACGTGATCGCGATCAACGTGCAGGCGCCGAGGAGCGCGGCACCTGCGCGGGCTCTCACCGCTTTCGCCGCGATTGCCGCTCCCTCGGGCAACCGTGCGAGCGGCAGCAACGCCGTCATCCACTCGTCGCGCTTACCGCCGTGCTTGCGGTCGAGTTCCGCGCGCAGCTGTTCCAGGCCGCGCTTCAACTGCACCTTGACCGTGTCCAGCTTGCGTCCGGTGCGTCGCGCGATGTCGCGCGGCATCAGCTCGTCGAAGTAGCGCAGGCGCACGACGCTGCGATACGGCTCGTCGAGCTTGTCGACGCAATCGACGAGCTCGCGCACGATCGCGAGGCGCTCGCTCGTCTCGAGCTGCGTGTCCTCCGCCGCCTCCGCGCGTGCGACCCAGCTCTCGCGCTGCTTGCGGCGGCTGCTCGTGCGGTAGAGCGAGATCGCGCCATTGCGCACGCGCGTCGCGATCGCGGTGTGCCAGGGAATGTGCTCCGCGGGCGGATGCTCGACGGCCGAAACCAGGACGTCCTGCGCGAGGTCCTCGGCCGCATGCGGGTCGCTGACCACAGCGCGCGCGAGGCCGCGCACCCAGGCGATGTCTTCGAACCAGGCGTCCGAGGCGTCGGGGGTCGTTGCAGGCATGGCGGCGAGCGGGGTCGTTCGGCCGGGGCGGTTGAAGGTAGCGGAGCGGGGTGAGTTGCGGTGCGAGGGCGCGCGGATCGGCTGGGATCGGGGGGTGTGCATGGCTGAGACCCGGAACGACACGCTCGCGAATCGGGGTCAGCCTTCTTGAGAAATCCGCCGTTGCACGGGTCGAGCGTGCTGCCGTCGCGACCATCGACCGTCCGTCACGGGAGCGGTGCAGCGATCGAGCGTCGACCTCGGTCCGTCGACATTCCGTGGCCGCACTCGGGAGCCCGGCGCTCGCTCCCGGTTCCCCATTCGTTCGGGGCTCACGCAGATGGGCACGCGAGACACCCGACGCGAGCGTCGGCCTCGCGCGGGCGAGCTGCCGGCTTGCGCGCCGAATCAACCCGCGACGGAGGAGTGCGCGGCAGGGATCCAGCCACCGAGCTCCAGCGTCCCGCGGCTCCAGCTCACGAACGGACGCGAGCGGGCTGATGTCCGGAACCGCGCACTCCCGTCGCGCAACTCTTGCCGGGCTCGCACGTGGCGCGCCAGCGGTCTTCACGGCACGCGCGCTACGATCCGTCGCGATCCGGCGCGCGTCGCGCAACGTCCGATCGAACACTCACACGAGAACTTCCCATGCTCCTTCGACTCCTGTGCGTCAGCGCATTGCTCGTCTCCATCGGTTGCGGCTCGTCGACGCCGGTGCTGCGTGACACCGAGACCGCCACGGCAATCGCCGCGCTCGGCGGGCTGATCGAGCGCGACACGTCCTTGCCCGGACAGCCCATCGTCAAGGTCGATCTGCACGGCAGTGGCGTGTCGGATGCGGATCTCGAGCGCATCGGATCGTTGCGCTCGCTGCGCGCGCTCGACCTGCGGCTCACGCATGTCAGCGACGCCGGCGTGGCGCACTTGAACGAGCTCACGTCGTTGCGCTCGATCAATCTGTTCCGCACGCAGCTCACGGACGCGGGCCTCGCGCACCTGCTCGGCAATCGCGAGCTCGAGACGCTGCTCATCGGCGGCACGCAGGTGACGGACGCTGGCCTCGCGCGCCTCGCGGCGTTCGGCAAGCTCAAGAAGCTCAGCGTCTTCGACACGCAGGTCGGCGACGCGGGGCTCGAGCACCTCGCGAAGCTGACGACGCTCGAGGTGCTGCTCGTGGGCAAGTCCAAGGTCACCGAGGAGGGGACCAAGGCCATCTCGAAGGCGCTGCCCCGACTCAGCTTCAAGGAGTCGATCGGTTGAGTCGCGTGGAAGCGCACGCGTTCGCGGATCACGTGCGATCGCGCTCCTCTCGACGTCGGCGAGCCGAGGCGTCGGGCGACGGCGGCACACTTGCCGGCCGACGGGCCCCGGATTCGGCGCGCTCGTCGAGCTGAGGTCCTCCGTCCTCCGATCCGGGGAAGTGAGACTCACGACACTCGGCGATTGCGCAGGCTGCGAGAGCGTCACGAGGCGCGGGCGAGCATCCGCGCATGCGCCGACGTCGCCGACGTGGAGACGATTGCCCCTCCAATGCTCGATTGGGAACGAGTTTGCCGAGGACTGGAGAGCTCGATTGACCACCTCGGCGGGCAGGAGTACAAGTCAATCGACGCGCGGGAGCCGCTTCCCCGGACCTCGCGCGTGACAATTCGATGGCAATGCCGTTTGGATCGAATCCCAATGCAGTTCGCTCCGCTCGTGCTGCCTTCGGCGCGTGAACCACCTCTGGTGGTCGCCACCGAATGGCGCACCTTTGCAACGCGCTGCAGAACCATTCTGCCGTTCGTCATTGATTCTTCTGGAGTCTGCTCATGTTGAAGACACTCGCAATGCTCGTCTGTGTCGTCGTATGGCCGCCGCTCCACACGAAACCGGTGCCGACACCGGCCTGTTCGGGCGCGACTCACGAGGCGCCCGGATCGCCGACGACGCTCGAATGCTTGTTCCCGTGCGGCGCGGGCTGCGTCAGCCTCGTCACCACGATCGTGATCCTGGGTGCTGACGGTCACCTGCACGCCGTGCAAGCCGCGATTTGCGGTTGCGGTTCGGTCCCCGCGACGGCGTGCTGCCAGATCGCTCTCTATCCTCCGAGCGTCAAGGGCCACGGTGTCGCGACCGGCGCGTGCTCGTTCGATTGCAGCGGAATGAGCACGGCTTCGGCTTGCACTGCCTTCGGGGTGCAGGCGCCCCCCGACCGCGAGCATCCCCACGGATTCGTGCGCTATCTCGCCCGTTGCCAGTAGCTCGAAAACCGTGGAGGTGCGCGCGTGACCCTCGAACGGAAAATGTCCTTCATGCGAGTCGCGGCTGGCGCCATCGTGGCTGCCTCGGCGTTCGCTTGGTTCTTGACCGACGGTCCCGCCGCGCCGCGCGGCGAGCGCGGCGGATCGGCTCCGCCGCGCGACACTTCGGCCGGGCGCGTATCAACCGCGCTTCCGCTCCGGCCGATGTCGCAGCTCGACGCGGCGCGATCGAGCGTCGCGAGCGCTCGTGACACGCCTGGAGATGGAGCCATTGGCTCGAACGGCCTTGCATGCTCGACGCTCTCGATACGCGTCGTGGATCGCGGCGACACGCCGATCGTTGGAGCGCAGCTCTTCGTCTCCGCGGGCGACGAGGGTCGCGAGCTCGGCTCGACGGATGCATCCGGCGCCGTCGACATCGCGCCAGCAGCGCTCGAGCGCGCTTGGCGCGATTCGTACGCGCAACTGATCTGTCGCAAGCAGGGCTTCGCGTTGTGCACGCGCTTCGTGGCGGTCGACGAGCGCCGCGTCATGCTCCACCTGCGCCCGGCCGCGCGCATCGGCGGTCACATCGTCGATCGCGATGGCACGGCGGTGAGTGGCGTGCGCGTCGTCGCCTGGGAATCCGCGCTCGGTCCGGCCGGGCCGGAGCTCTTCACGCGCGCACTCGCGGGTCATCCGGGAGTGCACACGGTCGAATCGGATGCCGCGGGCCGGTTCGAGATCGACGACCTGGACGTCGAGCACACGTACTCGATCACCGCCGGCGGAAAGGGGCTGCTCGCCGCGCGTCCGTCGTACGGCGTCGAGCCCGGCACCGACGACCTGCGCCTCGTCGTCGTGCGCGCGTTCGGCGTGCGCTTGCGCGTCATCGACGACAGCGGTCGCCAGCCGGCCTTGCCACGCGGATTGTCGCCCGCATCCGTCTTGCAGTTCGCCTCGATGCGCGCCGAGCCGCGCATCGGCAGCGCGGAGTACGGCTCGGAGCTGCTGCTCGGTCTCGGCGCGGATGCGCGCGATCTCGAGTCGCTCGATTTCGCGCTGGTGATGACTTCCTCGGGCGACGACGCGAGCCTCGGCCCGTTCGCGCTCTCCGTCGCCGTGCCCGGGTACGAAACGCGCACGGTGCCGTACGAGCTGGGCCGTCTGCCGGACGAATTGCGCCTGTACACGGTCGAGCTCCGACGGCGGGACTCGTGCACGGGGAGCGTGGTCGTGAGCGCCACTGGAGTCGCCAATGGAC
>JBGATX010000209.1:0-9980 GCA_044228975.1 Planctomycetota bacterium | reverse complement strand
CCAATTCTCGAGCGCCTCGCGCAGGAGCGTTTCCGCGCGCGAGAGATCGCCTTCGTCGCTCGCGATCCACGAGAGGCGCCGCAGGCAATCGCCGATGCCGGCGTTGTCGGGAGCGAGCACCTTGCGGCGCATCGCCAGCGCTTCCTCGAGCAGCGCGCGCGCCTCGCCGAGACGGTTGGACTTGCCGAGCACGGCGGCCAGCGCCGTCAGCGCCGTGGCCGTGTCCTTGTGATCGCCGAGGCGCTGGCGGCGCACGTCGAGGCAGCGCCGGGCGTGCATCTCTGCGCTCTCGAGCTGTCCCAGCGCATACTCGCAGTTGGCGAGCCCTCCGATCACGTCGGCGACGTACAGCGAGTCGGCCCCGAAGAGCTCCTCGCGGATGCGCAGCGACTCGTTGAGGTCCGCGACGGCATCCTTCCAGCGGCGTTGCGTCTGCGCGAGCTCGGAACGCCGCCGCAGGGCCGAGCTGTATTCGATGCGCGTGCCCTGAGCCCCGCCGCGCAGCACGTCGATCGCGCTCGTGAGCTCCTTCAACGCCTCGTCGATGCGCCCGAGCTGCTCGAGGTAGAACGCGAGCTTGAGGCGCAGGTTGGCCAGTCCCGTTTCGTTCGCGGGGTCGGACTTCGCGCGCAGGTCGAGCGCCGAGCGCGCGAGCTCGATCGCCTCCTGGGTCGCGCCCTGGTCGTAGCGGCAGGCGGCGAGCAGGTAGAGCGCGCGCACGCGCAACCGGTCGGCATCGAGCGGCGCGGTCGAGAGCGCGGCTTGCGCGGCCTCGATGTGCGTCTGCGCCTCGGCGGCGTTGCCGCGTCCGCTCAACGTCTCCGCGAGGTTGAGCTCGAGCTCGATGGCGACGGCGGGATCGGGCTGCGGCGTCCGGCCGAGGAGCTCCGTCGCCAGGCGCAGCTCTCGTTCCGATTCCGGGTACAGGCCGAGACCCTGGAAGGTGTCACCGAGCGTCCGGCGCAGCGCGAATTCCGATTGAGGGTCGTTCGCGAACTGTCCGTCGTCGAGGCGCCGCGCTGCTTCGTTCACGAGCGAGCTCACGGGGATGTCGCCGCGCTCCATGCTGAACGGGTTGGCGCTCGAGAGCATGCCGGTGAGGAAGTCGCGCACCGCTTCGGCGCGCCGCGCGGCGTCGTCGGCTTCGTGAGCGCGTCGATCGGCGAGCGTCGCGTTGTCCCGCGCGAGATCTCCTTGACGCGTCGCCTCGGCGGCCTGCTCCGCGGCGAGCGCGGCGTTGTGGTCGGCGAGCGATTTCTGCCACAGGCTGGCGATCAGACCGGCGACCAGGAACGAGACGCGCGAGAACGCGGCGGCCATGCCGGCGCTGCGCGCCACCCACGCCTGCACCAGCTCGACGATCGCTCCGGTCTCGTACGCCTGCACCGCGCCCTTCGAGGAACGCGCGCAGGTCGTCGGCGAGCTCCTGCGTGCCGGCGTAGCGCGCGTTCATGTCGCGCGCCATGGCCTTCTCGCAGATGGCCTCGAGCTCCGCCGGCACGTCGTCGCGCAGCGTGCGCAGCGGCGCGGGCGGACCCTCGAGGAGCGCGTTCAGCACCTGCGAGTTGGTCGTCTTCGTGCCGCTTCGAACGTACGGCGGCTCGCCCGCGAGCAGGTGGTACAGCATCGCGCCGATCGCGTAGACGTCCGAGCGCGCCGAGATCTCGTCGATGTGTCCGCGCGCCTGTTCGAGCGGCATGTAGGCCGGAGTGCCGACGACGTCGCCTTCCATCGTCACGAGCGACGTATCGGCGGAGGCGTGGCGCTCCTCGCGCCGCGCGGTGTGCACGGAGCTCGCCGCGGCCGGGTCGCGCAAGCGCAGGTCGTGCGCGTCGGGGCGGCCGGTGACGCGCGCGAGGCCCCAGTCCATGACGTAGACCTCGCCGAACTTGCCGACCATCACGTTGGCGGGCTTCAGGTCGCGGTGCACGACGCCCTTGGAGTGCGCGTAGGCCATCGCTTCGCACACGCGCAGCAGCACGTCGAGCGCGCGCGTGCGGTTCCAGCCCTCCTGCGCGTCGCGCACGAGCTCGAGGATGCGCCCGAAATCGCGGCCCTTGACGAGGCGCATCGTGAAGTAGACCTGGCCGCGGCTGTCGAGGCCGAGCTCGTGCACGGGCACGACGCCGGGGTGATCGAGCTGGCCGGTGATCTGCGCCTCCTCGAGGAAGCGCACCATGCGGCGCTCGTCGACGCGCTGCAGCGCGTCGTCCTTGGCGTCCCCCTCGCTGCCGAGCACGACCTTCATCGCGAGCTCGCGGCCCAGATCGTCGTCCCACACGCGCAGGATCACGCCCATGCCGCCGCGCGCGAGCTCGCCGCGCAGCTGGTAGCGCGCGCCCTTCGAGCCCTGCGTGACGATGCGCCGCAGGAGCTCGCTCGACGACGGCGCGGAGGTCTCGAACGCGGAGGGCGTGGTTTCCGTCGCGCCGGGGAGCACGTTGCGTCCCGCGGCGCGGCACAGCGCGAGCACGCGCTCGAACTCCGCGTGCAGCTCGCGCAGCGCCGGCCCATGCTCGCGATGCGCGGCGCAGAAGGTGTCGATGTTTGCCGAAGCTCCCAGACGCAGGAACTCGACGAACAGCGGGTCGACGTCGGTCTCGGGCATCGCGCGAGATCCTACTCGTGACGCCACGCCGATTCCGCAGCGCAGGATCAGAGCGTCGAATCGACGACGACGACCGTCGCGGGCGCCGAATACGTGGTCGTGCCGCTCGCGTCGTGGAACAGGGCCTGGAGGAACAGCCTGCGTCCGCGCACGCCCGGACCGAGGTCCGGAATCGTCCAGGTCAGGCTCAACTCTCCGTTCGCGTCGATCACGCCTGCCTGCAGCAAGGGCATCAGGCTGTCGCCGCGCACGAGATTCACGCCGCGCCACGCGTTCGACGCCACGTGGCCGCCGCGGTCGCCGAACTCGAGCTCGACCTGGTCGCCGGGCTGTCCGCGGAACTCGATGCGCAGGATCGCGCCTTCGCGCACGATGCGCTTCGAAGTCAGCACGCGGCCGTCGCCCGCGATCGGCGAGTAGGTCGTGCCCGGCGAGACGAGCACGTCGACCGGCGTGCACGCGCTCGTGCCGCCCGGCACCGGATTGCCGTGCGCGGCCGGGCTCTGCAGCGTCGTCACGGTGCTGTTGCCGTACAGGAAGATGCCCGCGCCGGGGCAGCTCGGGACCGAGCTCGCTCCGCAATCGCCGCCGAGCAGGAACGTGCGCGAGATGAAGTTGTTCGGCGACCACAGGAAGCGCACGGCGTTGCCACCGGCACCGGCGAAACCGCCGTTCGGCGCGCCGCCGCATTCGCTCGCGCTGCTCGCGCCCAAGCCGGCGACGATCGTGCAATCGTAGATGGCGATGCGCGAGTTCCAGGCGCTCAAGCCGTCGCCGCCGTAGCCGCCGTGTCCGACGGGGCCGAAGTCGCCCGCCGCGCCGCCGGTGATGCCGCAGCGGGCGAAGCACACGTCCTGGCAGCTCACGACCTCGACTCCCGCCGCGCCGTAGCTGTCGGTCTGGCACAACGGGCCGCCGCGCCCGGTGATCTCGCAACCCTGGATGCGAACCGAGCCCAGGTTGTTCATCAGCTTCAACGCCGGCAGCGCATTGGGCGGCGTGTTGATCGGGCCGCGCAGAATAAGGCCGGTGAGCGTGACGCTGCGCGTGCTGTTCAACTGCACGATCGAGACCTGGCTGCGGAGGATCGCGGCCGCGCCCTGCTCGGCGACGATGTCGAGCGACTTGTTGTTGATCGTGAACCCGGTGTAGCGGCCCGACTTCACGAGCACGATGTCGCCGTCGGCGGCCGCCGCGATCGCGGCGGGGAGGTCGGGGAACTGTCCGCTGCCGTCGTCGGCGACGACGATCACACCGGCGCGGGCGAGAGAGCTCGAGGCGAGCGCGAGCACGAACAGGAGATTGCGGGTGTAGCTCATGGTGTTCGACCTGGCGCACAGGGTACCGCGCGAGAGCCAATGGCGCGCGAGAAGCCGTCGGCTCGACGGGGCGGGCGGAGGTGCGTCGAGCGCGAACGCGTGGCGCTGCTCCCAGAGTCGAATCGGCGCCGTGCGCGGAACGACCGCCGTGCGCGAGGCTTGCGCTCGCGGAGCGGTCGCAGGACGGCGCGTGGAGCGCGCGCTCGGAGCCCGGGTTCGCCCGGAAGGAGCTCGGCACGGATCCGCGCTGCAACGGCCGGACGCGTGCGTTCTCGCGAGCGCGTTCACGCGGCGCCGCTACACTCCGCACCTCCCGATCGCCGATGCAGCCTCGTCGAGGTTGCGCGGCAGGGCGCGCTGGCAGACGCGCCGCGACGAGCTCGAGAAGGGGATCTCTGCATGTTCGTTCCGTCCATGCGCGCGGGCAGCGCGCGCTTCGTGTCCGTTCTCGTTTCGACGTGCACCGCCATCGGCGGCGCGTTCGCGCTCGCACAAGCTCCCGCGCGTCCGACGCCGGACACGAGCTACGGCGTGCACGTCTTCAACGACCAGAACTCGACCGGGCTCTCCGCGCAGCAGGTCGACTTCTGCGCGCGCCACTACGCCGGCACGCAGAAGCAGACGCGCGCCGACGCGGATCGCTACCGCGCGGTGAACCCCGACTTCCTCGTGCTGCACTACCGGCTCGGTCAAGGGCTCGGCTATCGACAGACGAGCGCGCCTTGCAATCCCAGCGGCGGATTCAACGCCGTGATCGACGGCACGTGGGTGCAGGAGTGGCCGGGCGATTCCGCGGTGCACGAGAGCTGGTTCTGGCACCAGAACGGCGTGCGCACGTTCCAGTGCCAGTGGGGCTGGTACCTCGCCGACCTCGACGACCCGTCCTGGAAGCGCTGGTGGTCCGAGCGCATCCTCGAGCAGCTCGAGCACAACGACGACGACGGCCTCTTCGCCGACAGCTTCCTCGTGCCGAGCTACATGGGCGGCTTCAATCCGGCGTTCCCCAGCGTGGATCCGGTGTTCGAGAACGCCTGGTCGCAGAAGATGGCGCGCTTCATGGACTTCATGCGCGGGCGTTTCGAGAACCGCTATCGCTTCATCCCGAACGTCGGCACGTGGGTGACGACGCGCGACGTCACCGACTTCGCGCACGCCGACGGAGTGTTCATCGAGGGCTACGGCTACGACGTGTGGGAGCAGTACGGGCTCGAAGCGTTCACGACGCAGGGCGATCGACTGCTCGGCTTGATCGCGCAGGACAAGATCGTGATCGGTCAGAGTTATCAGATCGATGCGGCGTGGAAGCGCATGCACTCGCTCGCGAGCTACCTCCTGATCAAGGGCCGGCACACGTTCCTGAACTTCGAGACGGGCCAGTCGCCCGAGTGGTGGCCCGAGTACACGATTCCGATCGGAGCTCCGCTCGCGAGTCCGCCGCTCACGGCCGCGGGGCTCTTCGATCCGGCGAAGGGTGTCTACGTGCGCGACTACTCGAACGGGCAGGTGTATCTGAACGTCGGAACGACGACGCGCACGTTCGCGCTCGGTGCGACGTACCAACGCGCACTGCAGAGCGGCGGAGGCGACGTGCCCTACGACGGCGTGCTGCCGAGCGCGTGGCGCGTGGACTACGCGCCGGTGAGCGCGCTCACACTCGTGCCGGGTGAGGCCGCGATCGTACTCGTCGATCCGACGCCGTACGAGCTCGAGGCTCCGATCGTGTTCGCGGGGCAGAGCGCGACGCTGCGCGTTCGCGGTGCCACGCCCGGAGCGATGCAGACGTTCTCCGTCGGCCATCGCCCGGGCGCGACGCAGGTTCCCGCGCTGGGCGTGACGCTCGACCTCGGCCGTCCGCGCGTCGGAGGCACCGTGATCGCCGACGCGCAAGGCGAAGCGAGCTGGAGCTTCACGCTCGCACCGGCGACGGCGGGGACGACGCTGCTCTTCCAGAGCGCGGAGAACATGCACACGACACAGGTCGCGTCGATCCACGTTCACTGAAGCGATCGGGAGCGGGGCTCGAGCTCCGCTCCCGGACCGTCACCGCGCACGCCGCGGGCGGCGAACGTTTCGCACGCCAAGGTCGCCGTTCTTTCGCCTCCGCTCCGCGAGGACGTCGAGTTGCGCATCGACCCCCAAGGGGCGCCGCACGCGAGAGCGCTGGCGCTCGGGCGCTCTGCGCATTCGAGCCTTCCATCGGCCAGGGCTCTCCGCCGATCGATGAGGTCGATCTGTGCTCAATCAGCGACGGTTTGTTCGCGAGGGAGGGAGCGTCGCACGCGTCGGAGGGCCGCGGTGTTTGCGAGGTCGATCGGGTTCCGTTCTCGCTCGATGTGTGCTCAATCGAACCCGGTCGCGCTCACACATCTTTTCGCGAAGTACTTCGCCACCGTCACGATCGACGAGCGTCTTTGCTCTTGGAGGGAAGCGATGCAGCTCGATCGGTCTCACTCGCAAGTCTCGAGAGCGCGTCGGAGTCATCCGCGCATACACCAGCTCACGTTCTCGCCTCGTGGCGGCAGACGACCGGGCGCGGGACGCAAGCCCGTCGGTGAGAAGGCGGGCGTCTCGCACCGTGCGCGGTCGGCGGTGACCCGGCACCTGCCGATCCTTGTCACCCTGAAGCTGGTGCGCGAATGTCCGAGCTTGCGCCGCAAGGAGACGCTCGCGCTCGTGCACGACGTCTTCCGCGCCAGTCGCGAACGCTTCGGCTTGCGACTCGTCCACTTCTCGATTCAATCGAACCATCTACACGCGCTCGTCGAAGCGCCGGATGCCGCGTCGTTGTCACGCGGCATGCAGGGGTTGAGCGTTCGACTCGCGAAGAAGCTGAATCGGCTGTGGCAGCGTGCGGGCCGCGTGCTCGCCGATCGCTTCCACTCGCGAGTCCTGCGCACGCCGCGCGAGGTGCGTCACGCGCTTGCGTACGTCCTCAACAATGCGCGCAAGCACGGTCTGCGGCTCCCTTGGGTCGATCCGTGCTCGTCGGGGAGCGTGTTCGACGGCTGGCGGGACATCGTCGCGACGGCGAGCTCCAACGCGAGCGTCGTGGCGGAGGTCGTGGTCCAGGCACGCTCATGGTTGCTGAACGTCGGCTGGAAGCGTCACGGACGCATCCGCCTGCACGAAGTCCCCGGACGGCGCGGTTGAATCGAACTCGCGAGCCTTCGAGTTCGGCGCGCGCAGCATCACACCCGACACGCGCGACGAAGCGAACGCACGTCCCTCAACTCGGCGCGACGCCGCGCGGAGCGCGCAGCCGCTCGAAGAGCCGCATGGGCGAGCCCTTGTAGGTCGCGAGCGCGTACTCGCGATACCCGCACTTCCGTGCCACGCGCACCGACGCCGCATTCTCGACGTCGATCAGGCACACCGTGCGCGGCCAATCGCGCTCGCGATCGCTCCACTCGACGATCGCCCGCACCGCTTCCGTCGCGAGGCCGCGCCCGTGCGCCCAAGAAGCGAGTGCCCATCCGATCTCAGGAGCTCCGCGGAAGGCCAGCGACTCCGGCGTGATCTCGCGCTTCATCTCGGCGAAGCCGAGCTCACCGACGAACCGCCCGCTCGCGCGATCGTGCGCGATCCAATACCCGTAGTCGAGCAACGACCAGTGTCCCGCATACCGCAGCAGGCGCGCCCACACATCCGCCGCGCTGAACGGCACGCCGCCGATGTGGCGCACGACCTGCGCATCCGCCCACATCGCCGCGCAGTCCTCGAAATCGGCGAGTGCGTGCGCGCGCAGCACGAGGCGCTCGGTGTCCAGGCGCGGCGCGAGCCTCATTGCACCCTGGTCGAGGCGCCTCGAAGCGCCGCCACAACGCAGCGCGCGCGCCCTGCGACGCGCGCGCTTGCCGGGACTCGTGAGCGTGTGCGCGCTCGCGCTCTCACACCCCAACGAGCTCCTTCTCCATCGCCTCCGTGTACTTCCCGTTGCGCGCGGCGCCGTTCAGCTTCGCGCGCGAGAAGAAGGCCTTCTGTCCCGCGGCGACGTTCTTCGCGTCGCCCTTCCAGGCCTTGAGCGCTTCGTCCTGCAGAGCGCGACCGTAGGAGAAGGAGAGCTGCCAGGGATGCGCACCCATCGCGTTCATCGCGTTGAGGTTCGCCGTCGCCTGCGAGCTCGACTGACCGCCCGACAGGAACACGATCCCCGGCACCGCGGCCGGCACGGTGCGGTTGAAGCAACGGATCGTCGCCTCGGCCACCTCGCGCGCGCTGTTCTGCTTCGCGCAGGTCTTGCCGGCGATGACCATGTTCGGCTTGAGCAGCATGCCCTCGAGCAGCACGTCGTGATCGCACAGGGCGCTGAACACCTCGCACAACGTCTCCTCGGTGACGTCGTAGCAGCGCTCGATCGTGTTCGACCAGTCCATGAGCACCTCGGGCTCGACGATCGGCACGATGCCCTGCTCCTGGCAGAGCGCGGCGTAGATCGCGAGCTGCTGCGCGTTGTCGACGAGGCAGTGATGCGTCGGGATCTTCTCGCCGATCGTGATCACCGCGCGCCACTTGGCGAAGCGCGCGCCGAGCTTCCTGTACTCGATCAAGCGCTCGCGCAGACCGTCGAGACCTTGCGTGCGCTTCTCCTCGGGGCTGCCGGGCAGCGCGACCGCGCCCGTGTCGACCTTGATGCCCGGGATCGAGCCCGCTTTCGCGAGCAGTTCGGGGAACGCGACGCCGCCGAGCGACTTCTGCTTGATCGTCTCGTCGTAGAGGATCACGCCGCTGATGAACTCGCCGAAGTTCTTCGTGGTGAAGAGCAGGTCGCGGTACGCGCGGCGATTGTCCTCGGTGTTCGCGAGGTTGATCGACTTGAAGCGCTTCTCGATCGTGCCGGTGCTCTCGTCGGCGGCGAGGATGCCCTTGTTCGGTGCGACGAGGGCCTTGGCGGTCTGGATCAGTTCTTGGGCGGTCATGGCGATGCGGTGGGAGGGACTTGGGGGTTCAGCGCGGGGTCGACGTCGGTTTCGACGGGCCGCCCGTGTTGTCGAGGCGTTCGTAGGCGCGAAAGTCGGTCAACATGCGCAGCGCGGTCGCGCGCACGGCTTGCGCGTTGTCGGCGAGCGTCTTCTGGCGCACGAGACCGGCCTTGAAGATGGCGGGAGTCTTCTTGCACGTCGCGACCCACTTCTCGATGAAGTCGGCGTTCGCGTCGGGGCGCGGTAGCTTGGCGAGGAGCTCCTTGGGCGTCGAGTGGTTGGCTTCCCACAGCGCCTGGAAGTTCGCCGCGACGCCCTGATAGCCGTCGCGTAGGACCGCGTTGCCGTCGAGGAAGCTGCGCGCGAGCGCGAGGCGCAGGCTCTTGTGGCGGTGCGCGGCGAGGTAGATCTCGCCGATGCGCTTGTAGAGCGGCTCCTGTTCGGGCGGCGGGACGGGCGCGGTCCAGGTCTTCCAGTCGTCGAAGACCGTGTGGATGATCCCGAGCACGTCGACGTCGGGCATCTCGAGATCGGCGCCGCTGGTCCACGCGTCGTAGAGCGTGATCCGCGGATAGACACCGCCGTCGCGATCGGTGTAGGCGTGGAAGAAGGCGTCGAGGGGCTTCTGTTGGGAGCCGTCGTCGAGCTCGCGCTCGATCAGCGCTTCGGCGAGGTCGAAGTCGGGTGCGTAGCCGGCGAGGGTGTTCTCGAAGATGCGCGTCGGGTCGTCGGAGATCGCGGCGCGACGCAGCGTGCGCGAGCCGTAGTCGTAGCGCCAGGCGGGCTTGAGCGGGCGCGGCGGGATCTTGGCGTCGATCGCTTTGCGGAGTGCGACGACGGCGCGCGTGTCGGGGTCGAGCGGGTGACGCGCGATCGGTTGAGCGGGGGCGTGTTGCGCGGGGTCGAAGAAGTCGGGGGCGGTGTCTTCGGGGTAGGCGTGGCGATCCTGGTCGAGAAGGGTGAGCGCGAAGTTGAGCAGGTCGGATTGGAACGTGTGGAGGCGCGAGGTCTCGAGGCGCAGGTAGTCGGTGGATTCGCGTTGCTCGTCGGAGGTGAGGCGGGACCAGGCGGCGCGCGCGCGGGTGTCTTCGGTGTCGCGCGGGGTGGGGCGGGGTTTGGATTGGGCGGCGAGTG
>JBGATX010000208.1:0-9931 GCA_044228975.1 Planctomycetota bacterium | reverse complement strand
TTCACGAGCGCGCGCAGGCTGTTGCCGTGCGCTGCGATGATCACGCGCTCACCGGCCTTCACTCGCGGCGCGATCGTCGTCTCCCAATAAGGAACGACGCGCGCGACGGTGTCGATCAACGCTTCGGCGAGCGGACGTTGCGCGGCGGAGAGCGCGGCGTAACGCCGGTCGTTCGACGGGTTCTCCGGATCGTTCGCGGCATAGGCCGGCGGACGGATGTCGTAGCTGCGGCGCCAGACGAGCACCTGCTCCTCGCCGTGCCGCGCGGCGGTCTCGGCCTTGTCGAGACCGGTCAACGAGCCGTAGTGGCGCTCGTTGAGCCGCCAGTCGCGCGTCTCGGGGATCCACATCAGATCGAGCTCCTCGAGCACGAGCGCCAGCGTCTTGATGGCGCGCTTGAGCACCGAGGTGTAGGCGACGTCGAAGGCGAAACCCGCCTCGCGCAGCTTCTGGCCGGCCGAGCGAGCTTCCGCGATGCCTTTGTCGGAGAGCGGCACGTCGCGCCAACCGGTGAAGCGGTTCTCGCGGTTCCACTGGCTCTCGCCGTGACGAACGAGGACGAGTCGATGCATGGAGGGGGGGTCAGCCGAGGCGGGATTCGATCGTCTTGCGGGCGTCGTCGGACAAAAGGCGGGAGCGTTCGAGGGCCGCCCGGCACTCCGCGAGGCGCTGCTCCGCCCACGCGCGATCCGTGATCGAGCCCGCGTTGATGCGCACGTTGTAGAAGGCCGCCTCGGCGGCGCTGCGCAGGCACCACACCCCGGTGGCTGCATCGCTCGCGAGGTTCGCGTTCACGTCGCGCACGCCCGAGTGCAGGAGCTCCAGCCCCGACAGCGCGGTCGCGAGCGTGGTCGCCGGAACTTCGAGCGCGCCGCGCAGCCCGGCCTGGATGGCGCTCGTGCGCGCTGCCTTCTCGGCGTCGGTCGCCTTGGGGAGCTTGTACGCCGCGCTGACGGCGTCGTAGGAGCGCGAGTCGCGGTCGACGAGCTCGCGCGCGGTCGCGCGCAGTCGCTCCAACGTCTCGACGCGGCCAGCCATCGCGCTCTCGAAGGCCTGGAACTTCTCCCCGGACGTGAAGCGGAAGGCCATCGCGCCGAGCGCGCAGCCCAGTTCGGCCAGGTAGGCGGCGACGCTTCCGCCGCCAGGAGTCGCGGAGCGTTCGGCGAGGCGATCGGCGAAGGCGCCCAACGAGAGATCGACGAGGCGTGACGGGTCTTGCATGGGGAGCGAGGGAGGGTTCGTGCCCGCGGAAGTGCGCGCATTCTAGCGGCGCGCGACCCTCTTCCGATCCGCGGGACGGCGTAGGCGGCGCTCCGTGGCCCGTCCCAGGATCGAGACGCCACGCGAGACGGGGCGACATTGTCGAAGTCTTGGACAGGGCTCCCGTTGGCCTGTTTTTCGACACCATAAGGCACTGAACATCAGTGACTTAGCGCTCCCTTGGGAATCGGGAGTGGGGATCGGCGGGCGAGTTTTCTTAGCTTGGCACCCTGCCAATCCAGGTCGGCCGCCGGAATCGATGGCAGCGCGACGGCGCGCTCCACCGCCCTGGGTCCCCTTGGAAGCCGGCCACGCTCTCGGACGAGAAGCGCTCGAACGAGAAGCGAAAGGTACGGCCCGATGTCATTGAGAATCGCGTTCGCAACACCTGAGCTGCAGTCGCTGGCGCGCAAGACGAGCCTGGCCGAGGTCTCGGAATCGCTGGCGCGCACGATGCGTCAAGAAGGCGCGGACATCCGCGTGTTCGTGCCGTGGACGCGTGACCTCAGCGTCGCCGCGATGGCCGAGGTCGAGCCCGTCGGCGAGGTGCGCGTGCGCGACGGTCAAGGCAAGCAGACCGTCCAGATCCACAAGGGGCTGCTCGGCGACCTCCCGATCGTGCTGATCGACCACCCGCAGCTCCTGCGCGGGCGCAACCTGTACGCCGAGGACGAGGGGCCGTATCCGGACAACTGGCGCCGCTTCGCGCTCTACTCGCGCGCCGTGCTCGAGAGCCTGCCGCTGCTCGGCTTCGAGCCCGACATCATCCACTGCATGGACTGGACGACGGGCCTGATCCCCGTCCTGCGCGAGATCGAGTACGTCGCCAATCCTGCCGCACATCGGGCTCCCCCATCGCATCTTCCAGCACGTGCACGGGGTCGAGCTCGCCGGCAAGGTCAATTTCCTCAAGGCCGGCTGCGAGTTCGCCACGATCCTGGGAGTGAGTTCTCCGACGCAGGCGACGCGCATCCAGGAGACCGACCGCGGCTACGGTCTCGAGGACACCTTCCGCCGGCGGAGCAAGGAGCTCGTCGGGATCACCTCGGGCGTCGACTACCGCGCCTGGGACCCGTCGAACGATCCGCTGCTCCCCCAGACCTTCTCCTCGCGCGACAAGGAGCTCATCGGCAAGAAGAAGTGCAAGGCGGCGCTGCAGACGGCGCTCGGGCTCGACAACGGGGCGCGCGTGATGCTCGCGGCCGTGCTCGGACGATTCGACGCCGACAGCGGCTTCGATCTGCTCGCCGAGGTCATGACGGCGGTGCTCGAGCGCAACGTCGAGGTCGTGCTGATGGGCTCGGGCAAGCACGAGATCCTCGAGCGCGTGCGGACGATGGAGACGACCTTCGCCGGCCGTTGCCGCCTGATCGAGGGCTACAACACGAGCGCGGCGCACACGCTGCTCGGCGGGGCGGATTTCATGATCCAGTCCTCGCACTTCCATTCGAGCAACTCGCTGGTCGCGATCGGCATGCGCTACGGCGTCGTGCCCCTGATCTACGCCCAGAGCGGCCTCGACGACACCGTCGTCGACTACGAAAAAGACAAGCGCCACGGCACCGGCTTCACCTTCGGCAAGTACACCGGCGACGGCCTGCTCGAAGGCGTCGACGCCGTCCGGCGCGCGTACAAGGAAGCCGCGGAGTGGCGCACGATCACCCACCACTGCCTCAAGCAGGACTTCTCGTGGCAAGCCACCGCCCGCAACTACCTGAAGGCCTACCGCCGCGTCACCCGCCGCACGAAGACCCAGGTCATCGACGACTGAGCCGCCAAAGCGAGCACGCCCCGACCGGGCACAACGTCATCGAGCATCGCGCCGCAACGGCACAGGTGAGCGCAACCGCCCCGGCGAGCGCAGCGGCACACGCGAACGCAACGACACCGACGAACGCGACGGCGCAGGCGAACGCAAGCGCACCGGCAAACACATCCGCTCCCGCGCACGCAACCACATCGGCCCACGTCTCTCCCCCCAGGCCCACCGCAGCCCCTGCGCACGCCACTGCCCCCGCGCAGCACCCAAGACGCGCGCGCAACTCCGAGCCTGAACCCGACTCCCACCTCGCCCGCCCGCTCCGCCCCTTCCGCGCCGCCCTCGCCTCGCGCCCCTCACCCCCACGCGCGCCCTCACTCCGGCCCAGCACCCCGCGCAGCGCGTGGTCGCCGGTTGAGCAGCGCCGCGCGCAGCGCGCGCTGCGACCCGGCGACCACGCGCGCGTGCGGGTCCGTGATGCAGACGCGCACGAGTGTGGCGCGTTGCTCCCGCTCCCGCCGCCCGCCCTTCAACTCCCTTGGCCCATCCCGCCAATGAGTAACCCCACCCAGCACCAACGCCTGATCGGCATCGACCTCGGCGGCACCGCGATCAAAGCCGGCGCGATCTCCCCCACCGGCCAAGTCCTCTCCCGCCTCACCGCCCCGACCGGTCTCGCTCACGGCGCCTCGCACGTCCTCGACACCATCGCCCAACTCGCGCGCGACCTCGACCTCACCCACGGCCTCGGCCTCGGCGTCCCCGGCCTCATCGACCAACCCCGCGGCCTCGTCACCAACAGCCCCAACCTCAAAGCCCTCGAGCTCATCCCCCTGCGCACCGAGCTCGCCCGCCGCCTCTCGATCCCCCCGACCCGAATCCACCTCGAAAACGACGCCAACGCCGCCGCGCTGGGAGAACACTGGCTCGGCACCGCCAACGACTCGCGCGACCTGCTCTTCGTCACCCTCGGCACCGGCGTCGGCGGCGGTTGCATCCTCGACAACGAGCTCTACGACGGCAGCGGCGGACTCGCGGGCGAGATCGGCCACGTCGTCATCGAACCCAACGGCATCCTCTGCGGCTGCGGATCGCGCGGCTGCGTGGAGATGTACGCGTCCGCGACCGCCGCGAGCCGACGAGCCCGGGAAGCCGGCCTCCCGCGCTCGAACCCCGGCGACCTGGTCGAGCTCGCGCGTCTCGCGCGCCTGAACCCCGGCCCCGAGCGCGAGCTCCTCCACGCCATCGGCCGCGACCTCGGCCACGCTCTCGGCGCCGCCGTCTCCCTGCTCGACCTGCGCACCTTCGTGATCGGCGGAGGTTTCGGCGCCGCGACGGACATGCTCGAGCCCGGGATTCGCAGCGGCATCCGCGCGCGCAGCTTCGGTCCGCGTCTCTCCGAGCTGCGCATCGTCGGCGCGCAACTCGGCGCCGACGCCGGCTGGATCGGCGCGGCGCGCTTGATCACGCTCGCGGAACGCTAATCTCCCGCCCATGGACGCCCCCCCCAATCGCTCGAGCGACGCTCCGATCCTGTCGGTGCGCGACCTGCGCAAGACCTACGGCAAGGGGCTCACCGGCGGCGGCGGATTCCGCGCGCTCGACGGCGTCTCGATCGACGTCGGACGCGGACAGGTCTTCGGACTGCTCGGACCCAACGGCGCGGGCAAGACGACCTTGATCAAGGTGCTGCTCGGCCTGGTGCGCGACTACGAAGGCGAAGCGCTGCTCTTCGGCAAGCGCGCGGGCGATCCCGATTCGCGCCGCCGCGTCGGATTCCTGCCCGAAGCGCACCGCTTGCCGGGATACCTCACGGGCCGTCAGGCCGTGCGCCTCTTCGCGATGATGTCAGGCATGGAGCCCGCGCGCGCCGACGAGCGCCTGCCGCGCCTGCTCGAGCTCGTGGGAATGACGAACTCCGCCGACCGCAAGGTGCGCGAGTACTCCAAGGGCATGCAGCAGAGGATCGGTCTCGCGCAGGCCCTGATCCACGAACCGGAGCTCGTCTTCCTCGACGAACCCACCGACGGCGTCGATCCCGTCGGACGCGCCGCGATCCGCGGCATCGTGCAGGACCTGAAGTCGCGCGGCGCGACGATCTTCATCAACTCGCACCTCTTGATGGAGGTCGAGCTCATCTGCGACCGCGTCGTGATCATGGTCAAGGGCAAGATCCTGCGCGAAGGCACGATCGACGAGCTCACGCCGCGCACCGGCACGGTGCGTTTCGAGCTGCGCGCGATGCCAACCGACCTCGACGCGCTCGTCGGCGGCCTGGGCAGCGGCTACAAGCGCAGCGAGCGCGGCTTCGAGGTCGCGCTGAACGACGACGAACTCGACCAGACGATCGATCGCCTGCGCGCGCGCGGGGTCGGCATCCGCGGCATCGACCACCGCCGGCTGACGCTCGAGGAATCGTTCATCCACCTGGTGAAGAAGGAGAGCGCGTGAATGCCACCATTGCGCGCGCGCTCCTGCTCGATGCCTTCCATCAGGTCGTCGACAACAAGATCTTCCGCGCGTTGATGCTGCTCGTGGGCTTCTTCGTGCTCGCTTCGTTCCTGATCGGATTCCGCGAGCAGCAGATCGAGGTCCTGTTCGGCACCTGGACGCTGACGTACGCCGAGCTCTTCGGCTTCTTCGGCAGCGAGATCCCCGTCGGCGTCGACGTGCAAGGCACCGCGATCCAGGCGATCCAGGCCGGACTCGTCGAAGGCCTGTGCGGCAGCCTCGGCATGACGGTGTGCCTCGCGGCGACGGCGTTCTTCGTGCCGCGCCTGCTCGAGAAGGGCGCGGCGGACATCGTGTTCGCCAAACCCGTGTCGCGCTGGGCGCTGCTCTTCTCGCGCTACATCGCCGGACTGCTCTTCGTCGGCCTGCTCTCGGGCATGCTCATCGGCGGCGTGTGGCTCGGGATTCTCGTCGCGTCCGGTTACGGCGACCCGGGATTCCTGTGGGGCATCCTGACGCTGCTCTACCTGTTCAGCATGCTGCACGCATTCTCGCTCGCGGTCGGCGTGTTCACGCGCAGCACCGTCGCCGCGCTGCTCGTGTCGGTGCTCTTCTTCTTCCTCGGCGGCTGCGTGCACAGCGGCTGGCGCTTCATGGAGTTCGCCGGCGATCCGCACGTCGCCCAGCGCATGCACGCGGCCAGCGATCCCGGCTCGGCCGAAGTCGAGGCGCGCGCCGAGGTCGACGAGCCCGAGGACGAGGGCAAGGAGAACGGCTTCGTGCACGCGTTGCGCCTGACGCTCGACGTGCTGCACTACACCCTGCCGAAGACGAGCGACGCCGACGTGCTCACCGCGAAGCTGCGCAAGGCCCTCGAGAGCACGCGCAGCGCGCTGCAGGATCCCGTCGCGCACGTGACGCTCGATCCGCGCACGGCGAAGCTCGAGCGCGTCGCGCCGTCGGCGGACGCGAAGGAGATCGACCTCTCGACGACCGCCGCCGTGTGGAGCGAGCACGACGCCGGAGGCGCCGAGATCGCGCGTTTCGAGGTCTCGCGGCGTTCGCGCGAGCTCCCCGCCGAGAACGGCAAGCGCCCGCGGCGCTTGACGACCACGCAAGCCACGAAGGAGATCCTGAAGCGCCTGGCGAAGCCAGCCGGCAGTGTGCGAGTCGAGGACGCGTCCGTCGACGGCTCCTACGCGCAAGCACTGCGCTGGGAGGAGGACGGACGCTGGCATTCGATCCACGTGCTGACCTTCGCCGAGTCGCTGATCGAGATCACATCCTTCGTGCCGGCGGAGACCGCGCCGCGCAGCGCCGGAACCGAAACACCGCGCGTGGCGAGCTTCCTCGGCGGCATCAAGCTCGCGCGCTCGAACGAATTCCAGAGCCCGAGCGAGTGGTACAAGCGGCGCTTCACGCTCGACGCGCCGCTCAAGTTCAACGTGCTCTTCTCCGTCGGCAGCACGCTCGCCTTCACGCTGCTCATGCTGCTGCTCGCCTGGTGGAAGCTTCGCCGCATCGACTTCTGATGGACGCGGGCCTGATCTCGGGCCTGCGCGCCATCGTGGGCGACGCGGGAATGGTGAGCGAGCGCACGCGCCGCCAGCCCTACGAGTCCGACGGTCTCGCGCTCCTGAAGCAGGTGCCCGAGCTCGTCGTGCTGCCGCGCGACACGCGCCAGTGCGCGGCGGTGATGAAGCTGCTCGCGCAGCACGGCGTGCCGATCGTTCCGCGCGGCGCGGGCACGGGGCTCTCGGGTGGAGCGACGCCGGTCGCGGGCGGAGCCGTCGTCGGTCTCGCGCGCATGCGCTCGATCCTCGAGATCGATCCCGAGCGACGCCTCGCGCGCGTGCAGACGGGCGTCGTCAACGCCGACCTCACTCTCGCCGCCGCGCCGCACGGGCTCTTCTACGCGCCCGATCCGTCGAGCCAGAAGGCCTGCACGCTGGGCGGCAACGTCGCCGAGAACTCCGGCGGTCCGCACTGCCTGCGCTACGGCGCGACGACGCGCCACGTGCTCGGCCTCGTGATCGTGACGAGCGACGGCGACGTGCTCGATCTCTCGGAGCCGCGCGTCGATCCCGACGGCTACGACCTCGTCGGCACGTTCGTCGGCAGCGAGGGGCTGCTCGGCCTCGCGACCGAGGTGACGTTGAAGCTCCTGCCTCGTCCCGAGGTCGTCGAAACGCTGCTCGCGATCTACACGAGCCTCGACGCCGCGTGCTCGGCCGTGAGCGAGATCATCGCCGAGCAGCTCGAGCCCTCGGCGCTCGAGATCATCGACAAGCTCACGATCGAGGCCGTCGAAGCGAGCGTGCTCGCCGCCGGTTATCCGAAGAACGCCGAGGCCGTGCTGCTCGTCGAGTTCGAAGGCAGCGACGCCGACGTCTCCGGCAACGTCGCGATCGTCGAGCCGATCTTGAAACGGCACGGCTCGATCGAACTGCGCCGCGCGCGCGACGCCGACGAACGCGCGCGCCTGTGGGCCGGCCGCAAGGGAGCGTTCGGCGCGATGGGCCGCATCGCTCCCGATCTCTACGTGTGCGACGCGGTCGTGCCGCGCCGGCGACTGGCGGAGCTCGTGCAGCGCACGAGCGAGATCTGCCGCGTGCGCGGGCTCAAGCTCGCGAACGTCTTCCATGCCGGCGACGGCAACCTGCACCCGAACATCTCCTACGACCGGCGCGACAAGGAAGAGCTCGCGCGCGTGCTCGAAGCCGGCCGCGAGATCATGCGCCTGTGCATCGAAGCCGGCGGCTCGCTGACGGGCGAGCACGGTGTCGGCCTCGAGAAGCTCGAAGCGATGGAGTGGCTCTTCACGCACGACGATCTCGCCGCGATGTGCCGCCTGCGCGAAGCCTGGGATCCGTCGGGGCGCATGAATCCGGGCAAGCTCGTGCCCGTGCGCGCCTGCGTCGAAGCGCGCGCGGCGGCGGGCGCGCAATCCGGCGACCTGGAGACGGCGCCGTGATCGAGCTCCTCGATCGCGTGCGCGAGCTGCTCGGTCCGCGCGGCAGCGGCGAGATCGAATGGCGCGGTCTGCGCGAGCCGTTGACGCTCGCGGCGCCGGGGAGCATCGAGGAGCTGCGCGAGCTCGTGCGCTGGGCCGCGGCGGAGAAGATCGCGCTCGCGCCGATCGGCACGGGTTCGAAGCTCGGTTGGGGCCGTCCGCCCGCGCCGGGCACGCTCGCACTCTCGACGCGGCGCCTGCAGCAGATCGTCGAGTACGAGCCGGGCGAAGGCGTGCTCACGGCGCTCGCGGGCACGCGCATTTCGTCGTTGCGTGCCGCGGCGCGCGAGCAGGGTCACTGGCTCACGCCCGACGTCGCCGCGGCGGAAGCCGCGACGCTCGGCGGCGTGATCGGCGCGGGTCAATCGGGCTGGGATCGCGTGCGCTTCGGTCCCGTGCGCCATCACGTGCTCGGCGTGCGTTGCGTCATGGCCGATGCGTCGCTCACCAAGAGCGGCGGACGTCTGGTGAAGAACGTCACCGGCTTCGATCTGCACCGGCTCTACTGCGGATCGCGCGGCACGTTGTGCGTCATCGTCGAAGCGACGCTGCGGCTCTTCGCGGCGCCGCGCGAGGAGGCGCTCGTGCGCACGCGACTCGCGGACGCGGGCGCGCTGGCGGAACACGCGCGAGCGATCGAGCGCTCGTCCGTGCGCCCGTACGCGCTCGTCGCGACGCGCGAAGGGCCGCCGCGAACGCCGTGGACGCTGCATGCGCACCTGGGTGGACTTCCCGGCACGTTGCGCGCGGAGGTCGATGTCGCGCGCGGTCTCTGGGCCGATTGCGAGCTCGTCGCGAGCGCCGCACGCGAGGCGGCGGCGCAGCTGCGCGATTCGGCCTTCGACGCATCTCGCTCGCCGTGCCTGCACGTCGCGTGCTCCCCCGCGATCCTGCCAGCGGTGCTCGACGCGCTCGATCGCGCGTTGAGCGAATGCGAGTACGCGAACCGCACGCACGTGCAGCCCTCGCTCGCCGTGATCGACGTCGCGCTCGCGCCGCGCTCCGACGCGCCCGACGACAAGCTCACCTCGTCCGGTCTCGCTCGGCTGCTCGAAGCGCTGCGCGCGAGCCTCGGAGCGCTGAATGTCGTGCTCACGTTGCGCAATCCGACGCGCAAGCTCGCGGCGACGAGCGCTCCGTGGCCCGCGCTCGGCCCCGGTGTCGCGCTCATGCAGCGCGTGCGCGAGCGGCTCGATCCGCAAGGCGTTTTCGCGCGCGGGCGCTTCACGGAGGAGCTGTGAGCACACCGCCCGCCACGCCCGCGCGTTCGATGAGCCACTCGACGCTCGTCGATTACGCCAAGAGCCTCGACTGCATCCACTGCGGCCTGTGCCTCAACAGCTGCCCGACCTACCGGCTCACGGGCGTCGAATCCTCGGGGCCGCGCGGCCGCATCCATCTCATGCGCGCGGTCGCGGAAGGCGAACTCGCTCCCGACCGCGAGTTCG
>JBGATX010000006.1:0-71026 GCA_044228975.1 Planctomycetota bacterium | reverse complement strand
CGCATGAACGCCTTCATGCGCGAGCTCGCGCGCAAGAAAGGTCTGCCGCTCGTCGACGCCGAAGCGCTCGTGCGCGACGCGGCGCCGGATGGAATTCCGGGCTTCGAGAGCTTCTGGGACAACTGCCATCCGACGCTCGCGACATTCCTGCGCGTGTCCCAAGGCTTCGCGAACGAGCTCGCGCGCATGAGCGGCGAGAGCGTGCGCCGCACGCAGCCGAAGGTGGAGGAGCTCGCGCGCGCCCTCTCGATCGACGACGACTTCATGGCGCGCGTGCTGCACCAGCGCGGGCAGTACTTCTACACGGCCTCGGCGCTGATCTGGAATCCGACGCAGCGCCTCTCGAAGTCGGGCGAGTACCTCGCGCTCGCCGCGCGCGCGCGACCGAACGACGCGCGGATCGTCTGCTCGCAAGCCGTGCTCGATCTCTTCCGCGACGATCCCAAGGCGAGCCTCGCGTACTGGCGTCGCGCGCAGTCGCTCGATGCCGCCGAGGTGAAGAAGCGCCTCAAGCACAAATTCGTGCGCGGCCTGCTCGCGCGCAACGGCATCGACGACGGACCGGCCTGGGTCGCGGCGCAGTGAACGCGCGGGTTCAGACGTTGCGCCCGAGCAGCGCGAAGCCCTCGCGCACCTGCGAACCGAGCTCGTGCCACGTGCGCACGCCGCGCAAGCGGCGCCAGAGATAGCCCGGGCGCAGGTAGAAGCGGCGCACCATCGACTTCTTGAGCGCCAGCATGCGCTCGCGATCGAGCGTGTGGGTCTCGAGGAACGCTTCTTCGCCGCCCTGGTCCATGACGAGCGCGTCGCGCTCCGTGAGGCCGCGCGCGAGCGCCTCGCCGCGGAACGGAGTGCTGAAGCGCGGCACGGCCATGTTGAGGCTCATGAAGTCGAGCTCGAGCTCCAGCGCGAAACGCAGCGTGTTCTCGAGCGACGCTTCGCTCTCCTCGGGCAGCCCGACGATGAACGTGCCGACCGTGCGCAGCCCGTGACGGCGCACGCGCTCGACGCCGGTGCGGACGCCGGCCGTCGTGTAGCCCTTGCGGTAGCGAGCGAGCAACGCGTCGTCGGCGCTCTCGACGCCGAGGATCAACGTGTGGCAGCCCGCGCGTTTCATCGCGGCGAGCAGCTCGTCGTCGCGCGGTATCCGGCCGCGTGAACGCCGTCCAGGTGATCGCCGCGCGCTGAGCCCGGCGCGTTTCATCGCGGGCGACAGGCCGAAGGTCTGGTCGAGGAAGAAGACCTCGCGCATGCCGCGCGCACGTGATCGAGCTCGGCCACGTCGTGACCGGACGGGACTTGGGTCCAGCGCGATGACGCAGAACGTGGATAGATAGTCGCACGGTCGCGAACGCGCTGCGAAGGAGAAGCGGTAACCCTCGCGCGGGAAGAGCTCGTGACGCGGCAGCGGCACGCGAAACGTTCCGTGACGGCGTGCGTTCGCGCGCGGCGTGCTCGCGCCGCGCACGCTCATCGTCGAGAGCTCGTCGCGCGCTCCGTCGAGGTAGCGCAGCACGTCGTCGCTGGTGAAATCGTGCAGCGCGGCTTCGAGCCACGGCTCCTCGGCGAGACGCGCCGGCGCGTCTTCTTGCAGCACGTCGCCGATCGCGAGCACGCGCGCGCCGTTCGCGGCGACGGCGGCGAGGAACTCGCGGTCCTCGCTCCACGAAACCGAACCGACGAGGGCGATCACGACGTCGGGCGCGAGCGAGCGCACGCGCTCCAGAGAGCGCGCGACGTCGAGCCGTTCCGCCATCGCGTCGAGCACGCGCACTTCGTGGCGCGAGCCGACGATGCCCGAGAGCACGACGAGATCGATCGGATGGAAGAGGTAATTCGACTTCGTCGTCTTCGAGCAGAAGTAGTCGCGAATGTAGACGCGTTCCCCCGGCGGATTGAGCAGGAGCACGCGCTGGTGCGCCATTGACGAAGCCGAATACGCGCTCATCCGTGCGCTCGCTCGCGCTGCGGCGCGTCGAGCAGGCGCAGGCGGCGGCGCGCGACGGTGCGTGTGGGCCTCAGCACGCCGCGCGAGACCGCCGCGCGCGTGCTCTCGAGCACTTCGTCGACGCCGATGCCGACCAGGCATTCGGGCTGGCCGTGGATGCAGGTCGAGCGCTTGTTGTCGTGCACGTTGATGCAGGGGCTGCACGCCGGCGGCCTCCACAACGAGACCGCGCTCACGCCGAGCGGCGCGTACATCACGGGCGTCTCCGGTCCGAACAATCCGACCGTCGGCGTTCCGAGCGCCGCGGCGACGTGCATCGGGCCGCTGTCGTTCGTCACGACGCACGCCGCGCGCGCGAGCAAGGCGGCGAGCGCGCCGATCGAGAGCTCGCCGGCGACGTTGGCAAAGGTGCCGCGCGGCAAGGGCGCCCGCGCGGCGAGCTCGCGCTCGATCTCGCTCACATACTCGCGCTCGCCCGCGGCGCCGACGAGCACGACGGGCAGGCCGTCCTCGTCGCGCAGGGCGCGCGCGAGGTCGACGAAGGCGTTCTTCGGCCAGCGACGCTCGAGCGAGAGTTGGCCGGCGTTGGGGTTGAGCACGATGAACGGCCGCTCCCACGACAGACCCGCGCGCTCGAGGGCTTCGCGCGCGCCGCGCGAGTCCTCGGGCGTGACGTCGAAGGGCACGACGTCCTGCGCTTCGACCACGCTGCCGTTCTCGCCGCCCGCGAGCGCGCGGAAGTTGCGCGCGACGTGCCAGTAGCGGTTGAACGGCACCGTTTCGTCGTGGAATCCGCCGCGCCACACCCTGGGCGCGGCGAAGCCGTGCGTGCGGCGCGCGCCGCTCGCGAGCGTGACGACCGCGGAGAAGCGCGTGAAGAACTCGAAGTCGAAGACGAGGTCGTAACGTTCGCGTCGCAGACGGCGCGTCAAGCTCACGATGCGTCCGAAGAGCCGCGCCCAGCCGAGCGGACCGCGGCGCGAGCGCACGTCGAGCGTCTCGACGCGATCGAAGACGTTCAAGCCGCGCGCGAACGCCGCGTTCTCGGCGAGCGAGAGCAGGTCGACGCGTGCGGCGGGATGCGTGCGCCGCAGGTGCTCCGCGGCGGGCGTGAGCATCTGCAAGCTCCCGATGCCCCAGAACTTGACGCACAGGATGCGTCGTGGCGCGCGCTCCTCGACGCGCCGCGCGCGGCGCCACAGGCGCCAGGGTTGCAGGAGCGCGCACACGAGCCAGCCCAGGCGCTGATCGGCGGCCTGCAGGCGCTTCATGGGGATCGGCGGAGCGGCGTGCATGCGACGAAGCCTCATGCTAACTCGTCGCGAAGCGTCGCGCCGGCCGTGCGGGCTCGCCACAGCGCGTCGCGCCGGTGGATCCGCGGGCGCGCGAGGCTTGGCGAGCTCCGCGCGCGCGTCTGTTCGGCTTGCCGCACTCGTGCTCGCGACCTATCTTCTGTCCTTCGCCGACGTGCCCGCTCGCGGTCCGCACCGGACTCGAGGGAATCGGACGCCACCCGCGCGGCGAAGAGCGACCCCAGCATGTGCGGATTCATCGGCATCTTCGGACCCGACGGCGTGGACGTGGCGAGCGAGGTCTACGAGGGCCTGCTCGCCGTGCAGCACCGCGGACAGGACGCGGCGGGCATCGTCACGTTCACCGACTCGTTCCACGTCAAGAAGGGCCTCGGGCTCGTGCTCGAGATCTTCAACGAGAACAACATGTCCCGCCTGCGCGGGAACCTCGGCGTCGGACACGTGCGCTACCCGACCGTCGGCGCGGGTCGCAAGGATGATGCGCAGCCTTTCCATCTGACGTTCCCGATCGGCGTCGCGATGGCGCACAACGGCAACGTCACGAACTACAACGAGCTGCTCGAGCTGCACTTCAAGCAGAGCGGCACGCGCCTCAACTCCTCCTGCGATCTCGAGGTGATCCTCTTCGTCTTCGCCCAGGCCTTGAGCGAGCGCATGCGCCCCGGGCATCGCCCCGACGCCGAAGACGTCTTCTTCGCCGTGCGCAAGGTGTACGAGCAGGTCAAGGGCGCCTATTCCGTCGTCGCGACGATCCCCGACGTCGGTCTGGTCGCGTTCCGCGATCCGTACGGCATCAAGCCGTGCGTGTTCGGCAAGAAGACGAC
Source organism: Planctomycetota bacterium (assembly GCA_044228975.1). Taxonomy (GTDB): domain Bacteria; phylum Planctomycetota; class UBA1135; order UBA1135; genus JADJNY01. Next base: position 66,941 of record JBGATX010000006.1, on the reverse strand, counting down.
CAGCGAAGGTCGCTGGTTCGCCTGCGCCAGCGAGAGCGTCGTGCTCGACGTCAACGGCTACGAGCGCAGCTTCGACCTCGACGCGGGCGAAGCGGTCTTCGTCGGCATGGATCGGCTCGTCGTGCGGCGCAAGCTCTCCGACAAGCCGCACCGGCCGTGCATCTTCGAGCTCGTCTACTTCGCGCGCCCCGATTCGTTCCTCGACGACATCTCCGTCTACAAGACGCGCGGCCGCTTCGGCGAGGCACTGGCGCAGCAGTGGCGAGCGCAAGGAGCTCCGCTGCCCGACGCCGTGATCCCGATCCCCGACAGCTCGCGCGACGCGGCGTTGTCGATGGCGATGGAGCTGGGCGTCCCGTACCGCGAGGGCCTGGTGAAGAACCGCTACATCGGCCGCACGTTCATCATGCCGAGCCAGAAGAGCCGCCAGAGCTCGATCCGGCGCAAGCTCAATCCGATCAAGATCGAGTTCGACGGCAAGGACGTGCTGCTCGTCGACGATTCGATCGTGCGCGGCAACACGGCGCGCAAGATCGTGCAGATGGTGCGCGACGCCGGCGCGCGCAAGGTCTACCTCGCGTCCTGCAGTCCGCCGTTGATCGCTCCCTGCCCGTACGGCATCGACATGCAGACCAAGCGCGAGTTCATCGCCGCGCACAAGGACAACGACGAGATCGCCAAGAGTCTCGACGTCGATCACCTCATGTACCTCGATCGCGAGGCCATGAATCGCGCGGCTCGCGCCGGCAACCCCAAGATCGAACGCTTCTGCAACGCCTGCTTCACCGGCGAGTACCCGACCGGCGACATCACCGTGGAACGCCTGAGCGCGCTGGAGAACGAGCGCCTCCAGAATCACGACACGGTCGGCTGCCCGAACTGAGGGCCGCGCGCGCGGAACGCACCCCGCGCCGTGAGGGGGGTCGCTCCGGACGTGAGCGTTCGTTCTCCCACGAGAAATCGCGTCGGGCGGCCGTGCGACCCGTTGTGTCCCGAAACGGAGCGCAGGCACGAGCCCCTTGCCTCGCTTCGAGTCCGCGCCTTCGACCGATCTCACGCGCGGGTCGAAGAGGAATGCGCTCGCCTTGCCCGATTGCGCCGGCCGCATCCCGCTGTCATCGACTCGGGCGAATCACTACGATCGCGAGCGAACGGGCCCAGGGCGTCCGACGCAACGCGCGACCATCGCTCCACGCGCGAGGACGAACCGGCCACCGAGGGGAGTTCGCATGTCTGCAGAAGACTCGAGAGGCGTTCGTGCACGCGTCGATCGTGCTGCGACGAACGAACAGAACGTCGTGAGCGCACGCGGCGCGGAGGAGGGTTCGTCGACGGCTCCCACGGGGCGCGTCGAAGCCCTCTCGAGATTCTCCGCCGCGCAGTTCGATCGACGGCTGTTCGACGCCTTGCCGCTTCCCACGTGGATCGTCGACGACGAGACGCTGGGATTCCTGGAGAGCAATCTCGCGGCCACGCAGTTCTTCGGCTGGACGCGCGAGGAGTTCCTGGGCATGACGCTGCGCGACCTGCGCGCCAGCGGCGATTTCCCGCTGCGGTCGTTGCTCGCGAGCGGCGCGGAGACGGATGCCAGCCGGCATGTGCCTTGGCGCCCGCTCACCAAGCGCGGCGAGACGCGCGTGGTCGAGGTCGTGCGGCGCGACATCGTCTGGGAAGGCCGGCGAGCGGGGCTGATCACGGCGATCGACTCCACGGAGAGCGCGCGCATCGCGCAATCCGAGCACAACAGCGAGACGCTCTTCCGCGGCCTCGCGGACCATCTCGATCACGTCGTATGGGTCGGCGCGCTCGACGACAATCGCATCCTCTACATCAACGAGGCTTGCGAGCGCGTCTTCGGCTGGTCCCGGGACGACTTCTATTCCGATCCGGTCTTCTACCGGAAGCTCGCGCATCCCGACGACGTGGGCGAGCTCGAGCGTCTGACCGTCGACGTGCGCCGGAACGGTCGCGGCCACGCCGAATACCGCATCGTGCGGCCCGATGGCAGCGTGCGCTGGGTCCACACGGAGGCCTACCTCGTTTCCGACGACGAAGGCCGGCCCGTTCGGCACAGCGGCTACACGCGCGACATCACCACGAGGCGCGAGGCGGAGCTCCACACGCTGAAGCTGAACGCCGAGCTCGAGCGCCGCGTCCAGCAGCGCACGGCCGAGCTCGTGGAGCTCAATCGCGAGCTCGAGACCTTCTCCTATTCCGTCTCGCACGACTTGAAGGAGCCCGTGCGCGCGATCGAGGGCCTGACCTCGATCCTGATCGCCGATCACGCGCCGGGCCTGAGCGCCGACGCGCACGGATTGCTGCAGCGTCTGCAGACCGGCGCCGTGCGCATGCGCTGCCTGATCGACGGCCTGCTCGCGCTGTCGCGCGTCGAGCGCAAGCCGATGGAGCTCGTCGAGATCGACATGCAGCGCATGGCGCGTGAAGTCGCGGGGAGCCTGATCGCCGAGACCATGGGCCGGCGCGTGCAGCTCACGATCGGCGATCTGCCGGATTGTCGCGGCGACGAGACGTTGTTGCGCCTCGTCCTGACGAACCTGCTCTCGAACGCGCTCAAGTTCACGCGCGACCGCGAGCTCGCGCAGGTCGAGATCGGCTGGAACGGCAGCGCCTACTTCGTGCGCGACAACGGCGTCGGGATCGAGATGCGCCATGCCGAGCGCATCTTCGCCGCCTTCGAGCGTCTGCACGCGCACGATCGTTACGAGGGCTCGGGCATCGGGCTCGCCACCGTGCGTCGCATCGTCGAGCGCCATCACGGACGCGTGTGGGTCAAAGCGGTGCCGGGCGAGGGCTCGACGTTCTTCTTCGAGGTCAAGATCTCGGCGGCGTGAGTGCGGCGCGGGAGAGTGTCCAGAACCGCGAAGCGGGCGGTCGCGGTACACCACGTCGACGCGACGCGCGCCTGAGACACGGAGCTCCGGCATTCGGTGCCGTAGAGCGACGTCGCGGGGGCGCTGTGGCATCCAGACCCAGCTGGGATCCGCAGGCGCCGCGAGGCAGGTCGACCGGAGCACGCACCCTCTCGACCGAAGGTCCCGTGGCCGCTGTCGGTTCTGGGTTCGGGCGGCACGGTTCGGCGAGCATCTTGCGCCTCGCGTGGCCGCGCGAAACCGTCCCCACGCGGCCACGATGCCGACGATGGGAGGCCGGCTGCAACGAAGCCCCCAGCCGCGGCAATGCGCGTTAGCATCGGACGTGTCGGCGGCGTGATCCCCACGCCGTCGGTGCTTGTTCTTCCCGTCAGGCGCAACGGAGGCTCGCCATGCTCTTCGCCGTGTGCACGCTCTGTGTCCCGCTCCAAGCCCCCCCCTCACCGTTCACGGAGTTGAAGGCGACGTATCCGTGGGGTGAACAGCTGTGTGCTGAGGTCACGCCCGACGACAAGCGTGCGTTCGTCGCAGCGGGAGCCGCGATCTCGATCCTCGATGTCGAGACACTCGGCCCACCTTCAACTCCGACCGTGCTGCAGCGGGTCGAGGTGCCCAACTGCTCGCCGCTCTCGATGGCGTACCACGAGTACGGTGCAACCTCGGGGACGGTCCGGCGGCTCTACATCGCCGGCGGGACGATGGGCCTGTGGGGGCTCGATCTGTGCGCGAACCTGTTCACGTCGCCAGCTCCGCCGCCGGTCCCGCCACCTTGCGCGTCGATCCCGGTGAACCTGATCGATCTCGTGCCGGGTGCGAACAGCAACTTCGTCTGGAAGCGCTGTGTCGACGTGGCCGTGCTCGAAGGCAACGGACCTGCAAACGCGCCATTGGTCCTGGCGCTCTTCGCGTCGCGCGCCGACAGCTCGTTTGGTCAGACGGAGCTGCGTGGATATCGACTGATGCCCGACGGATCGATTGCGCAGCCCACGCTGGCGCCGCCGCCCGCGCAGTTCGTCTACACGTTTCCATTTACCGCGAGCGCGCCCGGCAAGTACGCCGCCGGGACCGCGCTCGCTGTCGATCCTGCCGACCACGACTCCGTGTACGTAGCGATGGGCGCGGGCGGACTGTGGAGGGTGAACATCTCCGCGGCGGCCTGGTCGGCGAGCGCGATGTGCGGGGTTCCTTGTCCAGCGGCGCTCGGAGCCTGCACCTACGGCGAGTCGATGAACGACATCTCGATCGTGCAAACGACGAGCGCGGGTTCAGTGCTTTACGCCGCGATGGACTACGGCCGCATCCTCGAGTACCGCCTCGGGACGACATGTCTCGGCGCCACGCCGCCACTTCCGAACATCATCAGCGTGTCTTGCGGCTGCCCGCAGAAGATCGCCACGATGCTCGACAGCCAGAATCGCGTGTTCATCGCGGTGGGAGTGGAGAACTCGTGGGCGATCTCACTGTCGTCGTACGCACCGCGGCGACCAACGTCGTTTTGGCGCGGGCTGTGCAATACGCCGTCGGTGAGGGACCCAAATCAAGCGCCGATTCCAGCACCGACGGTCCCGCAGAACCTGTGCAACGCCATCAAGGTCCTGCGGCGCTCGGTCTCGACCAATCCGCAGCCTGCGGTTGAGCTCGAGACGCACGACGCCGCGAACTGGTACGGCACCCTGATCATGCATCGCCGGACAGCGGACAGCTTCCGCCTCTACGAATGCACGGTCGGCGGCGGGACCTCGATACGGAACTACACGATCACTTCCGGTCCATCGCAGCAGAGCGCGATGGGCCCGATGGGTCCCGTGAATCCACCAGGCGTGACGCTGACGGCCACGCTCCTTGCCACGCACGTCGATTGGGCATTCGGCGCGATGGATGGAGAGGTCTTCATGCTCGATCAATCCCTGATCTACTTCGGCCAGGACGGTGGCCACGGCCCGACCGACGCTCAGGCCGGGCTGTTCTACATCACGCCGCCCGGACCGAGCATCGACATTCTGCCAGTCGATGGAACCCTGTGGCTGTGCGGCAGTCCGCCGTCAGCTGCATGCCTCATTCAGCCCAATCCTTTCGTCCCCGGCCTCCTTGGAAGCGGGCACTGGGTGGACACGACGGTGAATCCGCCGCGCGAGTACGTTTTTCCAGGCGAAAAGACCTTGCTCAAACGCGATCACAATTGCGCCCCGCTGGCTTCATCTTGTGGCGACGAGTGCTTCCCGTCGCCCGCGCTTGCGCCCACGTGGATCGAAGACTACCTCGACCCGGCTGACGTCAACAAGATCGGCTGGTGGATGGTGGGGCTGACGGTCGGCACCGTGTTTCCTCCCACAGGCCCTGCGTTGCAAAGAGAGTGGTGGCAACTTCCCTGTCCAACTGCCTTCAACCCAACCAGGACGGAGGCGTTGGACTATGTCGGCTCGCTCGTCGTTGGTGGTCTGGTCGTCGGCGTGCGCGGAGGAGCCACGTACGGGCTGAAGTTCTTCCTGATTTCAAATCTCCTGGCCCTGCGCAGCGTCACGTGCCCGGCGTTGCCCGGTCACGGTGAGCGGCTTCCGTCTCCAGCTCCTGCGCCCACACCGAACGCGCTGTGGTTCGTCGAGGCCAGGACCCACCCTGAGTTCGAAGATCCGGGTCCTGGAACGGGCGATGAATGCGTGATCCGACTCACATGCATCGATGGACTTCAGGTCAACAATCAAGAACGGCAGTTGTTCAATACACGGTCCGACACCTACAACGTGATACATCCAGTTACCGGCCAGCCTCGCACACTGCTGGTCACCGCCGCGGGATACGTCGCGGCGGAGAACCGAGGCCAAACTTCAACGTGTCAGTGGACGGGGCACTACGGCAGAGCACTCGTGGTCATCTACGACATCACCGATACCGCGGCCGCAGTCGCCGGTGCACCGACACCTCCGCAATTGCTGCGCGTCGCACTCGGACCGACCCCGCCACCGGGTACTCCGCCCGCGACGGGCATGGCCTGGGCCGTTCGCACCAAGACCTACGGCACAGGACCAAGCGCACAGACCTATGCGTTTGTCACAGACCTGACCGGCCAGCTGTTGGTATTCGATGTTTCGGCAAACGCGGTCTATCCGCCGCCGACGCAACCCTACTTGCCGGCATCGGCAGGCCTGCTGCTCACGCCGTTGACGGTCCAACCAGCCCCTGGACTGCTGAACGATCCCGCTGACGGATATGGGGTCAACTTCTCCGACATCGAAATCGACAACGACATCGCGTACGTGGCGATGGCCCGAGGTGGGGTTGGACTATTCGACATCACGACGCCGGCGAGCGCATCGTTGGTTGCCGTGATGGATACGCCCGGTCTCGCCATGGGAATCGCCTTCCGCACTGACTCCAATGGACATCGGCAGATGCTGGTGGCTGACTCCCGCTGCGGAATCCGGTTGTACGGCAGACACGGAGAATGACACATATGTTCATCAATAACGGTGCGCAGGCCCTGGGAATTGAGTCTCGACCGACCACATTCTGCCGTCGTCGACGTCGGCTCGCTTGTCGCCCTCGCTATGGCCACCGCTTGCGAAGGTGGTCTACTGTAGGCATCTGGTGCGCGGCGTCGATCAGCCTCGCTGGGATCGCCCGCGGCCAGTGCATGTCGTGGGACCGGACGCCATCGGTGACAGGAGGCTTGCGCGATCTGGGAACATCTGCCCTGACTTTCGGCCCTTCCGGCGCGGAGGAGCTCTACGTCGGCGGGTATTTCAACCAGGCCGGGTCCCACATCGTAAACGGCGTAGCGCGGTGGACGGGATCGGACTGGGCGGCGCTTGGAACGGGCTTCAATAACGTCGTATACGCGTTGGCTGCCTTCGACGGTGGATCCGGGTCCCAACTGTTCGCGGCGGGAGTATTCACGAACATTGGCGGAGTTCCGTTCCCTCAGATTTTTCCTGGCTTGGCGCGCTGGAACGGCACGGCATGGGTCTCGATCGGTTACGGGGGCTTTGGTTGGATCCACTGCATGCGCGTCTGGGATGACGGAACGGGACCAGCGCTGTACGTCACGGGTGAACAGACGTCAACGGCTACGGTGCCGGTCGCGCGCTGGAATGGGACTACGTGGTCGACTCTTCCCGGTAGCGTCGACGACACGGTCTACGGCCTCTATTCGTGGGACGACGGAACCGGGTCTGCGCTCTACGTGCTCGGCAACTTCACGCAGGCAGGCGGGATCCCCGCCGAGCACATTGCCCGATGGGACGGGACGAGTTGGTCGGCGCTCGGATCCGGTTTGCCGGGACTCGCTGCAAGAGCGGCGTGCGCATTCGACGATGGCTCCGGTCCGGCGCTCTACGTTGCCGGCGGGCCTGGAGGCATCAATCGTTGGGACGGCAGCACCTGGACTGCCGTGGGAGGTGGCGTGTCCGGCGAGATCGAGACCATGCTCGTGTACGACGACGGCAGCGGACCTGCACTGTGGTGCGGCGGAAACTTCAGCCCGAACAGTACACTTGCTCCCTATCTAGCGAAGTGGGACGGCAGTGCGTGGTTGCCAGCCGGATCGATCCAACAAGAGCTGTTCGCCGCTGTCTACGCCATGTGCACTTTCGACGATGGCTCGGGCGGGGCGCCGGACCTGTGTGTCGTCGGGAACTTTGCACACGTCGGAACTCTGCTGTCTAGGCGCGTCGCGTTCCTTTCGCATTGCAACGACTCGATTGACACGTTTTGTTTCGGGGACGGCAGCGTGGCCGATTGTCCGTGCTCGAATCGCGGCGCGGTGGGACACGGGTGCGCGTGGCACGCGAACTCCAATGGAGCTGTGCTTTCGACGGCCGGAACGACGTCGCCCGACACTCTGCAGCTCACCGCCAATGAGCTGCCGAACGGCGCCGTCCCGACGATCTTCCTCAAGGGTGACGCGGCCATCGCAGGAGGAGTCCCCTTCGGCGACGGGCTGCGCTGCATCGGCGGACAGTTGATTCGTTTGGGTTCGGTGGCGACCGGCGGTGGCGCGGCTCTCTATCCTCCGCCGGGCGGGCCGCTGCTCTCGGATCGCGGTCAAACGCCCGTCGGGAGCGGCTCGGTTGGTTGGTACCAGGCCGTCTATCGCAACGCAGCGAGCTTCTGCACGCCGTCGACGTTCAACATCACCAACGGCGTGCGCGTGGTTTGGTGACATGGGTGGAGCTCCTGCATTCCGCAGGAGCTGGAATGCGAAGGAGGGTCCGCAGCTCGGCGCCCGATGATCGGTGTGGGCACCGTGGACTCGCTGCCCGACGAGCGCGCTGTCGGGCGATCGCCGCACTTGGGAGCATCGCCCGCGTGCACCGCCGCCGGTACGATCCCGCGCCTTCGCGATGCGCGTCCTGATCACCACGCCGGTCTTTCCGCCGGATCTCGGCGGACCGGCGGTCTACGTGCCGAGCCTCGCGCGTTTTCTGCTCGAGCGCGGGCATGCGGTCAAGGTCGTCGCGTTCTGCTCGGATCCCGATCCGAAGGGCCATCCGTTCCCGATCGTCTCGATCTCGCGCGGGTCGCTGCCCATGCGCTACCTCGCCGCGTTCCGTGCCGTGTGGCGCGAGGCGCGCGACTTCGACGTCGTGTACGTGAACGAGCACCTCGCGCTGCTGCACGTGCTCGCCGCGCGCCTGCGACGCAAGCCCGTGATGATCCGCATCATGGTCGACGGCGCGTGGGAGATCTCGCACCGCTACGGCTGGTGCGGCGGCGACGACATCGTGACCTTCCAGACGAAGACCTACGGCTGGAAGGTGAAGCTCACGCGCTTCCTGCAGCGCCGCTGGTGGTCGTGGGCGGCGCACATCATCGCCTGCAGCGAGTTCCTGCGGCAGATCCTCGTGCAGCGCTACGGCGTGGCGCCGGAGAAGGTGCAGCGCGTCTTCAACGCCTACCACGGCCCTGACGCGGCGCAGCTGCTGCGCGAGACGCCTGCCCAGGCGCGCGTGGCGCTCGGTCTGGACCCGAAGAAGCGTTATCTGCTCACGATCTGCCGCTTGATGGGCTGGAAACGAGTCGACGGCATCATCCGCGCGCTCACGGACCTGCCGGCGGACGTCGAGCTGCTCGTCGCGGGCGACGGCGAGATGGAGGGCGCGTGGAAGGAGCTCTCGCGCGAGCTCGGCCTGCAGGCGCGCGTGCATTTCCTCGGCAACGTCCCGCACGCGAGGATCCCGCTCTTCATCCGGGCGGCGGACGTGTTCGTCCTCAACAGCGAGTACGAAGGGCTTTCGCACACGCTGCTCGAGGTGCTCAACCTCGGCACGCCGATCATCGCCAGCGACGTGTGCGGCAATCCCGAAGTCGTCGAGGACGGCGTCAACGGTTTCCTCGTCGATCCGCACGAACCGCGGCAGCTGGCGGAGCTCGTGCGGCGCCTGCTCGAGGATCCGGGCCTGCGCGAGCGCTTCGTGCGCGCCGGGCTCGAGCGCCGCGCGCGCTTCGATCGCACGACGACGTTCGGCGAGGTCGAAGCGGCGTTGCAGCGTCTGGCGGTCGGGCGCTCGACAGCCCGGTGAACCGCGGTCGTGCGCCACCCACACCGGCGCGTTCGATCTCCGAGCGCGGAACTCTTGCGCTTCGCGAGGTGAGCACCAGGCGTTCCCACCCTCAATCGCGACGATCGGGGCAGCGTAGAACCTGCGCGGCAGGCGATCGCGAAACGGCTTCCCTCGCCGCAAACCACGGCAACGCGGTCGGACGGTCCCTCGAGCTGCTGCCGCGCGTTATTCCTATGCGGACGGACTCGCCCGTGGACGTGAGATTGGCGGCCCCGCGCGTACGGGCACCGATATACTTCGGGTCGGGTCGTTCTCGCTGGACGACGCCAGGACCCAGAAGACCGCTCCGCGCTCGACAACCATGGTCGCCGACACCAACCGCCGGATGAAAGTCCTCTTCATCGAAGAGTATCTCCCCCAGGAGATGCTCGGGATCATGTGGCTTTCGCGAGCCATCAAGGACGCGGGGCACCAGACCCAGTGCCTCTTCATCCCCGACAAGGACTGGATCAAGAAGCTCGTCGAGTACGCCCCGGACGTCGTCTGCTACTCGATGACGACCGGCATGCACCTCTACCTCGCGGACGTCAACCGCAAGGTGAAGCAGGTCCTGCCGAACGTGGTCAGCGTCTTCGGCGGCCCGCACGCGACCTTCTCGCCCGAGTTCGTCGAGACCGAGGGCGTCGACGCGGTCTGCCGCGGCGAAGGCGAGGAGGCGATCGTCGAGCTGCTCGACCGCATGGCGAAGCGTCTGCCGTTCCACGACGTCCAGAACCTGTGGGTCAAGCGCCGCGACACGGGCGAGATCGTCAAGAACGAGAACCGCGCGCTCGTCCAGGACATCGACAGCCTGGGCTTCCCCGACCGCGACGTGATCTACGAGGCCGGCGCGATCTACCGCAACAGCGATCGCAAGGTGTTCGTGAGCCAGCGCGGCTGCCCGATGCCGTGCTCCTTCTGCTTCCATCACGCGATGAAGAAGAAGGTCTACGGAGCGCGCAACAGCCAGTACGTGCGCAAGCGTTCCGTGTCGCACTTGATCGACGAGATCAACCACGTCCGCAAGAAGTACAACCTGAAGTTCGTCCACTTCCTCGACGACATCTTCAACCTGCGCAACGACTGGCTGGACGAGTTTTGCGAGCGCTACCCCAAGGAAGTCGGTCTGCCCTTCGACGTGATCCTCATGGCGAACATGACGACCGAGGATCACATCAAGAAGCTCAAGGACGCGGGCTGCGTCTACGCGCGCATCGCCTTCGAGGCCGCGAGCGACTACGTGCGCAACGCGGTGTTCAAGAAGAACACGACGCGCCAGCAGCTCACCGACGCCGCGGGCTGGATCAAGAAGTACAAGATCCGCCTGGGTTCGCTCAACATGCTCGGCGGTCCGGGCGGAACGATGGCGGACGAGTTCGAGACGGTGAAGCTCAACATCGAGTGCAAGGTCGACCACCCGCTCGTGTCGTTGATGCAGCCCTACCCGATGTTCGACATCGCCGACATGACGCGCGAGATGGGCTACGCCGTTGCGGGCTACGACGACTTCCCGTCCAAGTTCAACCGCACGTCGTCGATCCTCTATGACAACAAGGTCGAGATCGAGAACCTGCACAAGCTCTTCCCGATCATCGTGCGCTATCCGTCGTTGATGAAGATTGCGCCCAAGGCGATCAAGCTGCGCTTCATGCAGAAGCCGTATCTCGTCATGTACATGCTGTACAGCGAGTACATGGTCGCGGAGCAGGCGAAGATCTACGCCCACGCGCAGGGTCTCTCGGGCCCGCGGTATTGGGCCTGGGTCGACTTCACCCGGCGGCTTGCAACCAAGGGCGTGCTGCGCGTCTACCAGGTCGTGTTCTCGCGCTTCTTCGACCGCTTCTTCTCGCCCAAGCAGGCGCAACTCGCGCTGCAGATGGGCGACGAGCGCGTCGTCGCGCACATGGACTGAGCGGCAAGCCGACAGCCCGCCGAAGCCTCTGGGCAGGCCCGGAGATCGGCACGCGACACGCGCAGCGACTCGTGGACCGTACCCGCAGGTTCGCCAGCAGCCTTCGGCCTCCTCCGCCGCCGGGCTGCATTGCTCCTCCTCGGCGTATCGCCGTGAATACGCAGTCGTCGGATCCGCTCCGCGGACCGCGGCTTACCCGCCTTTCCCAGCGGCGGATGCGACCGAACTGCGCTGGCGAACCTGCTGGTACAGTCCACTAGACTCCGGCGGATGCAGGCCCGTGTCCCGTTCGTTCGCCGTTCGAGCGCGTTCCCGCGCGTGGCGGTCTTGCTCCTCTGCGCAACGACACTCGGCTTCGCGAGCTGCGCGAAGCACCAGGAGCACCCCAACGTCATCGTGATCGTCGTCGACACGCTGCGCGCCGATCGCTTGGGCTGCTACGGGTACTCGCGGCCGACGAGTCCGCGCATCGACGCGCTCGCGAGCGAAGGAACGCTCTTCACCGATTGCGTCGCGCAGGCGCCGTGGACGCTGCCTTCGATGTCCTCGATGCTCGTCGGGCGCTACTTGACGCAGCACCGCGAGTGGCCCGATCCGCGCTACGTTCCGCTCGCCGAGTGCTTCCGCGACGCCGGCTACACGACGATCGGCGTCTCGGCGAACGTGCTGCTCGCCAAGGATCACCACTTCGATCGCGGCTTCGATCACTACGACGCGTCATGGGGGCCGGCGGACAACGACGGCAAGCCCTTCGACATGCTCTACGACGCGATCTGGCCGCCGGTCGAGAAGGCCCTCGCGAAGAACTCCGGCGCGGCGAAGAAGCCGCTCTTCCTCTTCCTCCAGCCCTTCGATCCGCACTTCAGCTACAAGGCGCACCCCGAGTTCGATCACGAACTCCCGCCGGCCGGCGCGGAGCCCGTGCAGCCGCTCGACTGGCAAGCGCGGACGATCGCGCAGTGGAACGTGCCCGGACCGGAGAACGATCCGGACTGGGGCGATCACCTGCGCTCGCTGAACTACTCGCGCGGCCTGTACGAGCAGGAGGTGCGCTACACGGACCTTTGGCTCGGCAAGGTGCTCGATCGATTGCGCGAGCTCGGCGCGCTCGACGACGCGGTCGTGGCGATCGTCTCCGATCACGGCGAAGGCTTGTGGGAGCACGTGAACTCCGGCTCGCCCGAATTCCTGCGCGCCTGGCTCGCGAATCCAGAGAAGGGCCCCGACGGGTTCTTCTTCCAGGGCCATTCGCATCACGTGTACGAGGAAGCGATCCGCACGCCCTTCATCCTCTGGGGCCGCGGCGTGAAGCAGCGCGAGCGGCGCGACGAGCCGGTCGAGAACGTCGATCTCTACCCGACCTTGTGCAGCCTCGCGGGAATCGCACCGCCGGCGAGCGCGGCGAACGAGAGCCAGGCACAGCTGCAGGGGCGCGATCTGACGCAGCTCTTCGGTCGCGAGCCGCAGCGCGGCGCCGCGTGGCGCGCATGGAGCTTCAGCTTCGTCTATCAATCCGCGACCGTGCGCGAACACGCGACCGGACTGAAGTTGATCGCGCCGACGTGCTCCTATCGCGGGGCGGAATTCGGCGTGCCGCTCGAGCTCTTCGATCTGCGCCAGGATCCCGACGAGCGCCGCAACCTCGCAACGGAACGCCCGGACGACGTGAAGCGTCTGCTCGGCGCGCTGCAGCGCGTCATCGCCGATCATCCGACGGTGACGACCTGGAACCTCAAGCAGCCCGAGGAGAACGCGACGCTGCGCAAGCTCGGCTACGACGAGGCCATGGGCTCCGCGCCGGATCCGAACGTGCTCTGCGGCGACGCGCACGAGCGCTGAGCGCGCGTCGCGCGCAGGCGCAAGGCCTGCGCGGGAGCGCTACACTCGAACTCGATGAACCTGCGCCGCCGAACGCATCTTGCGACCTCGCTGTGTCTCGCGTTGGCGCTGGTTTCGAGCTGCGGTTGCGCGCGCGACGAGAAGCGGCCCAACGTCATCCTGGTCGTGATCGACACGCTGCGCTCGGATCGCGTGGGTTGCTACGGCTATCCGCGCCCGACGACGCCGGTGATCGACGATCTCGCGCGCACGGGCGTCCTGTTCGAGGAGTGCGTCGCGCAGGCGCCGTGGACGTTGCAGTCGATGCCGTCGATGTTCACGGGCTCCTACAGCACGCAGCATCGGCAATGGCCGGACCTGCGGCACGTGACGCTCGCCGAGAGCTTCACGAAGGCGGGTTACGACACGATCGGGTTGTCGGCGAACGACCTGCTCACGCCGGAGCTCGGCTACGACCGCGGGTTCGGCAAGTACGACGCGTCGTCGGGCCCCAACCACCAGGACAAGTCGTTCGACGAGCTGCTCGAGGTCCTCTGGCCGCAGCTCGACGCGCGCCAGCCGGCGCAAGGCGAGCCGAAGCCGCTCTTCCTCTACCTGCAGCCCTTCGATCCGCACTTCGTCTACAACGAGCACCACGAGTTCGACGCGCAACTGCCGACGGACGAAACCGAGGCCGTGAAACCCGACGGCTGGCAAGAGCGCGAGGTCGCCGCGCGCGGCAAGCCCGCGCCCGCCAACGATCCGGGTTGGAGGAACGAGCTCGTCGCGCTGCGCCATCAGCGCGGTCTGTACGACCAGGAAGTGCGCTACGCCGATCAAGTGCTCGGCAAGCTGCTCGACGGCTTGCGCGCGCGCGGACTGCTCGAGACCGCGGTCGTGGCGATCGTCTCCGATCACGGCGAAGGCCTGTGGGAGCACGTGAACAAGGCCGGCCCGGAGAAGCTGCGCGAGTTCGGCCCCAACGGGTTCTTCTTCCAGGGGCACGCGCATCACGTGTACGAAGAAGCGATCCGCACGCCGTTCGTGCTGTGGGGCAGCGGCGTTCCGCAGGGGCTGCGGCGCAAGGAGCCGGTCGAGAACGTCGATCTCTTCCCGACGCTGTGCAAGCTCGCGCGCGTGCCGTTGCCCAAGGAGCGCAACGGCGAGGCGCAGCTCGTCGGACGCGATCTGACCGCACTCTTCGATGCGTCGAATCCGCCCGCGACCTGGCGCGAATACACCTTCGCGTTCATGCCGCACGTCGCGACGGTGCGCGAGCACGCGAGTGGCCTCAAGCTGATCGTGTCTACCTGTTCGTATCGCGATCCGAGCTTCGGCATCCCGACCGAGCTCTTCCAGCTGCACGACGATCCCGACGAGCGCGTCAACCTCGCGGCACAGCGCCCCGCCGACGTCGAGCGCTTGACGCGCGTGCTCGAGAACGCGATCCGCAAGCACCCGACGCGCACGACCTGGGGCGAGAAGAAGCCCCCGCAACACCGCGAAGCGATCATCGCCGGTGGCTACGCCGGTGTCGGCGACGAGCCTGGCGAGAACAGCGACACGGCGGCGCCGCCGGCACCTCCCCCGGATCCGCGCGTCGACTGTGGCGCGCCGGTGTCGCGCTAGTGTCCTGAGGCAGAAGTTCGCCGACACGCTCGGGCATCCTGCACGTCCCTGGCGGCGTTGCCGCTCCTCCGAGTATTCCAGCGAATACGCGTCGTCGCGGCGCCTTGCCAGGAACGCGCAGGACGCCCGCCCCTGCCGCCGAACTTCTGCCTCAGGACACTAGTCCGCACCACGCGGCGAGCTCCCCGGCGAGTGATCGCGCACGGCCCGGCGTCGAAATCTCGGGAGATCCAGCGCAGCTCGCGAGAGTTCGGGCGGCGGCGGTTCGCCGCGCGCGCTACCATCGCGACGGAAGCGAACCTCCGCCGCGAGCGCACGCTCGCTGGCCGGTTTGCGCGCGGGAGCGCTCCGTTGGAGCAACCGATGTTCGGTGAATTCGTTTCGACGTGGAAGTCGGGCGCCTTCGTCGCCTGGATCGCGAGCGCGGCGATCGCGCCGGCACTCGCTCTCCAGCTGCCGACGGTTCACGCGCGCGCGGCGCCGCAACGTTCCGCCGCCGGGCCCACGCTCGCTCCCGTCGATTGCGCGGCGGCTTGGAGGCCGAGCTTCGGCACCGCGCCCGGCGTGAGCGGTCGCATCGAAGCGCAGTGCGTCTTCGACGACGGTCACGGACCCGCGCTCTTCGTCGGCGGCAGCTTCAGCGACGCGAACGGTCGCGCGGCGAGCAACGTCGCGCGCTGGGACGGCGCGAGCTGGGCTGCGCTCGGCGCGGGCGTCGACGGGACCGTGCTCGCGTTGTGCGTCTTCGACGACGGTCACGGAGCCGCGCTCTACGCCGGCGGGACCTTCGAAACGGCGGGCGGCATTCCGGCGCCGAGGATCGCACGTTGGAACGGAGTCGCGTGGTCGGCGCTCGCGAGCGGTCTCGACGGGGGCACCGCGCCGTCCGTTTCGGCGCTCGCCGTCTTCGACGACGGCGCGGGTCCCGCGCTGCATGCCGCTGGCGCATTCACGTTCGCCGGCGGCGCGAGCGTCTCCAACATCGCGCGCTGGGATGGGACGAGTTGGAGCTCGCTCGGCGCGGGCACGGACCTTCCGGTCGACGATCTCATCGTGCACGACGATGGCGGCGGAGCCCGGCTCTTCGCGTGCGGGGCCTTCACGCAGGCCGGCGGCGTCCTCGCGGCTCACATCGCGAAGTGGTCGGGTGCGAGCTGGTCCGCGCTGGGTGGTGGCACGGACGCGCCCAGCGACGCGCTCGCCGTCTTCGACGACGGCAGCGGAGCCGCGCTCTACGTCGGCGGTCGGTTCACGCACGCGGGTGGCGTCAGCGCCAACCGCATCGCGAAGTGGGACGGCGCGAGCTGGTCCGCGCTCGGCGCCGGGATCGGCGGCGCGAGCGAGCCCGTCGTGCTCGCGCTGAGCACCTTCGACGACGGGAGCGGACGCGCGCTCCATGTCGCCGGCGTGTTCGGCACGGCGGGCGGTGCTCCGATCGCCAACGTCGCGCGCTGGGACGGCTATGCGTGGACGGGGCTCGCGAGCGGCACCGATCCCGACGTGCGAAGCCTCGTCGAGTGGAACGACGGCGCCGGAACCGCGCTCTTCGCCGGAGGTTCGTTCCGCTCGGCGGACGGCAAGGCCGCGAGCGGATTCGCGAGCTGGGACGGCTCGAGCTGGCGAACGACCGGCACCGGCTTCAACGGGACCATCCAGTCGTTCGCGGTGTTCGACGACGGCAGCGGCGCCGCGCTCTTCGCCGCCGGCGAATTCACGAGCGCGTCGGGCTCGCCGGCGGTGGCCGTCGCACGCTGGAACGGAAGCGTGTGGACGTCGACCGGCACCGGCATGCGCCGCGCGAACGCGTTGGCGGTCTTCGACGACGGCGCGGGCGCGGCGTTGTATGCGGCCGGCGATCTCGTCGGTCCAGGTGGAATCGGCACGCATGGCGTCGCGCGCTGGACCGGGACGAGTTGGAGCGTGCTCGGCAGCGGAACGAACAGCGCGGCATCCGCCGGCGTGTTCGGTCTCGCGGTGTTCGACGACGGCACGGGAGCGGCGCTGTACGCGGGCGGACGCTTCACGAGCATGGGCGGCGTCGCCATGCACCAGATCGCGCGCTGGGATGGCAGCGGCTGGTCGGGACTCTCGAACGGCATCACCGGACCCGTGCTCGGGCTGCCGTTGCCGTACGTGCGCGCGCTGTGCGTGTTCGACGACGGCACGGGAGCGGCGCTCTACGCCGGCGGACAGTTCACGAATGCGGGCGGCGTGGTGACCGGTTCGATCGCGCGCTGGGACGGAACGAATTGGAGCCTGCTCGGCAGCGGAGTCGACGGCGAAGTGCGCGCCTTGCGTGTCTTCGGCGCGGGCAATGCGGCTCGTCTCTACGCGGGCGGGCAGTTCACGCTCGCGGGCGGTGTCGCCGCGGCGAACATCGCGCGCTGGGACGGAACGAACTGGTCGAGCGTCGGCGCCGGAGTCGGCGGCGCAAGCGCAGCCGTCGTCGAGGCGCTGACCGTTTTCGATCGCGGCGCGGGAGCGGCGCTGCACGCCGGAGGTCGCTTCACGAGCGCCGGCGGTGTCTCGGCGCGCAACATCGCGGCCTGGAACGGCGTGCGTTGGTCGGCCCTGGCGGAGGGCGTCGGTGCTCAGGACGCGGACGAGCTCGAAGCGCTGCTCGAGTTCGACGACGGCAACGGACCGGCACTGTTCGCCGGCGGTACCTTCCGCGGTTCCGCGAGCTCCAGCGATGCGTACGCGGCGAAGTGGGCTTGCGTCACGCCCGGCGCGAGCGCGCCCTTCTGCGCGGGCGACGCGAGCAGCGGTGCTTGTCCGTGCGGGAACAACGGCGCGGCCGGACATGGCTGCGCCAACTCCGCGTTCGCCGGCGGTGCGCTGCTCGCGAGCAGCGGCAACGCCAGCGTGAGCGCGGACACGCTCGCGTTGCACGCCTCGGGCCTGACGGGCGCGCTCGCGATCTTCTTCCAGGGTGCGACGCAGGCCCCCGCGCTCGCGATCGACGACGGGCTCGGGTGCGTCGGCGGAGCGATCGTGAGACTGGGGACGAAGCTCGTGAGCGCGAGCTCGGCTCGATACCCGCTCGCCACGGACCCGTCGATCAGCGTGCGCGGTCTGCTGCCCGCGACGGGCGGCACGCGCTACTACCAGTGCTTCTATCGCAACGCGGTCGCCGCGTTCTGTCCGCCGGCGACCTCGAATCGGACGAACGGCGTCCTCGCGATCTGGTCTCCGTGACCGACGACGTCGCGCGCGCTGCGCTGCGCGCGCCCGGCGTCAGGAGTTCGCGAGCACGCGCGGGTGGTGCGTCACCATCACGCGCCAGCCGGCGGGCGGCTCGCCGCTCACACGCGTGCAGAAGACGGCCGCCGCGGACGCTGCGTCCGACGCGACGGGCTCGCGGTAGGTCGCGCGGCGCGTGCACCACACGCGCCCGTTGCCGTCGACGATCGAGATCTCGGCGAAGCCGACGACCTGGCCGCGACGCAAGTGCTGACCTTCGACGGAGCCCCAGACGAGCACCACACCGTTCTCCGACGAGCTCTCGACGGCGCCAGTGAGCTCGCTCCCGCGCTCCCACTGCATGCGCGCTTCCGAAGCGACGGACTGCTGCGGCTGCGAAGTCGCCGCGCAACTCGCCAACCAGACGCACAAACTCGCCGCCAACCGCCGACGCAATCGCAACATCGCCTACCCGCCCCCCGAATGCGACGCGCGTTCCTTGCCCGGAACGCAACTTCGCTGCCTGCGGGGAGGATCGACAACGCTGCGACGCGATCTTGAGTGCGCGCGGTCCTTTTCAACTCGCGCGCGCGGGCCACCAGACGAGCACGTCGAGCTCGCGTGCGAAGAGGAGCAGAGGCTCCGTGTCGGGCAGGTCCAAGCCGTGCGCGCGCGCCAGGGAATTCTGCTCGAAACGTGCGCGCGCCGGCTGCAACGGCCACGGTGCGTGATGGATGTCGGCGCGCAGGATCGTTCCGCGCGCGGTGGCGGCGAAGAGGCAATAGCGTTCCGTCAACCAGTGCTCCAACGAGCCCGCGCGAGCGTGGAAGAGCTTTCCACTCGGCTCGTACGACGCCTCGAGCCTTGCCGGAGCCGCGCCGCGGTGCGTGCGCGTGCTCGAGTAGCGCAGCCCCTCGCCGGTGGGCTCGCAACGCATCGCCGCGCGGTGGTAGGGCAGGTGGAACGCCGCGCGTGCGCCGGCGACGGCGAGAGCGCTCGACGCTTCGAGCGTGAAGAACCACACGCCCGGCACGCCGCGATGGCGCACGTAGGTGCGCAGGTTGAGCTCGGGGAACGCGCTCATCCCCGGCAGCGGCGGCAAGGCGCGAAAGCGGATGCCGCTCATGCGGAACGGCACGACGCCGAGCCACGCGCGTCCGTCGAAGGTGTCGAGCTCGAGCGCCGACGGAAGACGTGCGCGCAAGGCGTCGATCGCGATCGGCCAGTGCGCGAACAGCAGATCGTGCCAGCTCTGCCGCATGCACCAGCGCCGCTCCGGCAGCGGCCACGGGCGGTGACCGACCTGTGAAAGGAGCTGCGAGGGGTCCAGGGGCACGCTCGATCCGGCGCGCGAGCCGGCGTGGTCGAGCTGAACCGCTGCGAACGGCGCGGTCAAGCGCGGGCGTGCGACCGAACGAGCGCGCAGGTCTCGCGCGCACGAATCGTCGCGTGCGCGGTGTATCGTCGGCAACCAGCGCACGCGCAGGTGGCTGCTTGCCCGGAGACCGACGGCGGGCTACAGCGCCCGCCCGCTCGCGTTCCCCACCTCGAAAGACCGACCGATGACCAAGACCCGCGCCTTCGCCGCCCAGACCGCCACCTCGCCGCTCGCGCCAGCGACCATCGAACGCCGCGAGCCCACGGCGCGCGACGTGCAGATGGAGATCCTCTACTGCGGCGTGTGCCACTCCGACCTGCACACGGCGCGCGGCGAGTGGCCCGACATCGTCTTTCCGGTCGTGCCCGGTCACGAGATCGTCGGTCGCGTCACGCGCGTGGGCTCGGAGGTGAAGGGCTTCAAGGTCGGCGATCTCGCCGCCGTCGGATGCATGGTCGATTCGTGCAAGACCTGCGGGAGCTGCGCACAGGGGCTCGAGCAGTACTGCACCACCGGCGCGACGTTCACCTACAACAGCCCGGACGCGCACTTGCCCGCTCAGAAGACCTTTGGCGGCTATGCCAAGTCGATCGTCGTCGACATGCGCTTCGCGCTGCGCGTGCCGGAGTTCGCGAACCTCGCCGCCGTCGCGCCGCTCCTGTGCGCGGGGATCACGACGTATTCGCCACTGCGCCATTGGGGTGCGACGCGCGGCAAGAAGGTCGGCATAGTCGGACTCGGCGGCCTCGGGCACATGGGCGTGAAGTTCGCGCACGCGTTTGGCGCGCACACGGTGCTCTTCACGACCTCGCCGAAGAAGATCGAAGACGGCAAGCGCCTGGGCGCGAACGAGGTCGTGATCTCGAAGGACGACGCGGCGATGAAGAAGCACCTGGGCAGCTTCGATTTCATCCTCGACACGCTGGCGGTTCCGCACGACCTCGACGCGTACACCGAGCTCCTGCGACTCGACGGCACGCTGTGCCTCGTCGGAGCTCCGTCGACGCCGCATCCGTCGCCAGGGATCTGGAACCTGCTGATGAAGCGCCGCAGCATCGCGGGCTCGGCCATCGGAGGCATCGCGGAGACGCAGGAGATGCTCGACTTCTGCTCGAAGCACGAGATCGTGAGCGACGTCGAGGTCATCCCGATCCAGAAGATCAACGAAGCCTACGAGCGCATGTTGAAGAGCGACGTGAGGTACCGCTTCGTGATCGACATGGCGTCGTTGCCGGCGTGACGCGCGCGTGCACGCGTCGGCGCGCGCGAGAGGGAACCCGCACGTTCCACTCGGACGAGGCACCGGACTCCCGTCCGTCGGAGCGCGTGAGCGGCGAGTGACAGCGTCTCCATCCTCGACGCGCGCGGCGGTGAGGCCCTGGAGAGACGTGGACGGCGTTTCGAGTTCGCCGCGCGGAACGCGCAACGAGCTTCGTCCGCGCGGTCGATGAACTGCGCGTCATGCGCGACACCGAGCGAGCGACGACGCCTACGGACTTCGCGGTCTCTCTGCGTATGGCGCGGTTCGCGCGAGCGGGGGAGATTGGAATCGTCCTCGGAAACCGCCCCGCCCCGCGCACGACGTGCACCAAGGGCGGTTGCACTGCACTCAGCGTGATCGCGGGGCGGGTTCTTCCGCGCGGGCCGTCGACGTGTCTCCTGCGACGGCAGCGCTCGGGCCGCGGCTCGACTTGCTGCGCGGCGCGGAGCACGAACAACTTCGAATGCAAACGTGATCGCCGCCAACCGAGAAGAGGCGCGCTCGCTCCACCACTCGATCCGTCCTGAGATCCAGATGAAACTCCACACCCTCGTCGCCTCGTTCAGCCTGCTCGCCGCGTCCGCGTTCGCGCAGGCGACCCAGTACCTCCAGCCGATGGCAACCAACGGCGGCACGTTGCGCCCTTCGCAGTTGTGGATCGACCCGAGCGGACAGAACGACTACGACACCGATGCGATCGCCTGGGAGGACTTCCAGCTGCCGCAGACGACGACGATCACGCACGTGCGCTGGTGGGGCGAGGTCGCGCCGTCGCTCGGTTTCCAGATCTCCTTCTTCAACCAGGACCCCGGCACGATCGCCGTCCAGCCGGACATCTTCACCGGACCGTTCAGCGAGCAGATCTACACGACGTTCACGCAGACGCCAGCGGGCGGATCGATGTACCGGTTCGACCTCCAGCTCGTGTCGCCGATCACGTTCACCGCGAACACGCGCTACTTCCTGTCCGTGGTCGGCCGCACGCCCGTGGCGGGCGCGTACTGGAACTGGGCCGCGAGCAGCAGCGGCCCCAACGGCACGTTCTGGTGGCAGCGCGGCCTGCACATGTACTTCCACCTCCCCGAGAGCCGCGCGATGGGACTGGCGACCTCGGAGGGCTGGCCCGTCGGCACGCCCTACTGCTTCGGCGACGGCAGCGCGGTGCCGTGCCCGTGCGCGAACAACGGCTCCGCCGGGAACGGCTGCGCGAACTCGTTCTTCCCCGGCGGAGCGAACGCGAGCGCGTATGGCACGGCGAGCGTTTCGGCCGACAGCGTGCTTCTCACCGCCAACGGCATGACCGGTTCGATCGCGATCTTCTTCCAGGGCGCGACGCAGACCGCGCCGACGGTGATCGACGACGGACTCGGCTGCGTCGGCGGCCCGATCGTGCGCCTGGGCAACAAGCCGTCGAACGGTTCGAGCTCGTACCCGCAGGCCGGCGATCCGACCGTGAGCGTGCGAGGTGGAATTCCGGCCGCCGGCGGGACGTTCTACTACCAGTGCTTCTATCGCAACGCCGCGAGCGCGTACTGCCCGCCGGCGACGTCGAACCGCACCAACGGAATCGTGATCGCCTGGGGGGTCTGAGCGGTCCGCGCGACGAACGGGGAGCGTCCGCTCTTGCATGGATTGCGCCGCGGAACCTCGGCGCGGAATCCGGCGGGAGCGGACGCCTCAAGCCGACGTCACACGGCTCTTCTTCGCCGGCGCCTTCGGCAGCGAGCGTTTCCACGTCGCGTAGACGGCGTCGCGCTCTCGCTGCCAGAACGCGCTCTCCGTTTCGTCGGCGGGCATGCGACCGAGACGTTTCGCGAGCTCGAAGAACCCCGGTCCCGGCTGGCCCGCGACGGACACGGCGACCGCGCTGAGCATCGGCCGGCCCGCCTGCACTTCTTCTGCGCAGATCTCGCCCAGGATGCGACTCGTC
The DNA here is from genome assembly GCA_044228975.1 of Planctomycetota bacterium. Lineage (GTDB taxonomy): Bacteria > Planctomycetota > UBA1135 > UBA1135 > JADJNY01. The sequence continues at coordinate 44,400 of JBGATX010000006.1, read as the reverse complement.
GACGAGCCCATGAACGAGCCGTGCGTCGGCAGGCCCATGATCACGGCGACATCCTGGTAGGTGGTCAAGCCGCGGTACTGCGCGGCGCGGACGAGCTCGGCGACGACGTGGACGTAGGTCGGGGTTCCGCGATAGGGGGTGCGTGAAATGCTCATGTGCGATTCCTTTCGCGAGCAGGATCTCCCGCAGCCGGAACGGCGGAGCGAAATCGGCCGTGGCGACGTGCGAGCTGCGCGCGCGGCACCGATCGGAGCTGGAATTCACCGACGTGCCGATCGGGGCGGCTCGCGCTCGACCCCGCGCGGCCAGGAGGATCTGTGCGAGGACGTGCGCGGCGGAACCGTTCGATGGGACTCGCGCGCGCAGCACACACGCTCCCGCCGCCGAACTTCTGCCTCAGGACACTAGCGCGTGTACTGGCTCAGCCACGCGTAGAAGATCGGCACGTAGTCGGTCGGGTAGTTGGTGCCGCTCGGGTACTCGTGCGTCATGTTCGGCAGGATGCGGAATCGGTATTCCCTCGGTCCGGGTCCGGGGAGCACGGGACTGTTCCAGAGGAACTGCGTGAACGCGGGGGACTCGACCGTCGTGTAGGACGAAGCGTCGAGGCCCAGAGCTTCGGTGAAGAGCGTCAGCGGGTCCCACATGCACGGCAGCGCGATCACATCGGCGACCCGGCGCGGAAGGATTTCCCCCGGCTGCAGGTCTCCGCTGGCGACGCAGTTGTCGCGTCTGTTCTCGTCCAGCGTTCCGACGACCTCGAAATGCGGACGGAAGTCGAGTCCATTGACCGGGTAGTACTGCGCTGCCGTTCCTCCGCCCAATCCGATGCCTCCCGCCGAGGCGGTCGCGGCGAAGATGTCCGCCATGTCGACGTGGATCTTCGCCTTGACGAACGCGCCGCCGTTGGAAAAGCCCGTGGCGTAGATGCGTTCGCAATCGATGTTCAGGTGGGCACCGAGCGTGTTGTGGAGCTCGCGCAGGAAGACGACGTCGTCCGCCATGGGCAGCTCCGATGGATCGACGACGGAGTTCGCGACTTCGTCGGTGTGCCACTTCGTCTGGGTCGTGCCGTCCAGGAGCAGGTAGGGCAGGGCTTCCGGATACACGGCGATGAACTCGAGCAGCTCGGCCGCGTGATTCCAGGTCGTGTTGTTCACCGCGATCTGCGCGGTCTGTCCCGTGCCGTGCAGCATGAACACGACGGGATAGGGAGCGTGCAACGTCGAGTACGTGCTCGGGACGTAGACGATGAACCGCCGGGTCTCGGGGTCGGCGGTCGTGACGAACGTGTTGACCGCGGTCGTGCCGGGGGCCCACGTCATCGAATGACTCGCACCGAGGAAGCTGCACGGCGACGCGGGCACGGGAACTCCGGCGGTAGCTCGGGCGCCCGCTCGATCGACGAACTGCACGCTCACGCTCAGCGCGAGGCTCAACCACAGGGTGTTGACGGCGAACAGCGGGACCACGGGAGCCTCCGACGATGACTTGGGGGTTCAAGCTGGGCTGCGCGATGCGGAACGGCGACGGGACGACTCGCCCGCGGACGTTCCACGCACTCAGAGTGCCCTTGCGCGTTTGGAATGGAGCGGAAAAGGGAGAGAACCGATCGGCGGGGGCTGTGTTCCGTCCGCGCGTGGCGGTGCGCGATCGTCGATGTCGCGACGGTCCCACATCGAAGGACGCCTCGAGCGCGGCAGCTGCATGGCCGCCGCGCTCGAGGCCGAAGCGTCATCGAGCTTCCACCGCTGCGTCGAGTTCGGCCGCGGTCCTTCTCCTCGACGGCGATTTCCGCGAGAGCGAACGCGCGCTGGCGAAAGTCAGCGCGCCCAGTGGACGATCAGCCCGCTCGAGACGTTGAACGTCGCGCTCGTGCAGAAGTTCGCCGCGTTGCGGTACGTCGCCTGGTAGATGCGCGTTCCGCCCGCGAGCGGCACGCCGCCGCGCACGGAAAGCGTCGGATCACCCGGCTGCGGATGGGTCACGATTCCCAAGGGGTTCGCGACGCGCGTTCCGACGCGCTGGACCGAGCCGCCGGTGCAGAAGAGCCCGTCGCCGAGGAAGATCGGCGCGCCGATCGCGTCGCCCTGGAAGAAGACGCACCCGGCGCCGGGAGGCACGCCCGCGAGCTGGAGCACGGCGGTGTCCACGAGCGTCGAGGCCTGGCCGGACGAGAGCGAGATCACCGCGCCCGCGGCGAACACGGAGTTCGCGCACCCGCGCTGTGCCCCGCCCGTGTTGCCGCACGGACACGGGCCGTTCGAGCCGTCGCCGAAGCAGGCCGGGACCGTCGGCCCGCCGAGCACGCCCTCGATGAATCGGCCGGCCACGTCGTGGTCGGCGCTGTTCTGCGTGATGTCATAGACGGCCAGGTAGCGGTGGGCGAGGGTTCCGCTCGCGCGCGCCGCGGCGACGTTTGAGCGCAGCTGCGACAAACCCAGCCCCGGCTGCGGCTCGAGATGCGACTGAACGACCTGGAGCGTGTTCCCGGACACCGCCAGGTCCGTCACGAACAGTTTGTAGTGAGCGAACGTCGAGTCGAACTCCGAGTACGACACAAGGAAGTGCTCGCCGTCGCTGTCGACGCTGGGCTGGATGTGATCCTCCGCGGCGGTCGCCGAGTTCTCGAGCGTCTTCACGTTGGCCAGCTGGAGCACCGTTCCTCCGTCGAGGAGCGCGACCATGGTCGTGGTGGTGTTCAAGACGCCCGGGATGCCGAGCTGGTAGACGACCGCGGTGCGCTCCGTGCCCGAGATCGGGCTCGACGCGCAGGCGGGGCCCGCGAAGGTGCCGCCGCCGATGACGAACGGTGCAGCGATCAAGGCGCCGGCCGCGGAGATCCGAGCGCCCATGATCGTCGAGCTCAACGGGAAGTTGATCGACCGCTCCCACGCGACGGTCCAGGCCGTGCCGCCGTTCGCCTTGGAGATCGTCGGGTGCTCGTCGGGCGTGCCGGCGACGAACGGCACCGTGTTCGGTCCGACGGCGACCGTGCCGGCGGACGAGACGAGGCAGTAGACGATCGTGCGATCGGAAGCCGTTGCCTGACGCTCGAACACGACGCACCAGGATCCGGGGCTGGCGGCGTTCGAATCGCCACCGACGTCCGGCGCGAGACACACGCCGGACAGGCTGCCGCTGATCGAGACGCTCGGGTCGGTCGTCAAGAGCGTTCCGTTGGGCTGCGCGATGCGGCCGCGAACCGTCTTCGCGCCGCCGCTCGAGGCCGTCTGACCGGCGACGACCAGGAACTTGTGCGCTGAAGCGTGATCGGCGATGCGCGGCGCGACCCACGAATTGGTCGTGACGTCGATCGACGCCGTCGCCAGCAGCGAGCCCGTCGAGCCGTACATCTTGGCGTAGACGTCATGGTCGGTGGCCGAGAAGACCTGCTCGTAGGCGACGACCCACACGGCGTTGAACGCGTCGTACGCGGCATCGATCTCGAACGTGTCCGACGTGGTGCTGTCGGGGAAGATCGCGTTCAGGACCGGATCGATGACGAGCGGCAACGCGGCATCGGCGAGTACGTCCGCGCCGACGCGGATCGTGATGGCGCCGTCCTCGATGCGTGTCGTTGCCTCGGTGCGCCTTCCGCGCGCATCGATCGCGACCGCGCGGCTGTAGGTGATGCGACCACGCTCGGAGCGGAACTCGAGGCCGACGCTCGACTCGACGGCGTCGAGCTCGCTGCCGACGGGGATGCGGAGCACGAGCTCACCCGCGCGCGGCAGCGACTCGAACACGAAGGACTGCTCGACCGAGTCGACGGCGAGGTCGTAGCGCTCCGCGAAGCTGCCGCGGTTCAGCGCCACGCGATCGCCGTGCCGAACGGGTTGCGTCGCGCGCTCGATCGTCAGCGGCTCGCCGCCGAGCGTGACGAGGTCGGGCGACAGGGCGAGCGGCCGATTGCGTGGCTCGCTCGCGCCGACGCGCGGGAAGTACGTCACGCCGTCCGCGCCGAAACTCGCCTTCCACGACGCGCCGACGACCCAGAGGTGTCCGTCGCCGGGCTCGTCGTACAGCACGCTCGCCCACGTGTGTTCCCGCGGGATCCAGTCGCTCGCGGAGCGGTTCGTTTCGTCCGGCGAGCGGGTCGCGCCGAACGCGTTCGTCGCGCTGGAATCCTGCGCGGAGGCGCGTGTGGCGAGCAGGGCGAGAAGGGTCGGCGCCAGCAACGCGCCGACGGTGAACAAGGTGATGGGCTTCATGGCGATCGGTTCCTTGCCGGAGGGGATGGACCGACGCCGACGACCCGCCGTGGGCCGCGGTCGGTCCACGTCACCGATCTGCGAGCACGCGGCGCCGCACCACCGGAATTCCGGCGAGAGATTTCGCGCCGGTGCGCGCGTTCGGCCGAACCGCTCCGCGAGAGCGCGCGTCGCGCAGCCGAACCAGGTCCGGCGCACCCAGGCGGTCGTCCCGACAGCCCGCCACCGCGGTTGCGCCTCCCACCGGGTCGCTGGAATTCAGCGGCTCAACCGAGAGCGATTACCCGGTCCAACCGCCTCGCTGCTCGAAGCGCTGTTCGCGCGCCGGCCCACGCTCGCCGACGCGCGAGCTCGCGTGGACGAATGTCGAGTGCGCCGTGAAGCACTGCCGTGGGTCTGGTGCGTCGCGACACGAGCGCTCGTCACTGCCGCGCATCGAGAGCCGCTAGCGCCGCGTCGCGCAGAGCCGCGAGACCTTCGTCTTCCGGGGCGGCGAGCAGCCCGGCCTCGGATGCCGCGAGCGCCGCGTCGTTCTCGCCATGGGCGATGAGCGAGCGCGCGAAGGCGCTCCACACGCCGGCATCGCGCGGCGCGAGCGCCGACGCGGCTTCGCGCAGGTCGCGCGCGCTGGTGAAGTCACCGCGCTTCTCGACCGTCTCGGCCAGCGCGAGCAGCACCGCAGGATGGCGCGGGACGACGCGCAAGGCCTGTCGCAGCTCGGTCTCGGCGAGAGCCAGGTCACCGAGGAGGCCATCGAGCTTGCCGAGGTTGGCCCACGTCTCCCACATCGGTCGGATGCGCAGCGCGTGCAGGTAGGCCGTGCGCGCATCGTCGTCGCACCGCGTCCGGAAAAGGGCGCTCCCGAGCGAGTTCCACGCATCCGCGTCGCGCGGATCGAGCTCGATCGCGCGCTGCAACGCCTCCATCGCGCCGTACGGATCGTTCAGCGAGAGCAGCGCGTTGCCGATGTTCTGGTACGGCGCGCCCCAGTTCGGATCGAGCACGGTCGCGCGACGCAGCAGCGCGAGACCCGCGCGCGGATCGAAGACATTGAGAGCGTTCCCGGCCGTGAACAGCGCGCGCTCCTGATCCGGCCAGAGCAGCGCGAGAGCTGCGGCAGCCGAGCGCGTGGCCTCCTCGTCGCCGGCATCTCGCGCCGCGAACGCGCGCTCGATGTGGTAGAGCATGCGCGTCGTGCGCAGGCGCACGATGGCTTCGTTGAATCGTCTCAGCGCGAGCTGCGCCAGCTTCGCGCGCTCGTCGCGCGGACTCGTCTCGGCCTGCTTCTTGAGCCGCAATCCGTCGACGAAGAGCTCCGCCGGAGACGCTTCGGCGAGCCAGAGCGCATCCTGATCGGCTTGCGGCACCCGGCCCGCCGCGAGCTCCGCCAGCGCGCGGAACGCCGGCGTCCGCGGAGCGTGTTCGAGCAGCGCGGCCACCTCGTCTTCGCGGTGCCGCTTCATGCTCAGGAGCACGAGGCCCGCGTAGGCCTCGGCGTTCTGCGGAGCGAGTTCCAGCGCATCGCGGAAGTACTGCTCGGGCTCCTCGAGCCAGTTCGTCGCGAGCGAACTGAAGCCGAGCTGCAGCGACTTCTCGAGCTTCTCGTTGTTCGTCAGGCGTGCCGCGGCGCGCACTTCGGCTCGCGACGCCCACCACGAGCCCGCCGCGACGGCCGCGGCGAGCGTGACGACGAGCAGTGAGCCCGCGAGCACCGCCTGGCGCGGTTCGCGGCGCATCCAGCGCACGACACGGCCGCTGAGCGGAACGCGCCGCGCGACGATCGGCCGGCCGGCGGCACAGGCTTCGAGATCGGCCGCGAACGCCGCCGCGCTGCGATAGCGTCGCGCGGGCTCGCGCTCCATCGCGGTCGCCACCACGACGGCGAGGTCGCGCGAGACGTCATGGTTCAGCGCGCGCACGTCGGTCGCAGTGCCCGACACGATGGAGCGATAGAGCGCGACCTGCGTCGGGCCGTCGAACGGCCGGCGCAACGACAAGCACTCGTAGAGCGCGACGCCGAGCGCGTAGACGTCGCTCCGCGCGTCGTGTCGCGCGCGTTCGCCGCTGACGAGCTCCGGTGCCAGATACGCCGGCGTGCCGGCCGTCTGCCCGGTGCGCGTCAGCGTCGAAGCTTCCGACTCGGCGCCCATCGCCAGACCGAAATCGAGCAGTACGGGGGCGCCGTCGGGCGTGATGAGGATGTTCGACGGCTTGACGTCGCGGTGCAGGATGTCCTTGTCGTGCGCGTACTGCAGCGCGCGCGCCACCGCGGCCACGCAGCTCGCCGCGCGCAGCGCGCTCGCGCGTCCAGGCGCGCACGCGGGGTCCAGCTCGACACACGTGCCGCCGCCGTCGCGCGCAGCGGCGATCTTGGCTGCCAACGATTCGCCGTCGACGACACTCATAGAGATACACGGTTTATCCGCGTCGATGCCCGCGACCGGTCGCGATGCCGGCGTGGTCCAGGCGCGAGGCGAGCTGCGCCTCGCGACGGAAGCGCTCGCGCGCGATGGGACTCGCGAGCTGTTCGGGCGGCAGGATCTTGAGCGCGATGCGCCGGCCGAGCGGTTCCTCGACCGCTTCCAGCACGACGCCCATTCCGCCGCGGCCGATCTCGCGGACCACCTGGTAGGGTCCGATCCGCGCTGGAAGGGAGTCCTCCGCGACCGCGCGCCGCGTGGAATCCTCGAGCGCCAGGAGCGCGTCGAGCGCCGCGAGGAGCTCGTCCCCGTGTTCGGGGAAGCGCGCGGCGAACTCCGCGGCCTCGACGTGCTCGCCGCGCCGACGCAGGGCGACGAACAACTCGAAAGCCTCCGCGGCCGTTCTCGGACCTGGATTCACACGCTCTCTCCTCGAGTCGCGGCACCCAGCGCCTCCAGCGCGGGACGCAGGCGCACGAGCGCGCGCATGAAGCGCATGCTGGCGGCCGAAGGCTCGATCCCGAGCTCCGCTGCCGTCTCTTCATTGGTGAGCCCTTCGAAGTGACGCATCGCGACGATCTCGCGATCGATCTCCTCGAGGCTCTCGACGGCCGCGCACACGCTGAGGCGGACCTCCTCACGCACGGCCGCCTGCGTCGGCGATGTCGCGCTGTCGACGAACGCGTCGGCCACGTTCGCGGCGCTCACGCTCGAACGAGTCCCTTGCTGCGGCGCGTCGCGCAGCGCATCGCGCATGTGCGCGGCCAGGTGGTGGCGTTGCGCGCCGGCGAGCGATTGGCCGGTGATCAACCGCAGCCAGACATGGAAGGGAAGCGCGTCCTGCCGGCACCATTCGCCGAAGCGGCGCACGATCTCGACCCAGGCGTCCTGCATCACGTCGGCGGGGTCCAGTCGTCGGCGCAGTCTCGCGTCGAGGCGCAGCTCGACCATGCGCAGGAGCCGAGGCTCGTGCAGGCGGAACAGCTCGGCGAGCGCACCGGAGTCGCCTCGACGCGCGCGAGCGATCAATGCGAGTGCAGAATCGGGCATGCTCGATTCTCCCGCCGCGGCAGCAACGAGCCGTGCGGGCGAATGGCGAGTCAGAATACCCCCGCGCGAAGCCGTCGTGGGGGTGTTCGAACTCGGGCACGCCGAGCGAAACGGGAGACGCGACGGCGCACCTGCACGGGACGGATGTGCGCGGGGCGCTCGACACGGGGGGCAGCCGGTGTGGCGGCCGAGATGCGACCGGCAGAGATCCTTCGATGCGTCGTGTCCGAATGGTTGGCCGAAACGGATCGCTCGACGGACTTCGTTCCGCACCCGAGGCTGCGCGTGCCTACGGCTTTGCCTCGACCGACGGCTCGAACCTCTCGCAGATCACCGTGGCAAGCCGAAGCGCGTGGAACCGTGCAACGACCCGGCGATTCGACGCGACGCCGATGTCACTCTCCCGCGCAAGGTTCGCTAGTCGAAACGGCTGGCGAGCTCCGAGAGGATCACCGAGAGCTTCCAGCGCACCGTCGATTCGGGCATGCCGAGGCGCGTCGCGATCTCACGCGTCGGCATCTCGAAGACCTTGCGCATGGCCAGGAGCTGACGATCGCCCTCGTCGAGCGCATCGAAGGCGCTCTGCAGCTGATCGAGCTCGTCCTTGTGCTCGGCGTGGCGGCTGGGGGAGCGCGAAGGGCGGCTGCCGCCCGGCTGAGGCAGGTCCCAGAGCGAGTCGGACATCGGCCGCTCGCGCTCGGGATTGCGCATCAGCGCGTCGTGGTGGCGGTTCTTGTTGATGATCGTGTGCGTGACGAGCGTGTACAGGTAGCCGCGGAACGCAGCTTCGCCCTCGTACACGAGCGCCGTGCGACCCTCGTAGATCTCGCGCACGGTCGATTGCACGACGTCGTCGATGGTCTCGCGCGAACGCAACCGGGGTCCGGCGCGCAATCGAACGTACGTGCGCAGCACGCCCAAGTGGCGTTCGACGAGTGCCGCAAGCTCGGCAGAGGTCAGCGCCCGGCCGCGACAGTTGTCGTCGAGTGTTTCCGGCGAGTCCATCGATGGTGCATGGCGACGCTCGCCGCCCGGGACGATTCGACACCACCGGTCCCAGGCGCACAAGGGCGACGCACGCGCACGCCGGCGCGCAGCAACCCGAACCCGACACGGAGGGCGCTAGACTGGTGCGCCGCGATGTCGAGCGACTCTCTCCCCATCAGCGCGCGAGCCAAGGAGCGCTTCGCGGAGCTGCTCGCACGCCACGAGCAGGGCGCGTTCGACGACTGGGAGCGCGAACTGGCCGCGCAGATCGCCGACGAACGGGAGCTGCGCCGGCTCCATGCTCGCTGGCTGCGCGTCGAACGCTTGTTCGCCGGGCTCGCCGCCGACGAAGGCGTGCTCGACGACGCAGCTCGCGCGGCGAGCGAAGGCGGCCCGCCGATCGACGATGAAACGCGGCGCGCGCTGCGACGTCTCACGGCCCCCCAGCGCGGTGCCGAGCGCTACGTGGCGCTCGAGCGCATTGGTCAGGGCGGAATGGGGATCGTCACGCGCGCGCGCGACATCGACCTCGAGCGCGAAGTGGCGCTCAAGACCTTGCGCGAGCGCTGCGGAGGTTCGGCGAGCTCGGAAGGCCGTGCCCTGCGGCGTTTCCTCCAGGAGGCGCGGATCGCGGCGCGGTTGGAACACCCGGCGATCCTGCCCGTGCACGACATCGGAGTCGACGGCTCCGGGCGCGTGTATTTCACCATGCCGCTGGTGCGCGGGACGACGCTCGCCGACGTGCTCGAACGCGACGCGAAGGACCCCGAGAGCTGGTCGCTGTCGCGCAAGCTCGAAGCGTTGCTCAAGGTGTGCGACGCGCTCGCCTACGCTCACGCCGGCGGAGTCGTGCACCGCGATCTCAAGCCCGCCAACGTGCTCGTCGGGAGGTTCGGCGAGACCTACGTGACGGATTGGGGGCTCGCGCGCGTCCTCGACCGCGACGCGGGCGACACGACCGAATCGCCGGACGAAGCGTCCGTTGAAGCGTCCGGTGCGTTCGAGACGGCCCACGGCGCCGTGCTCGGAACGGCGCCGTACATGGCGCCGGAGCAGGCGCGCGGCGAACTCGAACGCATCGACCCGCGCACGGACATCTATGGCGTCGGCGCGATCCTGTATCACGTGCTCGCCGGCCGAGCTCCTTACCACGGCGTGGGCGAAGCGGAGTGTCTCGCGCGCGTGCGACAGGGTCCGCCCCAGTCGTTGGCGACGATCGCGCCCGGCGCACCCGAGGAGCTGATCTCCATCTGCGAGCGCGCCATGGCGCGGCGCCCGGGTGATCGCTACGCCGACTGCTCCGAGTTGGCCGCCGACCTGCGAGCCTACACGAGCGGCCGCGTGGTGCGCGCGCACGAGAGCGGCGCGTGGCCGGAGCTGCGCAAGTGGTTCCGGCGCAACCGCAGCGTCGCCAGCGTGTCGTCGGCGACGGGTGCGCTCGCGTTGGCCGGGTTGCTCGTCGCGCTGACGAACGAGACGAGCGCGCGACGGGAGATCTTGCGTCTTTCGGACGCACAGCGCCTGGAAGCAGTGGAAGCGCGCTCCGAGTCGTTGTGGCCCGCGCTTCCCGAGCGCGCCGCCGCGATGACGCAGTGGATCGCGGATGCCGAACGCCTGCTCGCCGATCTGCCGACGCACGAGAGCACGCTCGCACGGCTGCGCACCGAGGCACACCACGGGGAGAATGCGGCGCGCTACGTGTTCGACAACACCGAGGATCAATGGCGCCACGATGCGCTCGCGAGCCTTGTCGAACGCTTGCAGCGGCTTGCAGCGGAAGATCCGCAGCGCAGCGTGCTCGCCGACGTGCGCGCGCGTCGGGAGTTCGCGACGAACGTCGCGCGGCGCTCGATCTCCGACAATACGGCCGCCTGGGAAGAAGCGCGCGCGTCGATCGCGCGCTCGGAGCACTACGCAGGTTTGGAGATTCGCCCACAACTCGGGCTCGTCCCGCTCGGCGCGGACCCGGCGAGCGGATTGTGGGAGTTCGCGCACCTCGCCAGCGGCGAGATTCCGCGGCGCAGGTTCGACGGAACGCTGGCCCTCGACGAGGCGAGTGGAATCGTGCTCGTGCTCGTTCCGGGCGGACGGTTTCGGATGGGCTCGGTGCCACCGCCGCGCGCGCTCAAGGACGAAGTTCAGACACCAGCCGATGCGCGTCCCGAAGTGGACTTGCTCGCGCGCGGCGACGAGACGCCGCTCGTCGCCGTGGAACTGGACGCGTTCTTCATCGCCAAGCACGAACTGACACAGGCACAGTGGGCGCGCACGGCTCGCTCCAGTCCCAGCCATCACGCGGACATGGACGGCCGCTGGCCCGTCGAGACGATCTCCTGGAGTGAAGCGCGCGAGCAACTGGCGCGAATCGCCTTGGAGCTTCCGACGGAGGCGCAATGGGAGTATGCCGCTCGCGCCGGAACGACGACGCGCTATTGGTTCGGACGCGAAACATCAGCGTTGGTCGGACGCGTAAACGCGGGTTGGGGGAGCGATGGCCGGTCGCTGCACGCCGGTGAATTCCCGGCCACTCAACGCGTCGATCTCGGGGAATCCAACCCCTGGGGTTTGCTGCACGTTCTCGGCAACGTCGCCGAATGGGTCGAGGACAGCTACTCTCCCGACCTTTCGGCCGCGCGCCGCCCCGGTGACGGCTTTGCACCGCGCGTCGATGCGAACTTGCGTGCGGTTCGGGGCGGAGCGTTCGACAGCACTCCGCGCGAGCTGCGGTGCGCCGCGCGTCGCGGTTTCACGCCGCAGACTCGCGGTGCCGACCTCGGGTTGCGCGCGGCGCGCCGACTGGAGCGCGGTCACTCTCCTTGACCGTTTCGACTCGCGGTGGGAGAGTGGCCGCCCTTCATGATCGGCGACCAAGAGCTTCGCGCCATGGCGCGGCGGATCGCCGGCTCGGTGCTCGCGGAACGCGGTCGTGTGGAGCACGCCACGTCGCGCGCGACGCTTCCCGCTGAGCCGCGATCCCGGGGCATCCACGTCGACATCCGCGACGACGGTGAAGCGCCGCGACCGTGCTCGAGCGTCGCGCCTTCCGCTCGACGCGACACGGAACTGGTCACCGAAGACAGTCTGCGCGGGATCGCTGACGGTGGCCGTCTCCTCGTCCCGCGCGGAGCCAGCGTGACGGCGCTGGCGCGCGAAGCGGCCTGGCGGCGCAAGATCGCGCTCGTCGAGGGGGCCCATGTCCGATCCGACGTGCGTCGCGAGGATGGCCGCCTGCGGATCGCCATCGCGGCGGATCACGGTGGTTTCGCGCTCAAGAAGGAGCTGTTCGCTTGGCTTCTGGAAGCGCATCACGTCGTCTCCGACCTGGGCACCCACGACGAAAACGCCGTCGACTATCCGGATTTCGCGCGGGCCGTCGCCGAGTCCGTGGCACAGGGCCGGGCGGACGTGGGGATTTGCGTTGATGGAGCCGGGATCGGCTCCGCGATGGCCGCGAACAAAGTCCCCGACGTCCGCGCCGCGAATTGCTGGGACGTGTCCAGCGCCAAGAACGCTCGCGAACACAACTTCGCCAATGTGCTCACTCTCGGAGGACGCGCGCTCAACGGCGCCAGCGCCCGCGCGATCGTCGCAGCGTTTCTGGGCACCGATTGGGGCGAAGTGCGCCACGCCCGGCGCGTGGAGAAAATTTCCGCCATCGAGCGTGCCTACGTCCGCGGGCCCGCGACCCAGGAGCAACGATGAAGCAGAGCCTGGTCGAGGAGCCGCTCGATGCGCAGAGGCTCGAACTCATCCTGACCGAGATCGGGCGCCAGATCGTCGAACATGGGCTCTCGGCGGTGAGCGGGTTCGGCCAGTGGGGTTGCACGTCTGTCTGCGTGGAGCTCTGCAGCGAACGCGTCGGCGAGGTCCTGTCGGCCGGCGCTTGTCGCCTCGGCGTGTCGAGTCCGGAACTCGCCAGCGTCGGCGGCCTCGCGAAGTACATCGATCACACGCTGCTCAAACCGGATGCGAGCGCAGCGGACATCGACAAGTTGTGCGACGAGGCGCGACGCCACGGGTTCGCCTCGGTGTGCGTCAATGGCACGTGGGTGCGACGTTGCGCCGAAGTCCTCGCCGGCTCGGGGGTGATGGTGTGCTGCGTCGTCGGGTTTCCGTTGGGCGCGATGGCCCCCGAAGTGAAGGCCTTCGAGGCCCGGCGGGCCATCGACGACGGCGCGTGCGAGATCGACATGGTCTTGAATGTTGGAGCGCTGAAATCGGGCGACCACTCTTTTGTCGGTGCCGACATCGCGTCCGTGGCCCGGGTTTGCCATTCGGCGGGCTCGCGCTTGAAAGTGATCCTCGAGACCGCGCTGCTCTCCGACGCTGAAAAGGTGCACGCCTGCCGATTGGCGCAGCAGGCGGGCGCCGACTTCGTGAAGACGTCCACGGGATTCAGCAAGGGCGGCGCGACGCGCGAGGACATCGAGTTGATGCGTCGCACCGTCGGGCCGACGATGGGGGTCAAGGCTTCCGGAGGCGTCCGCGATCGCAAGGATGCGCAGGCGATGATCGCCGCCGGCGCGACGCGGCTGGGAGCATCGGCGTCGGTCCAGATCGTTCGCGGCGAGCAGGGCAGCGGTTCGTACTAGGCCTGGCGGGGCCTCAGCAGCCACCGCGCGCGGCTGACCTGCGCGTCGGCGTCGAGCGAGCGTCAGTTTCGACGCAGATCGGGCAGACGACCGGCGCCTTCCGTTTCGACGGGCTGCGGCCGAACTTCGTCGGCGAGCAACTGCGAGGCGATCAGGAACTCGTCCGGCTCTTGTTCGAGGCTGACCAATTCGACCTGGTTGGCGCGTACCTGCTCCGATTGGGCGGCCACTTGGCAGACGCGCAACACGTCCAGGACCCGATCCTCGAGCCGTCGGCCCGCTGGTGCCTGGAAGACGAACTCGGTCTCGCCCTCGCCGACGGACGACCGGTCCACTTCCGGCGGCTCGCACGGGCCCACGATTCGGATGCGGGCGGGACGGACCGACTCTCCGTGTCGATGCTGTGCTCGCAGCCCGTACAAGCGGATCCCGTCGTGTGTGCGGATGCGGAACTCGTCCACCTCCACCGTCGGTGTCGACAGGTCCGGGCGCGGGATGAGCAGCACCGACGGGCGCGCCAAAGTCAAAGCCTGCAACCTGTTACGCCAGTACCCCCGCTCGAGGAGCAGGGGGTGGAGCGCACGCTGCTTCGGTTCAGGCATGGACGCCAGAAGCCGAGCAATGACGCCGCACCGAACGGGGCACGAACGTAACTCCTCAAGCAAGCGAGGCGTTGCCCCTCCTAGCGCGCTCGCGGCGGAAGGTTTTTCGGTCGTGTTGCGAGCGAGCCAGTAAGCGAGCCGTAAGTGTGTTCTAGATAGATGTTTGGGTAATCGAGCCCTGGCGATGGTCGAGCGGGTTGTCGTAGGATGCGCGCCCCCCCTGGCGCGGACCACCTTCCGCACACTCGGGGCCCTCGTGCCCGGACTTGGCGGTGCGCGAGGCGCGGCTAGGTCCAAGGAGGAGAGTCACGGGAATGCGAACGTCCTTGCTAGGACTCGCGCTGGGATTGGGGTTGGCGTCCATGCACCCCGCCTGCGCGGCGCCGCGGCCGGGTGAAGGCACCGCGCTGCAAACGAATGGTCAGCCGGGAGGCGAGGTCCTTTTCGTGCGCGCCGAGCGGCTCATCGTGCGGCCAGGCGAAGTGGTGGAGGGCGGTCGCGTCCTGATCAAGGACCGCCGCATCGTCGCGGTCGGGCGCGACGTCGAAAAGCCGGCCGGCGCGCGCGAACTCGACGCCAAAGTCGTCTGCGCGGCGTACATCGACGCTTGGGGCGCGATCACGATCTCGGCGGACGCCCGAACAGAGACCGGCGCCACATCCGCGACGCGAGCGATCGACGCGTTCGATCCGTACGACGAAGAGCAGCTGCGGCGCGAGATCCTGCGAGCCGGTGTGACGTCGGTGCGCGTCCAGGCGGGGACGACCGCTCGTACCGGAGGCGTGGGTGCGCTGCTGCGAATCGCTCCAGGCCTGTCGCGCGACCATGCTGTGCTCGTGGCGGAGTCGAACGTGGCGTTCAGCGCCGGGCTCTCGGCGAACGCTCCCGGCCCGCAGCAAACGGCGGAATTCGTCGACGGACAGATCGTCATGCGCGAGAGCGGCTCGCGCGCGATGGACCCGTTCGATCGCGTGAACGACATCGAGCGCATCACGGCGGCTCTCGATTCCGGGCGCAGCTACTTGCTCTCGAAGGTCGAGCACAAGCACGAACTCGAGGAGTGGCAGAAGAAGATCGCCGAGAAGGAAACCCAGCTCGACAAGGACGCGAAGAAGGCCAAGAAAGACCGCGAGAAGGAAGAGAAGGACGCCAAGGAGAAGGGCAAGAAGTTCGAGGAGAAGAAGTACAAGGAAGACAAGAAGCCCCAGGCGCCCAAGTACGACGAGGATTCCGAGGTTCTCGCGCGCGTGGCCGACGGCGCCTTGCCCCTGATCGTTCAGGCGCATCGCACGGCTGAGCTGCGCAGCCTGCTCGCCGGGCTCAAGAAATTCGACCGCGCGCGCCTGGTCGTGGAAGGTGCGAGTGAGGCGCTCGCCGTCGCTTCGGAACTCGCTGCGCGCGGCATCCCGGTATTGCTGACGCCTGCTCTCATCGGACGCAATGCGCCGGACGAACTGGAGGCGGCGGATCTTTCCCTCGCCGCTCGACTGCAACGCGCGGGCGTGGAGGTCCTCATCGGTTCGGGTGGTGTCGATCCGGCGGCTAGCCGCGAGCTCCCGCTGCTCGCGGAGCTCGCGATCGGCAACGGACTCGATCGGGAGAGTGCCTTCGAGGCGATCACCATTGGCGCCGCCCGCGCTCTCGATGCCGACGCGCGCATCGGAAGCGTCGAGCGTGGCAAGGACGCCGAGCTCCTGCTGCTCGATGGTGATCCGCTGACACCGGAAGGACGAGTACGCTACGTGATTTCTGCGGGTCAGGTCGTTGTCACTCCGGAGGGTTGAGATGCTCGCAACGTTGCTAGTGAGTTGCGCCGTCCTAGCCGGTGCGAACCCCGCCGAGGATCGCGCACTGGCGATTCGCGCCGACAAGCTGCTGCTCGCCGATGGGCGCGTGATGGAGGGCGGGATCGTCATCGTCCAGGACGGGCGTATCCGAGCCGTGGGAGCGGACGTCGCCGTGCCCTCGGACGCCGCGCGCATCGATCACAAAGGCTGGGTCAGCGCGGGACTGATCGCCTTGCACGCCTACTCGGGAGCCACCGACGAGCTCAACGACTCGACGCGCGCGGTGTTGCCCGAAGCGCGTCTCGCGTGGGCCGCCGACCCCAATCATCCCGAGCTCACGGACCTGCTGCGCGAAGGCATCACGAGCCTCGTTCTGACGCCTTCGCGGCGCGGACTCGCCGGAGGCTGGAGCGCGGTCGTGAAAACGTCCGGCGGCGAGATCGTCTCCCGCGAGGCGCAGCTCGAGCTGGGGTTTTCGGACGACAATTTGAGCTTCAACCGCTTTCCCACCAGTCACCTGGGGGCGGTCGCCGAGCTCGACCGCCTGTTCGACAAGCCCGCCGGAACGATCGAGAAGGTGGCGCGCGGCGAATTGCCCGTCGTGTTCGAGGTGAGCACGCGCGCGGACATCGCTCGCGCCATCGACTTCGCTCAACGTCACAAGCTCGTCGGCTCGCTGTCGGGGGCGCCGTGGACGGGCGAGCTCGCTGCGGAAGTGAAGCGTTCGGGTCTCGCGGTGATCTGCGCGCCCATCGGCGTCGGCGAAGAGCTGCGCTCGCTGCGCGCCGTGCTCGCTCTCGGCGCCGCGGAAGTGCCCTTCGGGTTCGGACTCGACGCGCCGTGGAAGCATGCGTCCCAGTTGCGCATCGGTGCGGCGATGTGCGTGCGCGAGGGCTTGCCGCGAGCGACGGCCTGGCGCGCCTTGAGCGCGGAGCCGGCGCGCATCGCGGGCGTCGAGAAGCGCCTCGGCGGTCTCGAGGAAGGCCGTGACGCCGACATCGTGTTGTGGAGCGGGGATCCGCTCACCCTCACGAGCGGCGTCGTCGCCGTTTTCGTCGGTGGAAAACACGTCTTCGAATCGGAGCAACGATGAAGCCGTCCCTTTCGTTCGTCAGCGCGCTCGTCGCAGCCGGTGCGTGGACTGCGGCGACCGCTCGCGCCGCGCAGGACGAGGCGAAGTCGAAGTCCTGGACCGTGTTCGCCGAGAAGATCTACACGTCGACCGGCCGGACCATCGACAAGGGCATGGTCACGGTCGCGAACGGCAAGATCTCGGTCGTCAGCGTGTCGCGCGACGAAGCCGGATCGAACGACGGCCTGCGCGCCTACGCGATCACGGCGGGTCTCGTCGACGCGAGCGCGCGATTGGGCGTCGACATGTCCGCGGTGGAGCAGTCGCGCGAGGTCGCTCCCGAATTGCGCGTCGCCAATGCCGTCGACGTCTTCTCGGAAGCCTGGCAGGCTGAGCTCGAGAGTGGCGTGACGACCGTCCTCGTGAATCCGCCGGACTACGACGTCGTCGGCGGATTGGGCGTCGTGTTGAAGACCGCGGGTGCGAATTCCGTTGCAGGGCGCACGGTGAAGGCCGATGCGGTCTTGCGCGGCGCGATCGGCTCGCAACCCAGCCAAGGCAACCATCCGGCCTTCGGCCGGCCGACCGATTTCTATTCGCGCCGTCCGACGACGCGCATGGGCGTCGAGTGGGAATGGCGCAAGGCATTCTGGGACACCGCGCAGAGCGCCACCGACTCCACCAAGGCCTTTCCTGGGATGGAGCGTCTCAAGGACGTGCTCGCCGGAAAGCTGACGCTCAGCATCCAGGCTTGGACGACGCAGGACATCCGCACTGCCGTCTTCCTGAAGGAAGAGATCGAACGCGAAGGCCTCGGCAATCCGCGGCTGTTCATCGACGCCGCGGCGGAGGCGTGGAAGGAACCGCAGCTGCTCGTGCGCTCGAAGACCGCGGTGGTCTTGCCGCCGTTCCCCGAGCAGGGTCGCACCGGCGACGGCGCGTTCATGGCCTGGAACGTCGCGCAGCTGTTGCAGGAGCAGGGCGTTCCGATCGCGCTCTCCGCGCACGGCGACACGAGTCTCGAAGGCCGCTTGCCGATGCAGGCGGGCTACGCGATGCGCGGCGGACTGTCGTTCGAAGCCGCGCTCGCGGCGGTCACGATCCAACCGGCGCGCATGCTCGGAGTCGAGAACCGCGTCGGTTCACTCGAAGTCGGCAAGGACGCCGACCTCGTGCTCTGGAACGGCGAACCGTTCGAACCCACTTCGCGCCCCATCGGCGTGATCGTCGACGGCGTGTTGCGTCTCGATCCGCGTCAAGTCCACTGAGTCGCCTCCCCGCGCGCCGACCGCACTCGAACCCAAGAAGCCTCATGTCTCTTCTCACCACTCCCACGCTCGTCGGCACCGCCGTCCTCTGCGGAGCCATCGCCACGACCCAGCCCGCATTCGCGGGCACTGGCAAGATCGCGATCAAGGTCGGACGCGTGATCACGCTCGCCGGCCCCGACGTCGTCAACGGCGTGATCGCCATCGACGACGGGAAGATCCGCGAGATCGGCACGCAGGCCAAGGCCGACTGGGATGCGCCCGTGCTCGATCATCCCGAGCTCGTCGCCTTTCCTGGCTACGTCGAAGCGCACACGTTCCGCGGGATGGATCGCCCCAACGAGAACGTGCCCGTCGCGCCGTTCCTCGACGTGCGCGACTCGATCGATCCGATCAGCTTCTTCTTCGAGGACTGCCTGCGCTCGGGGATCCTCACGCTGAACATCCAGCAGGGCAACAACTGCGTCGTCGGCGGACAGGGCATGGTGGTGAAACCCTTCGGCCTGACGATCGAGCAGATGATGGTGAAGAACAACTCCGGCTTGAAGCTAGCCGCCGGAGCGCGACCGGGTCGTTCGCGCGCGACGCAGGCGCAGGAGCTGCGCAAGGCGTTCCTCGACCTGCGCCAATACCTCGAGAAGCTCGTCCAGGACAAGAAGGACGGCAAGGACTACGCGCGCCGCGAAGCGCTCTTCCAGGGCAAGGATCTCGAGAAGGAAGAGAACAAGAAGGGCCGCGCGATGGAGGGCAGCGCGACCTGGAAGATCGAGGGGCTCGAGATCATCCCGCGCGGTGAGATCGACGATCAGAAGGAGCCGCTCCTGCGCCTCGTCGAAGGCCGCATCCCGGCCTTCGTGTACTGCGACTCGGGCACCGCGGTGCATCTCGCGCTCGAGGTCGCGCGCAGCAACGGATTCCTCGCCAACACGGTGCTGGTGCTCGAAGGCGACTCGTGGAAGGCCGCCGACCTGATCGCCGAAGCCGGCGTTCCGGTGATCCTCTCGCCGAACCTGAAGTACGTGGAACGCGATCCGCTGACCGGCAAGGAGATCGAGACCTTCGTGCCGAAGGTCTTCCACGACAAGAAGATCCGCTACGCGTTGCAGTCACAGAATCCGAGCGCGCAGTCGCTGTGGTTCCAGGCCGCGCAGTGCGTCGCGTACGGGATCGATCGCACGCAGGCGCTCGAGTCGGTCACGAAGACGCCGGCAGAGATCCTGCGTCTGGGCAAACGCGTCGGCACGCTCGAGGCGGGCAAGGACGGCAACGTCGTGCTGCTCAGCGGCGATCCGCTCTCGGTGACCAGCGTCGTCCAGTACGTCGTGCTCGACGGCAAGGTCGTCTACGACCGCTCCAAGGACGTGCGCATGAAGCACCTGATGACGGGTGCGGAGCAGAACAACGCCGCGCCGTCGGGGGGACTCGACACCGGCGCCGCGCACGACGACGGCGACGGCGACCAGCCGCCCGAGGAAAAGCGCAAGACGGACAAGGGCGAGCACGAGCCCAAGGACGGCCCGAGGGATGGCAAGAGGGACGGGGAGCCGAAGAAAGACTGAGATGAAGTCCAAGGAGCTCCTCTTTCCGGGCACGGTGCTGCTGCTCGGTGTCGCTTCGATCCCGCTCGTCGGCAACGCGCGCAGCCCGGAACGCGCGCCCGTCGCCGCCTCCGGACAGATCGTCGCCGTCCAGGCCGGCACGATCCTCACCGTTTCGGGCGAGCCGATCCGCGGCGGTGGAACGCTGATCATCGATGGCGAGCGCATCCTCGCGATCGGCAAGGACGTCGTCGTTCCTCCGGGTGCGCGCGTCGTCGACTACGGCGCCGATGCCGTCATCGCTCCCGGGTTCATCGCCGCCGACAGCACCTACGGCTTCCCGCGGCCGAGCGAGCGCAGCGTCGACCCGACGCTGCACGCGATCGATTCGTTCGATCCCTACGCGAACTTCGCGCTCGCCCTGCAGGAGGGCGTCACCACGGCCTACCTCCCGCCCGCGCGTGGACGACTCATCGCCGGACTCGGCGCGGTCGTGAAGCTCTCGGGTGCGAACGAGGCGCGCCGCGTGCTCTCCGATGCCTGCGTCATCCACGGCGCGATCAGCAACGAAGCGCGCCAGACGCCCGGTTACTGGAAGCCGCCGATTCCCGCCACGGTCGACGTGGGCATGGGCGTCGAGCAGTCGCAGCTCCCGCACAGCCTGATGGGCGCGATGGTCGCGCTCGACGAGCTCGTCGCGATCGCTCGCGGCGGAGCGGACAACGGCGAGTACGGTCCCGACGCGGGACCGGCGCTGCGCGAGCTCGTGCAGCAGCGCAAGCCCTGGCGCATGGCGGCCACGAACGCGGAGGAGATCCGCGCGCTGCTCGCGTTCTTCGGCACGCAAAGGCTGCCACTGATCATCGACGACGCGATGGGCGCGGGCTCCGTCGCCAAGGAGATCAAGGAAGCGGGCGTCTCGGTCATCGTCGACGCTCCGTTCCAGCCCAACGGTGCCGGTCGCAATCTCGGCAAGGACCGCGACTCGGCCTGGCCGGCCTACGACACGGCGTCGAAGCTCGCCGCGGCAGGCGTGCGGTTCGCGATCGCGCCGGGCAATGGCATGAGCGCGACGGACCTGCGCTTCGCGGCGGGACTCATGTCGCGCGGCGGACTCGATCGCGATGCGGCGTTGCGCGCGATCACGCTCTCGGCGGCGGAGATCCTGGGCGTCGACTCGCGCGTCGGCAGCCTCGACGTCGGCAAGGACGCCGACTTCGTCGTCTTCAACGGCCACCCGCTCGATCTCTCGAGCAGCCTCGTCGCCGCGTGGGTCGAAGGCAACGTGCCGTTCAAGGCCTTCGAGACCGGCTCGGTCGTGGTCGAGGTCGACGAGCTCTACACCGGCGACGGCGAGATCCTCGCGCCCGGTCAGCTGCTCGTGGTCGACGGACGCATCGCCGAAGTCGGGCGCAAGGTCGGTCATCCTTCCGGAGCGACCGTCGTGCGCGCCAAGGCGGCGACGCCGGGCATGATCGACGCGCTCGGACACCTTGGACTCGACGGTTCCACGCGCGTGCCACCGACGCGCTTCGAGCTCAAGCGCATCATCGAGCCCGGCGATCGCGTCGACGCGCGCGTCGCCAAGAGCGGCGTGACGACCGTCGTGCTCTCGCCGCGCGGTGCGAGCCGCAGCGGAGCTCCGCTGCTCGCCTACAAGCCCGCGGGCGAGGACTTCGAGCGCATGATCATCGCCGACCCCGTCGCGTTGCGCTTCCAGTGGACGGATCGCAACCGCCTGCAATCGGGCAACGGTCTCAAGGAGACGCTCGCCAAGGCCGTCGAGTACGAAAAGAAGTGGCAGGAGTACGAGAAGAAGAAGGCCGCCTGGACGCCGCCGAAGGAAGGCGCCGCTCCCGCCGAGACCGAGAAGAAGGAAGGCGAAGCCAAGGAGGGCGAAGCCAAGAAGGAAGGCGAGGCCGAGAAGAAGGAGGGCGAGTCGAAGTCCGACGCCGACAAGAAGGAAGGCGACAAGAAGGACGACGACAAGGACAAGAAGAAGAAGAAGAAGGAAGACGAGAAGCCCAAGCCGGTGACTGGTGCGTGGGAGACCAAGCTCGTCCTACCGCCGTATCCCGAAGCGCGCCTGCGGCTCTACGTGAAGGAAGACAGCGACGGCGCGATCCACGGCTCGTTGCGCTGCTCTTCGCTCACCGACGGGTTGATCGAGATCGCCGGCAAGCGCACCGAGAAGAAGGTGGCGCTCAGCGCCGAAGGCACGCGCGGGTCGATCGCGATCGACGTCGAGGAGACCGACGGCAAGCTCAAGGGCAAGGTCAAGCTGGGCGAGACGGCCGTCGACTTGGAACTCGCGCAGACTTCGACCGAGTACGAGATCGTGGCGCGCCCTGAGCGTCGCAAGGAGAAGGAAGAGCCCAAGAAGGAGATCAAGGGCGAACCCAAGGCGCCGTCGATCGATCCCGAGCTCGAGCCCTTCCGCCGCGCGATGCACGGCGAGGGCGCGATCGTGGTCCAGCTCGAGCGCTCCGACGAGATCCTCGCCTGCGTCGACGCCTTCGAGGCCGCGGGCATCAAGCCGATCCTGCTCGGTGCGAGCGACGCGTGGAAGGTGCTCGAGCAACTGCGCGGTCGTGTCGCGGGTGTGCTGTTGACGCAACGCGTGGTCGAGATCGACCCCGAGCAAGGCATCAAGAAGCGCAACCGCTATCAGGAGCTCGTCAGCGCCGGCATTCCCGTCGCGTTCCACAGCGACGCCGAGGAGGGCGCGGCCGATCTGCCGGTCATGGCGGCCTACGCCGTGTCGCAGGGCATGAGCCCCGAGGCCGCGTTGCGCGCGCTCACCAGCGATGCGGCGCGCATGTACGGCATGCACAAGCGCGTCGGCAGGCTCGCGGCGGGCATGGACGCCGACGTCGTGCTCTTCGACGGCAGCCCGCTTGAGCCTGCGAGCAGCGTGCTGCGCGTCTGGGTCTGCGGCCGCGAGGTGCGTTGAACGTGAGCGAGGCGCGCGTCATCGGCTCGTCGCGGCGGAGCACACGCTCGCGTGCGCCGCGCGTGGAGGTTCCCTGACATGCGCATCGCGCGCTGGTGCCTTTCGTTGACGGGCCTCGCCGGTCTCGGCGCGGTCGCGCTCTTCGTCTCGGCGACGCGCAGCGCGCCCGCGCCGGCGGCGAGCGACTCTCCGCGAGGTCGTGGTGGGACGAGTTCGCGACCTCGAAGAGCTCGAGGCCCGCCGCTGCGACGATCACGGCTGCTCCCGGTGAACGCGGTGCGTCGCTCGGCATCGCGCATCTCGCGCGCAAGGTCGCGGTCGTCGGCGCCGAAGGCCGCGACGTCGTCGACGACGCCGTCGTGCTCGTTCGCGACGGCAAGATCGAAGCCGTCGGCCCGCGCGCGACGCTCGCGATCCCGGCCGGCTACCAGACCGTCGATCACGGAGAACGCTGGATCACGCCGGGACTCGTCGACTTGCACTGCCACATCGCCGGGCAGAGCTTCCTCGTCAACGACATCAACGACATGGTCTACCTGACCAACCCCGAGCTGCGCGCGAGCTCGGCGGTGGCGCCGGCGAACCCGAATCTGAAGCGCGCGGTCGCCGGCGGCGTGACGAGCGTGCTCTTCATCCCCGGCTCGGGCACGAACATGGGCGGGCAAGGCGTCCTGCTGAAGACGGGACTGCCGCACTTCGAGGAGATGCGCATTCGCGATCCCGGCTCGCTCAAGCTCGCGCAGGCGGGCAATCCCGAGCGCTGGTCGATCCTCGTCGGGCGCTCGTTCATGAACTGGAACACGCGCAACACCTTCGCGCGCGGTCTCGGGCACGCCGTTGCGCGCCAGGGCAAGAACGCCGACGAGCTGCGCGGCATGCGCAACATCCAGTGGGACGTGTTCCCCTGGCTGCTCGACAAGCGCACGCAGGTCTCGACGCACACGCAGATCTTCCAGGTCGTGCTGACGACGTTGACGATGGCGCGACTGCACTTCGGCCTCGACGTGTACATCGATCACGGCGAGTGGTTCGGCAGCAAGCTCGCCGCGATGGCTCAGGAGATCGGCGTCAACGCGATCATCGGCCCGCGCGAGATCGATCGCTTCACGCCGCAGTTCTCGATCGACACCGACGGCCAGATCCAGGGCATCGCCGGGCAATACCAGAAGGCCGGGCACAAGAACATCGGCTTCAACACCGACTCGCCCGTCATCCCTGAAGAGGAATTCCAGCTCCAGGCTGCGGTCGCGACGCGCTACGGCTTCGACGCTTCGCAGATGGACGCATTGCGCGGCTTGACGATCGTGCCGGCACAGACAGCGGGCATCGCCGAGCGCGTGGGCAGCATCGCACCGGGCAAGGACGCCGATCTCCTGATCTGCGACGGCGATCCGGTCGATCCGCGCACGACGGTCGAGACCGTATTCATCGAGGGCCGGCGCATCTACGACCTGCACACCGAGGAGCGACGATGGTGACCGAAGGCCTGAGATCGAAGCGCGTCACGCGCAAGCTCCTCGCGTGCGCCTTGTGGAGCGCGGCGATCGCGAGCGCGCTCCCTCGCGCCCACGCTCAGCATGGAATCGACGCGCAGAACCGCGTCGTGCAATCGAACGTGCCGCCCGCTCCGGGCGAGAAGGGCAACGCGGCCGGGCTCGCGATCAAGGCGCGCAAGATCCTCACCGTGCCGCCGGAGGGTCCGCAGTACGTCGACAACGGCGTGATCCTCGTGCGCGACGGCAAGATCGAAGCGGTCGGGCCCGCGAGCTCGACGCCGATCCCCGCGGGCTACCAGGTGCGCGACGTCGGTGAGCGCTGGCTCATGCCGGGCTTCATCGACTTGCACAGCCACGTCGGCGGCGAGTTCGGGATCAACGACATGGTCTACCTGACCAATCCCGGCCTGCGCGTGCACTGTTCGCTCATCCCGCACAACGACATGTTCCGGCTCGCGGTGGGAGCCGGCGTCACGAGCGTGCTCTTCATTCCCGGGTCTGGGGTAAACAGCAGCGGCCAGGGAATCCTGGTCAAGACCGGCCTCGATCTCTACGAGGATGCGGTCATCCGCGACCCGGGCTCGCTCAAGATCGCGCAAGCCGGCAATCCCGAGGGCTGGACCGTCGGCGTCGGCCGTTCGTTCATGAACTGGAACACGCGCGACATGCTCAAGCGCGGCAAGGCGTATGCGCTGCGCTGGAAGGCCTTCGAGGAAGGCAAGGGCGAGAAGCCCGAGCGCGATCTCGAGCACGACGTCTTCCGCGAGCTCGAAGCGCACCGCACGCAGGTCTCGACGCACACGCAGATGTTCCAGGTCGTGCTCACGACGATCACGATGATCGTGCGCGAGTTCGGCTTCAGTGCCTACATCGACCACGGCGAGATGGCGGGCTACCAGACGGCGGAGCTCGCCGTCGAGAGCGGCGTCAACGCGATCGTCGGACCGCGAGAGATCGAGATCCCGACGCGCCAGTTCATCCAGTGGACCGGCTCGAACCCCGAGGCGATCCTCGGCATCGCGGCCGAATATCAGAAGCGCGGCATGAAGAACATCGGCTTCAACACGGATGCGCCGGTCGTGCCCGAGGAAGAGCTCGCGGTGCAGGCCACGACCGCCGTGCGCTACGGCTTCGACGGGCGCAACCTCGAGGCCGTGCGCGGCTTGACGATCGTGCCCGCCATGACGGCCGGGATCGCCGAGCGCGTGGGGACGCTCTCGCCCGGTCGCGATGCCGACATCCTCGTCATCGGGGGTGATCCGGCCGATCCGCGCTTCGCGATCGAATCGGTGCTGATCAACGGCAAGACGGTCTACGACGCGTCGACGGAGCGGAGACGCTGGTGATGCGCGAGCTCGAGACCTCGCACCTCGCACGCCGCTCCCGCGGCGTGTCCGGCATTCTCGCGACGAACGCCGTCGCCTTGGCGCTGCTCGCGGCGGGCTGCGCGAGCTCGCGCCACTCCGCGCCGCGCCTGGGCGACCGCAACGACCTCTCGCCGTTGAAGGATGGCGAGACCGGCTGCGCGATCCTGTGCGGCAAGATCCTCACGGCCGACGACGACGATCGCATCTTCACGCGCGGAATGCTCCTCGTGCGCAACGGCAAGCTCGCCTACGTCGGCGAGCGCGCGCCCGTGCCCGCCGGTTACGACGTGATCGACGGCGCCGAGAGCTGGGCCACGCCGGGCATGGTCGACCTGCACTCGCACGTGCAGAGCGGCGGCTTCGGCGATGTCAACGACATGGTCATCCCGGTCAATCCCGAGCTGCGCGCGTCGAGCGCCGTGCGCCCGGGCAATCCGCTGATCAAGATCGCCTGCGCCAGCGGCATCACGACGCTCTTCGGCATCCCCGGCAGCGGCACGAGCAATTCCGGCTTCGGCATCGTGTACAAGACGAAGCTCCACGCGGGCTTCGACGAGTGCGTCGTGCGCAACCCCGGCGGCATGAAGGTCGCGCAGTCCTACAACCCCGAACGCCGCGCCGGCGATTTCGGCGCGACGCGCGCGGGCCTCTCGTGGATCCTCGCCGACATCAACGACAAGGCGGTCGGCGCGAATCGTCAAGGTCGCAAGGACAAGGCGCTCGAGAACCTGCAGCGCGTGCACCGTGGCGAGCTCCCCGTGTTGATCCACTCTGCGGGCAGCGACGGCTGGGCAGCGGCGGCGCGCATGTGGCAGCTCGAGTACCACACGCAGTGCGTGCTCTCGCACGGCTGCTTCGACGCGCACCTCACCGCGCCGTGGATCGTGCAGACCGGCGCGGCGATCAATGCCGGCCCGCGCACGATGGACTACTCCACGACGCACGACGGCGCGATCACGGGTACGGCGGCGCGGTATCTCGCGGCCGGAGCCAAGAACCTCTCGCTCAACACCGACGCGCCGGTGATGCCGCAAGAGGAGCTCTTCCTGCAAGGCTCCGTCTCCGCGCGACTGGGCGCCGACGCCTACCAGATGTTGCGCGCCGTGACGATCCATCCGGCGAAGGCCTTCGGCCTGGCCGAACGCGTGGGCAGCCTCGAAGTCGGCAAGGATGCCGACATCGTGCTGCGCGCAGGCGATCCGCTCGATCCGCGGGCTTCGGTCGAGCGCGTCTACATCGACGGAAGACTCGAATACGACCGTGTGCGCGATGGACAGGTGTTCTGAGCGCACCGAGGTGAATTCATGATGCTGGCTTCCTTCTTCCTCTGCTCCGCAAGCGCGCTCGTTCACGCGAACGCGACCGGCGATGCACCGCCTCCGACTCCGAGCCTGCTCGCCATTCGCGTCGGTCGCGCGGAGACGATCGCCAAGGGCGCGATCGAAAACGCCGTGATCCTGATCGAGAACGGCAAGATCGTGACCATCGGCGAGGACCTGCCGATCGAACGCGGCATCCGGATCCTCGATCGACCCGACTGGGTGGCCATGCCGGGACTCGTCGACGCCTACACGCGCATCGGTCTCGACGGCGAGGGCGGCGACGACATGAGCCCCGAGGTGCACGCCTCGGCCGAGATCTATCCCGATACGAAGGAATGGGAGCGCATCGTCGAGTACGGCGTGACGACGCTCGGCCTCTATCCGGCGGGCAACGGCATCCCCGGACAGGCGTGTGCGATCCGCCCGCTGGGCGACACGCGCGAAGCGCTGCTGCTCGCCGACGGTTGCTACCTCAAGATCATCATCCGCGCCTCGACCAGCGCGAAGAAGCTCCTGCAGGACGGCTTCAAGAAAGCCGACGAGTACGCGGACAAGGAGAAGAAGGCCCGCGAGAAGTGGGACAAGGACCAGGAGAAGAAGAAGTCCTCGAAGAAGACCGAGGAGAAGAAGGAAGAGAAGAAGGAGGAGGGCAAGCTCGCGCAGGATCCGTCGGTGGCCGAGGATCCGAAGCCCGACGAGAAGAAGGACGAGAAGAAGGAAGACGTCTTCGTTCCGCCCGAGCCCGAGGCCAAGGCCAAGCCGTTCGTCGACCTGCGCTCGGGCAAGCTGCGCGCGCTCTTCAGCATCGCGAGCTCCGCCGAGTACCTGCACCTCATCGACGCGCTCGGCAAGGAGAAGATCGGCTTCGACCTGCGCATCCCGGTCGGGCGCGAGCTCGACGTCTTCTACGTGGCCGACAAGAAGACCTACGACCTCGAGGTCGACGGCATCGGCGATCGCAAGTGCCGCGTCGTGCTCGAACCGGTGCTGAGCGTCACGCCGGGCACGATGCGCAACCGCAACATGGCCGCCGAGCTCTCCAAGGCCGGCGCGAGCATCGTCTTCATCCCGCGCAACGACACCTTGCCCGACGTGAAGAACTGGATGCTCAACGTCTCCGAGATGGTCAACGCCGGGCTCGATCGCAAGATCGCGTTGCGCGCGATGACGCTCGAGCCCGCGATGCTGCTCAACGTCGACAAGCGCCTCGGCAGCCTCGAAAAGGGCAAGGACGCGAACCTGATCTTCTTCAGTGGCGATCCACTGCAGCCCACGAGCCGGCTCGAAGCCGTGATGCTCGACGGGCGCTTCGTGCATGGGGAGGTGAAGCTGTGATTCACGTTCGACGCACGTGCACCCTGCTCCTCGCGCTCGCGCTCACGGCTGCCTGGACCTCGCTCGCGCCCGCGCGCGCGTGGCAGGAAGGCGGAGACGAGAAGAAGAAGGAAGACACCCCCGACGACAAGGACAAGAAGAAGGAAGAGGAGGAGCGCTGGTTCGCAGTGACCAACGCCGAGATCCACACCGGCACCGGGGCCGTGCTGCGCGGCGCGATGCTCCTCGCGAAGAACGGCAAGATCGACAAGATCGGCTACGACCTCGAGCTTCCGCCCGACACCAAGACGCTCGACGCGCAAGGCATGCACGTCTATCCGGGCCTCGTCGCGATCTCTTCGCAGGGCCTGATCGGACAGTCGAACAGCGAGTTCGCCGACACGATCAACCCGTTCAGCTCGAACATGATCCTGGGACTGGCGACGGGCATCACCTCGACCGGTTCGGGCAATGGCGCGGTCAAGCTCAAGCGCTTCTCGCTCAAGGACATCGTCCTGCGCGACAAGATCTTCTCGGTCTTCAGCTACAACGGCCGCAATCCGTCGAGCAAGCGCAGCCTGCGCGAGAAGTTCGAGTCCGCCGCAGCCTACCTGCGCGAATATCGCGACTGGGAGGAGAAGGTCAAGAAGGACAAGGAGCTCAAGGAGCCCGCGAAGAAGAACGTCGACACGACCGTGCTCGCCGTCTTGAAAGGCGAATCGACGGCGAAGTTCAACGCCAACGAGCGCGACGACCTGCTCGGCATCGCGCGCCTCGCCCAGGAATTCAACTTCCGCCCGGTGATCGAGGGTTGCATCGAAGGCTGGACCGTCGCCGACGAGCTCGGCCGCGCGGGAGCGATGGCGATCGTGACGCCGCGCGACCGTCGCGCGAAGGACGAGCGTCTCGTCCGCGAAGGCGGTTCGAGCATCGAGAACGCGGCCATCCTGCACCGCTCCGGCGTCTCCGTGGCCGTCGTGCCCGCAACCGAATCGGTCGACCTCAGCGGTCTCGTCGGTCGCGACATCATGCACCTCCCGATCGAAGCCGACTTCGCCATCCGCGGCGGTTTGCCGGAAGACGCAGCGTTGGCTTCGATCACGAGCGTCCCCGCGCGCATCCTCGGCATCCAGCATCGCGTCGGCACTCTGGAGGTCGGCAAGGACTGCGACCTCGCGATCACCGACGGCGACATCCTGCACTACCAGACGTTCGTGCAGTGGGCCGTGATCGACGGCAAGGTCGTCTACGACAAGCAGAAGGAGCTCTTCTTCGCCCAGATCCGCCCGCGCGCCGAACCGCCGCCCGAGCGCAAACTCGACAAGGGCGAGACCGCGCCGAAGCCCGACGCCGAGAAGGCCAAGGAAGGCGAAGAGAAGAGCGACGACAAGAAGGGTGAAGAGAAGAAGCCCGACGAGAAGAAGGGCGACGGCGACAAGGGCGGCGACGAGAAGAAAGACCCGCCGAAGAAGGACGGCTGAGCTCGTCACGACGCTGATCACACGCGCGACCGCCGCAGGCAACGACCTCGGCGGTCGCGCGGCGTTTCCGTGAGCCCTCTTTCGATCCTCGCAGCCGACGCGTCAGTCAAGAACTCGGGGGGAAGAGACGACTCGAGTTCGCCCCGCCCGATCGCCAGGCATTGGCAGTCTCTGACAACCCGGCCACAGTGGTCGTCATGAACGTCAACCTCACGCCCGAGCTCGAAGCTCTCGTCCAGCGAAAGGTCGAATCGGGGCTCTACAACAACCAGAGCGAGGTCGTCCGCGAAGCTCTTCGATTGCTCGCTCAGCAGGACCGGCTTGGCGAAGCACACGGGGAGAAGCTCCGTGGAGCCCTCGCCAAGGGGCTCGCACAAGCCGATCGTGGTGAGCTCGTGGACGGCCCCAGCGTCGTTCGTGAGATTCGGGGGGCCTTGCGCAAACGGAAGAAGGCGCACAAAAAGCGCGGGTGACCGCCGCCTTTCGTCTAACCACCCAAGCGCGCCGGGGCTTCCGCGCCATCGGCTTCGACGTCGAGAAGCGCTTCGGACCCGACCTCGCGGAGCGTGTGGCCAACAGGGTGGAGCGGGCATTGAAACGGCTCGCGGCCAATCCGCACATCGGGCACCGACGCGAGGAACCCACGCGCGATGAACGCATCCTGTTCTGGCCCGTTGGCCCGACGCGGATCGCCTATCGTTCGACGCCGGAAGGCGTGGAGATCCTCTTCGTCGAACGCGGAGAGGTCGACTGGAAGCGCAAGCTCCGCGAGCGCTGAGCCTCAGCGCAGGGTCGAACTCAAGAGCGCGTCGACCTTCGCCGCGACGAAGGCGTGACCGGCCGCGTTCCAGTGGCCGTCGTGCTCGAACACGAGCACGGGCTCGCGCGCGTCGGCCATGTCGCCGAGGTCGACGTGCCGCAGGCCCGCCTCGGCGCTGGCGAGTGCCGCGAGCCTGCGTTCGTTCGACACGATCACGAGCGGCACGCCCGCCAGCTCGTCCCGCATCGCGCGGTAGAGGTCGCACACGCGCGCCCACTCCGCGCTGCGATCGCGCGGTTGGAGCTCGAACGCGCTCGCCGAACGCGCCTTCATCCACGCGCGCCAGAGCGCGCTGACATCCTCGAGCCAGAGGTGCGGCACCGGCACGCCGGTGAGCTCCAGCCCGCGCGCTCCTTCGACGAAGAGCGGCTTGTGGCGACCGTACGCGAAGTCCGTCGCCGACTCCCAAAGGTCATTCGAGCAGAAGACGCAGACGACGACGTCCGGCTTCCACTGAGGTCGCAGCCGGCGCAGGAGCAGGAGTTCCTGATCCGTCGCGTAACCCGAGACCGCCGCGTTGAGCACCTGCCAGCGCGGATGCGCGGACTGCACGCGCGCGGAGAAGACCTCCTCGTCGCGCACGCCCCAGCCGAACGCGAAGGAATCGCCGAGCACGAGCACGCGCGGCGTTTCGCCGGCGTCCGCGGCCGCTGGCCAATCCGCACCTCGGAATCCCGAAGCGTTGATGCGGATGTCGACGTCGAACTCCGCGCTCGCGTGGTGCGCGGTCGAGTTCGGCTTGTAGCGCCAGCCGAGCTCCTCATCGCGCTCCACGTACGACGGATTCGTCGTCGGCGACAACGAAGGAGCGCGCGAGATGCGGTAGGCGAACTCCGCGACGAGCAGCGCGAGCACGCAACCGACGCTCGTCGCGACGACGACGCGGAACAGGCGGCGCGAGCGGCTCATGGAAGCGGACACGACAGGCTCCGATCGGCCGGTCGCGGCGCGAGCTCCACAGGGAAGTCGACGATCCGTTGACCGCGCGCGCGCGTCGCGCGCCGAGCGCCGCCGGCAACATCTTCCGAGAGGCGCGACGTGCGCTCGGAGTCGCCGATCGCCGGACGTTCAGGCCGATTGTGGGCTCTGCGCGAGCTCGGTATGCTACGCCGCGGCCGTCGCAGCACGTCCCGCCTTCCGGGCGACGCCCACGACGCGATCGCTTCCGGACTCCCGCCTGAATTTCGCATGACCCTCCGACACTTGATGCGCGTCCTCGGTCAGGGTGTCAAGGAGGGACGCAGCCTGACCTACGAGGAAGCGCACCGCGCCTTCGAGGCCGTGCTGTCCGGACAGGAGAGCGAGATCCTCGTCGGCGCGTTCCTGGTGATGATGCGCGTCAAGGGCGTCACCGTGCAGGAGCTCACGGCCTTCGCCTGCGCCGCGCGCGAGCGTGCGCGCATCCCCTGCACCGAGATGACGGGACTGGTGTGTCTTTGTCCGCCGCACGACGGCATGGATCGCGTTCCGCCGCTCGAAGTCGCCGCCGGTCTGATCGCGGCTGGCGCGGGAGTGCGCGTGCTCATCCTCTCGGATCGCTGCGTGCCGCCCAAGCGCGGCCTGACGGCGGCCAGCGTGCTCGACGCGCTCGGTGTCGGCATGACCTGGGATCCGAGCGAGGTCGAGGATTGGATCACGCGCACGCGCTTCGGTGCGCTCGCGGTGTCGGGCATGCTGCCGGAGCTCATGAATCTGCGCCGTGTGCGCGGCGACGTGACGATCCGCACGCCGCTCGCGACCGTCGAGAAGCTGCTCGCGCCGACGAACGCGGCGGTCCTGCTCGGCGCGCAAGGCGGACCGGTGCTCGGCACCGCCGTCGAGGTCATCCAGGGCCTCGGTCATCCGCGCGGCATCGCGATCCAGGGTCCCGAGGGCGGCATCGTGCCTTCGGTCCGCAAGCGCACGCGCGGCATCGAGCTCGCGGAGAAGCACCTCGTCCCGATCAACGTCGAGCCCGAGGATTTCGGCCTCGAGGCGGAGTGCGAGCCCGAGTTGCCGCTCTTCAGTCCGCCGCCCGAGGATCAGGGCACGGGCGACAGTCCCGGCCTCGTCAAATGCGTCGGCGACATCACGCGCGCCGTGCTCGCGGGCGAGACCGGACCGACGCGCAATGCGGCGCTCTTGTGCGCGGCACTGATCGTCAAGGCGTCTGGCAAGGCGTTGACCCTGGCCGAGGGCGTCGACGCCGCGACCCACTCGCTCGACAGCGGCGCGGCGAGCGAAGTGCTCGAGCGGCTGCGCGAGGCCACCAAGTAGCGCCGCTCCACTCTCATGAGAGCTCGAGCCGCGTGCCTGCGATGCCGCGATCGACGCAGGGAGCGGTGGTGAGCGTGCTCGGCGTGACACGCGCCCGCGGAATGCAGCGCGGTCGCGACGCGCGCGCTCTCGGGCTGCGCGAACGCCACGCGCGAGGACTTGCACGCCGCGCGCATGCGAGGAGCGACTGATGCGCTTCGAGATCCCGCGCATCTCGCGCCTGCGCCGGCGGGAACCGTTCGCCAAGGGAGATCTCGGCTACGTGCCGCGGCGCGAACGTCTGCGCGCCTACAACTGCGTGACACCGCTCGTCGGCGGCGGCGAGGCCTATCCCGCGATGCTCGACGAGATCCGCATCGCGCGCCGGCGCGTGCACCTCGAGATGTACATCCTCAAGGACGACGAGATCGGCCGTCAGTTCCAGGCGGCGTTCATCGAGCGCGCCAAGGCGGGAGTCGAAGTGCGCGTGCTCTACGACGGACTGGGCTCGTTCGCGCTGCCGTCGCGCTACGTCGACGAGCTCGTGCAAGCCGGTGTCGAAGTCCAGGTCTTCCATCCGGTCGCGCCGTGGCGCTCGCGCTGGGGACTGAACAATCGCGACCATCAGAAGATCCTCGTCGTCGACGACCAGGTCGCGTTCTGCGGCGGATTGAATATCGGCGACGAGTATCGTCCGGTCGAGCAAGGCGGCGGAGGCTGGCACGACATGCACGCGCGCCTCGAGGGTCCGGCGGTCTTCGATCTCTCGCGCATCTTTCGCGACACGTGGATCAAGGTCGGCGGGGCGCCGTATCCCGAGCCGGAGCTCGCCGCGCCGCGGCCCGATCTGTCGAGGCACACGGCATTGGTGCAAGTGATCAGCAACGAGAAGCTGCTCAAGCGTTCGCGCATGCGCTTCGCGTACCTGCACGCGATCCGCCGCGCGGAACGGACGATCCATCTGACGAACGCCTACTTCATTCCCGACCGCGGATTGCGCAGCGCCTTCGGCCGCGCCGTGCGCCGCGGTGTCGACGTGCGCGTGATCGTGCCTTCGACCTCGGATGTGCGCGCGGTCTACCACGCGAGCCGGCATCTCTACACGCGCCTCTTGCGGCGCGGCGTGCGCATCTACGAATGGCCGGAGCGCATGATGCACGCGAAGGCGGGTGTCATCGACGGCGTGTGGTCGACGATCGGGAGCTACAACCTCGACCGGCGCAGTTTTCTGCACAACCTCGAAGTCGCGTTGGTGTCGGTCGATCGGGATCTCGGCGAGCGAATGGAGGTGCAGTTCCAGCGCGACATGGCGTTGTGCAAGGAGGTGCAGCTCGATGAGTGGTTGCAGCGCGCGTGGTGGCGCAAGTACGCGGAGTGGTTCTTCTTTCAGTTGAGGTACTGGCTGTGAGACGGCGTTGGGCGTGTTGGCGAGCAGTGAGAAGCGACGAGCGCCGGTCGGGACGCGAATGCCGGAACCGAGCCCGAGGCAAGCGCCAACGCATGCCGCCACACACGCGTGCACCGCATCGCGGACCCGCGCGGACGCGCGGGCCGCAGCGGCCGACCCGGATCCGCGCGGGGTTCAAGTCGGAGAGTTGAGTCGATCTCGGTGATGGCGGCGAAGCCGCCGAGCGTGATTGGGTTGTTGGCGGAGATGCGCTGGGGCTGCAGGTGCTGTTCGTGCGACGCACGACGTGGATCGAGCGCGGGGACGGGCGCGACGATGTCGATCGAGCCGGCTCGCGAGATGGTTGTGATTGGGGGTCGGGGTCGAGGGGAGGAGATCCGACTTCCGCGCGCGCGGTGCACGCCGCGCCGCGAGGCCTGCGAGGAAGCTCGTGCGAGAAGTGAAGTGGAGAATCGGGGCGCCCGGGTCCCCGCGGAACGTGAGCGTCATCCGTCGGCTACCGGGAACGGACGTGGCCACGTCGAGGCGCAGCGCGCTGGAGCGAACCGCTCCATGCAGGCTTGACCGGCGTGGTGCTTGCCGCTGCTCAGTAGTTCTTCGCGAACAGAACGCGCTGCGCGCTCGGTGCGCCGCTCTTGATGCACTTGCCCGGCGCGGGCGCGGGGCCCTGGCCGGGGAAGGGGATGCAGCGGATCGTCGCCTTCGTCGCTTCCTTGATCGCGAGCTCGGTCGCGGTCGAGCCATCCCAGTGCGCCCACACGAACTTCGAGCCCTGGTCGGCGAAGACGTCGGTGAAGTCCTTCCACGTATCGACCGTGAGCGTGTTCTTCTCGCGGAACTCGAGAGCGCGCGCGAAGAGCATCTTCTGGAACTCGTCGAGCACCTTGCCGATGGCGACGCCGAGGTTCTGCATCGGCAGAGTTTCCTTCCTCGGCTTTCCGTTGGCTTCGAGCGGCGCGATGCGGCGCTTGATCATCACCGTCTGCGACGCGAGGTCGCGTGGGCCGAGCTCGATGCGCACGGGCACGCCCTTGCGCTCCCATTCATAGTATTTTTCGCCAGGACGGACGTTCTCGCGGTCGTCGACCTTCACGGTGAGCCCGTCGTCGCGCAGATCGGCCGCGATCTTGTGCGCGGCCTCGACGGTCTGCGCCTTCTCGGCGTCGGTCTTGTAGATCGGGACGATGACGACGTGGATCGGAGCGAGCTTGGGCGGCAGCACGAGACCTTCGTCGTCGCTGTGCGCCATGACGACGGCGCCGACGAGGCGCGTCGAGACGCCCCACGAGGTCTGCCAGACGTGCTCGCGCACACCGGCCTGATTCTGAAAGGTGACGTTGAACGCCTTGCCGAAGTTCTGACCGAGGTCGTGACTCGTGCCCGCTTGCAGAGACTTGCCGTCCTGCATCAACGCTTCGATGCAGGTCGTCTCGACCGCGCCGGCGAAGCGCTCGTTGGCGGTCTTCACGCCCTGGATCACGGGCACCGCCAGCACTTCGTGTGCGAAATCGCGGTAGACGTCGAGCATGCGACGCACCTCGGTCTGCGCCTCCTCGTGCGTGGCGTGCGCGGTGTGACCTTCCTGCCAGAGGAACTCGCCCGTGCGCAGGAAGAGGCGCGTGCGCAGCTCCCAACGCATGATGTTCGCCCATTGATTGATGAGCAGCGGCAGATCGCGATAGCTGTCGATCCACTTGGCGAAGAAGTGCCCGATGATCGTCTCCGACGTCGGACGGATGACGTAGGGCTCCTCGAGCTCGTTCTTGACGACGAGCTTGCCGTCGACGGCCTTCAGGCCCGAGTGCGTGACGACCGCGACCTCCATCGCGAAACCCTGCACGTGCGCCGCTTCCTTGGCGAGGAAGGAAAGGGGGATGAGCAGCGGGAAGTACGCGTTCTGGTGCCCGGTCTCCTTGAAGCGCCGATCGAGATCGGCCTGCATCTTCTCCCAGATCGCATAGCCGTGCGGCTTGATCACCATGCAACCGCGCACGACCTCCGCCGCTTCGGCGAGACCGGCGTGCTGGATCACGTCCTGGTACCACTGCGAGTAATCCTGAGCGCGGGGAGTGATGCGGACTTCGGCCATGACTGCGTCCTGTTGCGGTGAATCGGGCGCGACAGGGTAGGCGCTCGAGCGCATGAGCGCCACTCTCGACGCGGGCTCCGCCCCGCGGCGCCACGCTGGACCGTCGCATGTCCGCCGACGCGCGCACAACACTGGAAGTCCCCGGCTATTTCGGCCCGGAACGCATCGCTGCGTGGAGCTCCGCATGGTCGGGCGTCGCGGATGCGGCCGAGCTCGAGTTGCGCTTGCC
Source organism: Planctomycetota bacterium (assembly GCA_044228975.1). GTDB lineage: Bacteria > Planctomycetota > UBA1135 > UBA1135 > JADJNY01. Next base: position 8,156 of record JBGATX010000006.1, on the reverse strand, counting down.
CTCGCGCGGCCTGCTCGCGCCTGCGGGCATCGTGACGCTCGCCGCGGGAATCGCTGCACGCGCGGAAGGCGGTCGGACGACGTCGCTCGCGACCCCGGAATCCGGCGACGTCATCCGCTATCTCCAGCGCGTCGACTTCTTCGACGAGCTCGGCGTCGCTCTCGACGAACGGTTTCGCCGGCATCCCGAGCGCGGACGCTTCGCTCCCTTGCGGAGGATCGTCGATCTGACGATCGGGCGCGAGGTCGCTGGCGCTGCGGCGGCATGCATCGAAGCGCAGTATCCGGGCCTCGCTCCGAGCATCTCGCGCATGGCGCGTTTCATCCTCGAGGAGCTCGGTGCCAACGTCGTGCAACACAGCGCGCGTCCGCGGACCGGCTTCGGCATGGCGCAGGCCTATCGCACTCAGCGGCGATTGCAGATCGCGTTCGCCGATTGCGGCGTCGGTTTCCTCGCGAGCCTGCAGCGCAACCCCGAGCTCGCCGGCTGCATCCAGGATGATGGTGAAGCGATCCAACTGGCGCTCGAGCGGGGTCTGACCGGATCGAGCGGCGCAGGCAACATCGGGATCGGCCTCGCGATGCTGCGTACCTTCGCTGACGTGTTGAACGCCGAGCTCTGGATCGCGTCCGGGACGGCCTTGCTTCGACGGCGCACCGTGGGATCCGCGCGCGTGAGCTCGGTCCAGCCCATCTCTCCCTGGAACGGATCGATCGTCTGCCTCGATGCTCCGCTCGCGCCGACGAGCGGCGACGGAGCGTCGTTGGCGCGAGAGCCGGACGTCGACGACGAATGAGGGTCCGGCGGCGAGCGACGGGGACGCGCTCGCATGCCGGACTCGCACGCGTTTCGTCGTGATTCCCGTCACGGACGGAGCGACGACTCAATACTGGGGCTGTCCCATGGAACCCCGATTCGAATCCCACGAGCACGCGCGCTTGATCGCGCAGCTGGGGTGGGTGCAACGTCTCGCGGCGTCGATCGTGCGTGATCCGAGCGCGGCGGAGGATGTCGCGCAGGATGCGGCGCACATCGCCCTCGCTCGTCGGGAGCCGCTCGACGATTCGATAGGGCAGAGATCGGTGGACGGGCTCCGCGCGTGGTTGGCAGCGGTGGTGCGGCAGGTCGCGCGCAATCGGGCGAGCGCGGATGCATCACGGCGAGCGCGCGAGCGGAACGTGGCGCGCGACGATGCTCATGAGGGCGAGCAGGAGATCGTGGAACGCAGCGCGCGCGCCCGGCGTGTCGCCGAAGCGGTCGCGCAACTCGACGAGCCCTATCGCAGCACCGTGCTCCACCGCTTCTTCGACGAACTCCCGATGGCGCAGGTCGCGCGCAGGACGGGCGTGAACGAAGCGACGGCGCGCAAGCGGCTGGAGCGCGGCCTCGCGATCCTGCGTGAGCGGCTCGACCGCGAGTTCGGTGCGCGCTCGGAGGGTTGGGCATTGGCGCTGATCGACCCAGCGTCGCGTCTTGCGAGGCACGCACTTCCCGTCTCGACGGTTTCAGGTCATGGAGCATTGGTCATGAGCATCAAGTTGGCCGTCTTCGCCGGCATCGTCGTGTCGCTCGTGCTCGTGCTTTGGCAACGGCGGCCATCGCCGGAGATCGCGAGCGCCACGACGAATGACGGCTCGCCAGCCGTCGCGCACGATCGGGAGGAAGTGACGAGCACGTCGACGATGGTGGCGACGACGAGCGAGCGTGATGCGCGCGCGAGCGCGGTCTCGTCACCTGAACGCAGCCTGGATGCGGCGACCGGTTCGATTCCGGACTTGCACGCGACTCCGACATCGACCGCGGCGCTCCACGGTGCGATCTTCGTCGATGACGAGCGCCGCGCGCCGCACGCACTGAACCTGGCATTCGAGGGATGTGCACTCGAGGCTCGCGTCGACGGCGACACGGCGAGCTGGAGATCGGAGCCGACAGCGAACGGCAGGCCGCGCACAGCGGGGAAATCGCGCCTGTGGGTCACGAGCGAAGAAACCGTGCCGGTTCAGCTCGATCTCGACGCCGAGGACCTCGCGCGCGGGGCAACGCTCGATCTTCGCCTGAGCACGGGGCGCCGGCTCGAGCTGACGTTCCTCGACGCCGACACGCACGCACCGCTGCCGCACTTGCCGTTCTTCCTGACGCGACGCATCGAGCTCGAGCGCACGATCAAGATGAACCTCTCTCGCGGCGACGAGCTGCGCTTGGAAACCGATGGAATGGGCCGCGCGTCGGCGCGCGGGCTTCCCTTCGCCGGCGGCGCGACCGTTTGCCTCGAGATCGCGCTCGGCAGCGACAGCGGCGATCCAACGCGCGTTCGCGCCGCGCCGCCACAGAAGGGTCCCGTGTTGTGGTCGATTGCGCTGGAAGACATGACGCCAGCGCTGATCTCGCAGACGATCTACACCAAGGCGCCGCTCGGCGAAGCTCACGCGCGCGGATGCGTTCCCGATTGGGCGCGAGCGGGCCTGTCGGCGGGGGAAACGCTGGACGTGGTCGCGCGCGATCTCGCTTCGCCGGTCGCTGTTGCACCGCCGTTCGAGCTCGCGCAGGATGCCGCGGGGTGTTTCGAGCTGCGCGGCGACGCCCCGTGTCGGCATGCGATCTGGCTCAGGGAGCAGAAGAGTGGCCGTGCGCTGTCCGAGGTCACCGAGGTCGAGTTCAAGACCGCTGGCGAGCACACGCCCATCGAATTGCGGCCCGCCTCCGCTGAGTCCGTCCAGCTCCACTTCGTGAACGTGCCCGCGCACGGTGTCGTCGAGACCTCGGTCTATTCGAAGTCTCTCGGCTATCGGAAGCAACGCGACGAGTGCGCCGGAGTGTCGTTCGATCGCGAGGTTCCGCTGCGCTCCGACGATCGTGTCCAGTTGAGGTGCAGGCTCGTCGAAACGGACCCCGCAGCGCATGAAGCAGGGCTGCAGGTCTCGTTGCAGATCGATCCCGCTCGTGATCGCGAGGTGACGGTGGATCTCGCCGGTACGCCGCGATGGGTGTCGATCGAGGCTCCGAGCATCGAGATTCGCGGCGACGCTTGGATCGCGCTGCTGCGCGTCAAGGCGGGAGTCGCGGATCAAGACCTCGTGACGCGCGTGCTGTGCAAGGACGGTCGCGGAGAGATGCCGGTTCTCGTTCCCAGCGGACGCTGGCTCTACGTCTACTACGACGGCGGCAATGCGCACGCGGTGTTCGGCGTCGTCGACGTCACGGCCGCGGAGGAGAACGCACCGCTGGTCTTGCGCCCGGAGCTCGAGCTGCGATCTCGTACTGACGTCGGCAAGGAGCTCGTGTTCAGCGCGATCGGCGGCGTGTCGCTCGAGAAGCTGCCGGAGCCGTTCCATCACGTGCGCTGGAAGGCCGCGGGCGAGCGTGTCGCGGTGCCGAAGGACGCGAAGTACTCGATCATCGATCGCTGATCGCAGTGCAGTGCGCGGACACGCGACGCGAGCGTAGCGGTGATTTGCCCCGCAGCGGTGATCGCGCGTCGGCGGGATGCGCCTGAGTATCAACGAAGAGGGTCGCCGACTTGATTCGGCGACCTTCGTCGTTGCGGAGCGTGTGCGAGTACTGCACGGCGCGCGGATTGGACACCCGAAGAATGCTCAGCGCGGTTTGGACTGCGGCCGAGCCTCGAGCGTCGAAAGCAGCGCGTCCATGCGCGCTTCGAGCTCCGCGATGCGCGCGTTCTGCGCTTCGATCGTGCGCTGCTGCTCCTGCACGGAGCCGACGAGAACCGGGATGAGCCCCGTGTAGTTCACCGACTTGATCTCCGTGTCCTCGCGCGCCGGCGTGCCCTGCTCGGTGAGCGGCGCGTGGATGATCGCGGTCTTCACCAGCTCGGGGAACACCTGCTCGAGCTCCTGCGCGATGAAACCCGTCTGCGGTTCGTCGGACAGGTACAGGTCCGGGAATTCGTCGGTGCGGAAGCGATAGGTCGTCGGGCGCAGAGCCGAGAGCTTGTTCAGCGCTCCATCGAGCGTGCGGATGTCGCGCTTGATGCGCGCGTCGGAGCCCTGGTACGTGCCGCCCTGGATGAACGTGCTGCCGAGGAAGAAGCCGGCCCACGCCGAACCGTGCGCGTAGACGCCGTACGACGACGGGCCGCCGGTTCCATAGAAGTAGCCGCCGACGTTGAACGAGCCGCCGGTGCCCGACGCATTGGCCATCACGCCGATGTTGGAAGCCGAAGGCAGCGTCGAGGTGACGTCCACGTGCACGCCCTCGTTGCTATGTCCGCCGGTGACGGTGCCGTACAGGCCGTAGTTGTACGAGGAGAAGTTGCTGCCGTTGCTCGGCGTGTTGACCGAGGTGTAGAAGCCCGACGAGTTGTTCTGCACGAGCCCAGGGAGGTTCGTGACCTCCGCGCGCACGCCTTGCAGCACCGGAGTCACGCTCGACGAGAGCTGGAAGAGACCGCTGCGCCGCGGGCTGCTCCCGTTGCCGCCGTAGTAGAGGTCCATCACGTTCAGCTTCGCGGCGGGTTGGAACGTGTCGACGCCGACGTCGCCGGTGCCGGTGATGAAGAAGCGATCACGCCCCGTCGTGTAGTCGTAGATGCTGAAGTTGCCGGCGCCCTGGAAATTGCCGCTGCCCATCGAGAACAACGCCCAGTTGTGTCCGCCGGGAGAGCCCTGGAACAGGCCGACCGCGGCCGCGGTGGTGCCGCCTTGCAGGATGCGCAGACCGTCGTTCGTCGAGTTCGAACGCAGCGTGAGCTTGGTCTGCGGCGCATTCGTGCCGATGCCCACGTTGTTGCCGTTGTCGAAGATCTGCGAGTCCTTGATCGTCGTCGGCGTGAGGAACTTGGAGATGTAATTCGTCGTCTGGGCCTGTGCCGCGCTCGCGAGAACGAGCAAGACGGTGGATGCGCCGCAGGAACGTACGAGCTTGCGAGTCGAGTGCATGGCTGTTCTCCCTTTCATGGAGTCGGGTGGATGCCCTTCAGCCAACGAGTGGCAGCGCGACGCACCGGGTGGACGCGGAAGTCGAGGAACACGTTCGCGCGATCCTGTTCAGCTGTTGCGGACCGACCGCGGGAATGCGGGACGATGCTGACTCGGGCGTGAGGCTCGCGCGCTCGCGACGTCGAGATCGGCGACATGCCGGCGAGGGCTGGAGCCCAGGGCTCCGCACCCGATTTCGGAGCGCAGCACGCGCGCGGCGCGTTCAAGCGCAGGACAGGCTGGCGCTGCACACGTTCGCCACGAGCGCCGTGATCCAGGCGCGCGGCCAGCTCGCACCCGCAGCGTGGCGATAGGCGAGCGCTTCCAGTGCGACGACACCGAGCTCCGTCGACGTGAAGCCCGCGCTCGCGAGCGCGAGGCACGCGAGCGGATGCGAGAGCGCGTTGGCGCACGCGCACGTCGCGAGCCACTCGCGGCGCCCGATCGCGCCCACCGGCGGACGCAGCATCCACGCGAGCGGAAGCTCGATCGCCAACGTGAGCACGAACGCGACGGCGATCTCGTTCATCGCGGCTCTCGCTCGCGCGCCTGCCCTGCGCGCGTCCGCGCGAACGAGCCACGTGTCCGAGGCGGGCTCGCGTCCAGCGTCGCACCGGGTCGCCCGCTCAAGCGGCGCTCGATCCCTTGCGCGCCTCGCGCCCGCGTCGGCCGCGGCGCAGCAGCACGAGCCCGAACAGTCCGAGCACGGCGATCGCTCCCAACCCCACCCACAACACGCCGCTCGGGAACGCATTGACGCGCTGCTCGTCGACGACGTGCAACGAGATGCGCGTCGGACCGATGGCGTCGATCTCGATGCGCGTCGTCAGGCGCTGCAGCGGCGAGAGCGCGGTGACGCTCCTCGTTTCCACGACGGGGATCTCGGTCGGCCGGTGCGCCGACATCCATTCGAGGCTCAGCTGCTCCGGAACGCTCTCCTCGACTCGGCACGCGTAGAGATGCGTGCCGTACTTCGTCGAGAAACGGAACGGCTCTCCAGGTACGACCACGTGCCGGCCCCCGAACCCCGCACTCGGCGCCGCGACGACCGTCCAGCCGTTGAGCGCGCGCGAGGGGAGCAGCACGAGTTCGTGAACGACGGCGCGCTCACCGGGCGGCAGCACATCGAGAGGTACGGGGGACATTCGAGTTCGCGGTCCGCGCGACATCTTGGCAGGCCGCGCCGCGGACGGAAGCCGTGCTCGCTCGACGGGCTCGCGCTCGACGCGCGAACTCGAGCGCGCGAGCTGCACCGCGCGGGCGCACGTCGGCGCGCCGTCCACGCCGCCGTCAAGCCCGGCCGGGGGTGGGCGCCAACGATTTCCGGCCGACTCCACGAAACCCGAACTCGGGCCCTCCCGGCCAGGAAGTGCCCATCTCGCGCGGGAAGACGCTTCAGCGCACCGAGGGTCGCGCCGACAACTCCCGCAGCTCCCTCCTCGTTCGCAGCGCGGCTACACTGGCCCCTCCGAACCCCCCACCGCCGGTCAGGAAACCACCCCTTCACGGCAGAGGCAGAGCTGATGACCACCCTCACGATCACCCCCGAGATGTCCATGGAGCAGATCCTCGAGGTCGCTCCGTCGGCGCAACGCGCGCTCTTCCAGCGCTACCACGTCGGTGGCTGCTCGTCGTGCGGTTTCCAGCCGACCGACACGCTTGCCCAGGTGTGCAAGGACCACAACATCTTGGACGTCAAGGAGGTCATCCAGACCATCCGAACGGCGCACGAGACCGACGCACGCCTGCAGGTCGAACCCAAGGACGTCAAAGCCTGGCTCGATGCGAAGGAGGACTTCTCCTTCATCGACGTGCGCACGCCGGAGGAGTGGAACCTCGCGCGCATTCCGCAGGCGGAGCTCCTCGATTACAACGATCCGGGTCGCTACATGGGTCTGCCCAAGGAGCGCAAGATCGTGTTCAGCTGCAAGACCGGCATGCGCAGCCTCGATGTCGCTGCGTACTTCGTCGGCCACGGCTTTCGCAATGTGTTCTCGATGCGCGGCGGAATCGAAGCGTGGGCCTCGCAGGTCGACCGCTCGATTCCCCGCTACTGAGATCGGCCCCTATGGACACCTCTCCCCAACGCCGAATACACTCACCGCACACGTCTTGGAGTCCTGCCGCTCTGGGACGTGAACGAGCCATGCCAATGGCTCGTCGCTGCGACCCCTATCGCAGCGCTCTGGCGTCACCCCTGCCTTGACCCAGAGCCGCCGGGGAGATCCTGCCACATCCTCGGCCGTCAGCTGATGATCGCATCAGCAAGACCCGCGCGAGGGGAGCGGCGAGTGATCGCCGCCCCCTATCCCGATCCGGGGAGCTCCGCGCGCGAACGCTCGACGCTCGCCTGAGAGGTGCCTTGTGCGCTCTCGGGCTCGCGACGAGCTCCGCGGCGGACGCACCCACGCTCCTCGAGCCCCGAGATCGATCTTCACTCGACGGATCAAGCCGCGCGCGTCGCGCTTGGGATCGGTACTCCGAGCACGCAGGAGCCTCTCGCCCGACACGCGCGACGCATGCGCCGGATTCGAAACTCGCCCGTCCGCGCGAAGCCCATCTCGCAACCGCCGCCGTCGTCCGCGGACCTTCGTCGCGAACCACCCCGGTGCGGCACGGAGCGCAAGCGCGCGCGGAAGCCGACGAGCTCCCGGCGCGCTCGAACCCTGCCACGACACCGCTCGCCACCACCCGCGCGGAGGATGCGGACCGTCCGACACCCCCCGGCGGCGGACGGTCCGCTTCGAATCGAGACGCGAAACTTCGGCACGCACGGCGCGGACTCAGCGTCGTGCGGAGAGCCAGCCGCGGACACGTTGCCCAGGGAGATGGGGCCCAGGGCGTTTTCGCATCCAACGGCACAGGATCGCGATCCACACCCGGTTCGACGCGGATCGCACATCGATGAAGCTCGTGCTCTTCGAAAGAGCACCGTCCCTCCGCCACCGATCGCGTGACGCCGAGAGCGCCACCACGATCCGTGAATCGAAGAGCCGATGTCTACGCGGCGCTTCTACCCTTTCGGGCAACCCAGCTCACAGGAAAAAGTCGCCAATTCGCCGGCAAAACCATTCCGTCGAACCCAACGACCCACCCGTGGCACCAAGTGCAACCCGAATCGCGCCCGACCAAGACAACACGCAAAACCCCTCGCTCCCCCGCCATCCCCGTTGCTCACAACCCGTCTGCCTCGCGCCCTCACCCCGCCTCGCGCCGTCGCTC
>JBGATX010000207.1:0-10190 GCA_044228975.1 Planctomycetota bacterium | reverse complement strand
CCAGGTCGTCCTCGAGTCCGATCTCTACCTGCGGATGTCCCTTCGCGAGGTGGTAGGTGCGTCCGATCTCGGTCTTCGAGGAATGGCAGGCGAATGAGTCCCCCGTCGTGAGCGACTCCTTGGCCCGCGTCGCACCCACGTAGAGCACCCGTCCTTCCTCACGATGGTCGGTGTTGTGCTTCGCGCTATTCGTCTCGCGCGGCAGCATCAGGACGACATCTGCTGCTTCACGACCCTTGGAGGCATGGATCGTGCCGAGGATCGGTCCGCCGATGCCGATGTCCGGTACTGCAACTTCCACGGGCGCTCTGGAGCGCGACAGGACAGTGCGCAGCTTCCTCATGTCGACGCCGCGGCGAGAGAGGGCAAGTTGTTGCAGGATCAACCATGCTTCGGCCGCGTTGCGCCCGTGCTGCGTGAGGCATGGGTGCCCAGCTGTGGCTTCCCAGCGCTTGCAGAACTCGTCCTCCGTCAACATGGGCTCGGTGAAGTCGCCGAGCAGGAAACCGACCCACGGTTCGATGGCCTGGGGCAGACCGGACATGCGAATGCGGTGAGCAATCTTGTGCTTGTGGTGCAGCAGGCTGGAGGCCATCAGCACCTGGGCACGCGTGCGGAACAGAACTAGACGTTCGGTGCCGCGCAGGCCCTCCACCATGGAGTCGAACGCACCGATGTCGTCATCGGCGAGTTCGACGATCTTGGATCTGGCTCCCGAGTAGGCGGCCTTGGGTTCGGCAACGCGGTCGATGAGTGGCTTCCGGCCCTCGAGGAACAGGCTGCGCAGTCCCGGGTTGTTCGTGCGGTGGATGGTGCGTAGCTCGAGGCGTTGCGGTTGCAGTCCTTGGCTCTCGAGCACCTCGAAGAACGATTCCGCAGTCTCATCTTCGTCGTCGTCCGCTTCTGAGGTGAAGCCGTAGATCGCCTGGGCCTCGTCGGCGAACACGGTGGCGCCTGCACCGGGCGCTCGAAACTTGAGGATGGCGGCGACGAGCGCCGCGCGGGAGCCGATCAGGTCCTGGGCTTCGTCGATGATTATGTGCTGGAAGTGGTGGAGCCATTCCGTGATGGCGGGGTCGCCGGCGGAGATCTTCTCGGCAGTTGTGGCGATGTTGGCGTCGTAGCTGCCGAACAGGTCTTCGATCTGTTTGTCCTCGGCTAAGCCCTTGAGGATGCGCCACGCGTGTGCGTCAAGTGTGGTGATTTCGACGCCCCGGATGTCGGGCACGTCGTTCGCCATGCGCTCCACGCGGTCGCGGAATTCGGCGACGGCGACGCGCGTGAAGCTGATCATCAGGATGCTCGCGGGAGGTACGCCCTGGCGTGCGAGGTGGGCGATGCGCGCGCAAGCGACGGCGGTCTTGCCAGCGCCGGGCGGAGCCGTGACGAGCAGGAATCGGTCGGCTGCCGCCTCGATGACGGCCCTCTGGTCGGGGTCGTCTCGGAGTTGAAAGGATTGGGGACTCGTGGTGTGTGAAGCGGAGGGTGAAGATGCACCACCCTGTGCCGCCATGCTCGAACTCTGCGGTTCGTGTGCCCTGTGTGTCATGGCTTCCGATCCTTCCCCGGCGACGTCTCCAAGTTGGGGTTGCTCGCCGACGACTGCCATTTCCCCGGGACTCTAGCGCTCAGGCTGTCGTCAAGCGAACCGCCGGGCGGGTCCAGAGCATCAGCAAGTCCTTCGCCGCTCCAGCCGGTGAGTACACTCGGCGTTGCGGACCAGTCGCATGCTGCATCGCCATTGCGATCGAGCTTATTGGCCTCGCTCGTCCGTTCCGCGCGGACGTCCGCGCCGTGCATCATCGCGCGTCACTCGCCGCCAACGATGACCCTCGGCCTCTACGCGCGGCTCGATTCGAGGGACGAGGGCGACGCCACCGCTGGGCTGCCGGAGTTCACTCCCGACTGCACCGACGACGTGCTCGCGCAGGCGACCGGGACGCATGGCTTTCCTGTCTTGCCGTCCGGCTTGCCTAAACAGGCCAGGTTCCCCGGTCCGCGGTAGAGGACGACGGACACTCGATCGGCGCTCACGGTGCCGCGGAGGCCGTTGCGAGCGTGGAAGTGGTGGAGGCGGCGGGAATCGAACCCGCGTCCCGGAATGAACCGTCGACGAGCTTCTACGTGTGTGTCCTGCGGTTTGTCGTCGAGCGTGTTGCGCCCACAGGCGGGCTCGTCACGCACCAGCTTCGGTTAGGTCTCGTCGAGTCGCCCCGAGGCGCAGCTCATCGACCAGCCCGCTGTTTGCGTCTCCGCGACATCGCGGGCGAACACCGCGGAGACGGCTACCTGAGTTGAATCAGGCGGCGAGAGAATAGTTGTTGGCATGCAAATGCCGCCCCAAGAGGATTTTACGGGGTGACTCGAGATCCCCGACACGCCACCCGTCGCTGAACGAAACCGGTCGAGACCAGTGCGCCCCCGACGTCGAGCGCGGATCCTAGCACGCGCCGGAGGAGGCCCCAAGGGCGCGACCATCCGCGACGCGCGATCGACTGCAAGCGGAACTCGCGCTCGCAAGCCTGCGCGACGTTCGCGTCACGCGGCCGTGCGTGGAAACGGATCGGAGCGGGCTCCTGCCTGACGCTCCTCCTGGGCTTCAGAGCTCTCGCGCGAGCCGCTCGACGATGTCGAGGGTCGACACGGTCCCGCGCAGGCGGCCATCCTCGACGACGGGGACGCGGTGGATCGAATGGCGTGCGAGCGTCGCGCACACGACCTTCAATGTCGCCTGTGGAGCGACATGCACCACGCTGCGGGACATCCAGTCCGCGACGGTCGCCGCGCGCGCCGTCGCCACGGGCGCGTCGTCGTCAGCCGCGGCGAGGATGCCGGACTCGAACTCCTCCTCGTCCCGTTCGTCTTCGCCGTCGCGCAGCGCGAGCCGGATCGGGCGGCCGTCGGTGGCGATGCGGCTCTCGCTCACGTGCTCGACGCGCGCGACGTCGGTATTCGAGAACATCCCGACCAGGCGCCCGTCCGGGGACTCGACCGGAGCGCCCGTGACCCCGTGCTCCTCGAGGAGTTCGATCGCGCGCCCCACCGGGTCGTCCGGCGCCAAGCGCAGCACGTCGCTCTGCATCAGGTCGCGTGCATGGATCTTGTGAAGCGCGTCCATCGTGTTCCTCCGGTTCGGATCGGCGGTGGTCCCGTTCCGCGTCGAGCGCTGCGTGCATCTGAACTCGTGTCGCAACTCGCGGCGATGGGTCCTTCCGCGCAGGCACATCGTGACGCGGACGCAGACGGGCGCGGGCGGGTGCCGGGGGCTACGCATTGCGACCGCTCCGGCTGCGCGCTCGAACGGATGCCGTTCGACTCCGTCGAGGCCATAGGGTCACGCACGAGCGAGGTTCGTCGCGCGCTCGAAGCGAGCGTGGGCCGAACCGCCCGACGAAGCGTGATACGAGCGCGGAATCCTGGAAGTCACGATCCCCAAGGTCGAGCCCACTCTCGCGGCGAGGATCCCGATCAAGGCGGGTTGAAGGCCGCTCGCGCGCTCCACGCGCCCTGAGCGCGTCGCGCACGCGGCAAACGCGAAGACGAGGAACGAGACACATGAAAGTCCAAGACCTGATGACACGCGACGTCGCGACCTGCGCGCCGCACGACGATCTCGCCAGCGTGGCGCGGCTCATGTGGGATCACGACTGCGGCAGTGTGCCCGTCGTCGATCCGAGCCTGCGCGTGCTCGGCATGCTCACCGACCGCGACGTGTGCATGTGCGCGTGGAGCAAGGGCCAGCCGCTCGCGCAGCTGTGCGCGAGCGATGCCATGTCCAAGCAGCTCGTGGCCTGCGGCGCGGGCGACGAGGTGACCAACGCGCTGGCGCTGATGCGCGAGCGGCAAGTGCGCCGCCTGCCGGTGACCGACGCACGCGGTCGGCTCGTCGGACTGCTCTCGCTCAACGACGCGGCACGCGCGGCGGCCTCGAAGGACGTCCGAGCCACGCGCGAGCTGCCGCTCGACACCGTCGCTTCGACGCTCTCGGCGATCTGCGAGCCGCACTGCGCGCTCGTACCTGCGACGGCACGGCGTGGCGAGCCGCTCGCGGCGCGTCAGGCCGACATCGAGTGCTGAGCAGGCGCGCGCGACTCGGGCGCGGATCTCGGCGCGAGCCGCGCCCGCGAGCGCCCTGAAGAACAGAACGAACATGACCCGCCTCGAAACCGCGCCGCAGCGCTGCGGCCTGGACGTTCTCGAAGCCATCTACGGGCGCCGGGCCGTGCGCGCCTACGCGCCGCGCCCGGTCGAGCGCGCGCAGATCGAGCGCCTGCTCGACGCCGCCGTTCACGCGCCGAGCGCCGTCAACCAGCAGCCGTGGGCCTTCGTCGTCGTGCAGGACGCAGCGCTCCTGCGGCGCATCTCGGAGCGCGCGAAGGCCCTCACGCTCGCCAGCCTGCGGCCGGGATCCGCGCTCTTCGAGCACCGCGCGCTGCTCGAGGATGCGCATTTCAACGTCTTCTACGATGCCGGGACGCTGATCGTGATCTACGCCGCGACCGAGGGCTGGAACCCGAACGAGGACTGCTGCCTAGCGGGCGAGAACCTGATGCTCGCTGCCCACGGCCTGGGGCTCTCGACGTGTCCCATCGGGTTCGCGCGCGAGGCCCTGAACGATCCCGCGATCCGGGCCGAGCTCGGCATCCCCGCCGGATACACCGCCGTGTTGCCGCTGGTCGTCGGCTTCGCGCGCGAGACGCCGCCGCCCACGCCGCGGCGCGCAGCGCGCATCCTCGCCTGGAAGTGACGCGCGCGCGAGGCATGCCCCGGACCACGCGAGGCCTGAGCGCCGCGAACGTCGCGGTGTTCGCGCTCGGATCTCGACGCCGTCGGCGCGTCGGCTGCGGCTCCGCGCTCAGCGCGACGGCGACGCGAGCCGGCGAGCGACCTCGGGCAGCGAGTCGGGCGAGAGCGAGATCGAGTCGATGCCGATCGAGGCCAGGAACTCCGCGAAATCGGGATGATCGCTCGGCGCCTGGCCGCACAAGCCGACGCGGCGCCCCTTGCGGTGCGCGGCGGCGACCACGCTCTCGATCAGCTTCTTCACACCCGGATCGCGCTCGTCGAAGAGGCGCGCGAGCAGCGGCGAATCGCGGTCGATGCCGAGCGTGAGCTGCGTCAAGTCGTTCGAGCCGATCGAGAAGCCGTCGAAGAGCTCGCAGAAGTCCTCGGCCAGCACGACGTTGTTCGGGATCTCGCACATCACCCACACCTCGAGCCCGCGCTCGCCGCGCACGAGCCCGTTGCTCGCGAGTTCGGCGAGCACGCTGCGGCCCTCGCCGAGAGTTCGACAGAACGGGATCATCACGCGCACGTTCCCGAGGCCCAGCTCCTCGCGCACGCGGCGCACGGCGCGGCACTCCAGCGCGAAGCCCTCGCGGTAGCGCTCGTCGTAGTAGCGCGACGCGCCGCGGAAGCCGATCATCGGATTCTCCTCGTGCGGCTCGAACGCGCTGCCGCCGAGCAGTCCGGCGTACTCGTTCGATTTGAAGTCCGAGAAGCGCACGATCACCGGGCGCGGGTGGAACGCCGCGGCGATGACGGCGATGCCCGAGGCGAGGCGCTCGACGAAGAACTCCGCCGGCGAGCTCCAGCGCGCACAGCGGCGCGCGATCTCGGCGCGCTCGGCGTCGGTCGCGACGCGCTCGGGATGGAGCAGCGCCAGCGGGTGCACGCCGATCCAGCTCGAGATCAGGAACTCGATGCGCAGCAGGCCCACACCGGCGCTGGGGAGCTGCGCGAGTTGCCAGGCGCGGTCGGGATCGGCGACGTTGAGCATCAGCGGCACGCGCGGCACGGGCAGCGCGGCGAGGTCGATCTCCTCGCGCGTGAACGGCACGCGGCCGGCGTAGACGCGGCCCTCCGCGCCCTCGGCGCACGAGACCGTGACCTCGTCGCCCGCGCGCAGCGCGCGCGTCGCGTCGCCGGTGCCGACGACGCACGGCAGGCCGAGCTCGCGCGAGACGATCGCCGCGTGGCACGTGCGCCCGCCCTGATCGGTCACGACCGCCGCGGCGCGGGCGAGCACGGGTTCCCAATCCGGATCGGTCGACTGCGCGACGAGCACGTCGCCATCCTGGAAGTTCGAGAGCTCGGAGGCCGCGTGCACGATGCGCACGCGGCCCACGCCGACGCGGTTGCCGACGCTCTGGCCGCGCGCGAGCACGCTCGTGCGTCCGCGCAGGCGGAAGAGCTCGAGCTTCGGTGCCGCCTTGCGCGCGTGCACGGTCTCGGGCCGGGCCTGCACGATGTAGAGCTCGCCACTCACGCCGTCCTTGGCCCACTCGATGTCCATCGGCAGCGCTCGTCCGGCAGCGCGCGACCAGTGTTCCTCGATCGCGAGCGACCAGCGCGCGAGCTGCAGCACTTCGGCGTCCTCGAGCACGAAACGTTCGCGCTGCTCGCTGGAAGTGCGCACCTCGCGCACGGCGCGCGTGCCGCGTTCGCCGTACTCCAGGCGCAGCTCCTTCGTGCCGAGCTCGCGGCGCACGATCGAAGCATGGCCGCTGGCGAGCGTCGCCTTGTGCACCCAGAACTCGTCCGGCGCGACGCGACCCTGCACGACGAGCTCGCCCAGCCCCCACGACCCCGTGACGAGCACGACGCCGCGGAAGCCGCTCTCGGGATCGAGCGTGAAGATCACGCCCGCGCAGGCCTGGTCGCTGCGCACCATGCGCTGCACGCACACCGAGAGCGCGACGTCGCGTGTCCGGATGCCGCGCTCGGCGCGGTACACGATCGCGCGGTCGGTGTAGAGCGAAGCCATGCAGCGACGCACGGCGGAATCGAGCTCGGCCTCGCCGCGCACGTTGAGGTAGGTCTCCTGCGGGCCGGCGAACGAGGCCTCGGGCAGGTCCTCGGCGGTTGCGCTCGAGCGCACGGCGACGTCGCACGCGCCGTTGACGTTCCGGCAGAGCTCGCGGTACGCGGCGAGCGCCGCGCGCGACACGGCGGCTGGCAGCGGCGCCGCGGCGATGCGTTCGCGCAGGGCGCCCGCGACGCGTGCGAGCGTGCCCACGTCGCGCGCATCGAGGCGGTCGAGCTCGTCGAGCTCGCGCTCGCCCACGGACGCGCCGCGCAGGTGCTCTCGGAACGCGTCCGTCGTGAGCACGAAGCCGTCGGGCACGCGGATGCCCGCGCCACCGAGCTCGCGCACGAGAACTCCGAGCGCGGCGTTCTTCCCGCCGACCAGCGCCGACAACGACGGGCCGATCTCTCTCAGCGGAAGCACCCAGGCCGTGCGCGTGTTCTCCATGCCCCATCTTGTACGCACACGTCGGCGCTCGACGCCTCAGCCGTGCTGCGCAGTGCCGATCCGACTCGGTCGCAAGCGGCGCACGGCGTCGGGCACCGACCGTCCGTGCATCCCGCGCCGCGTGCGGTGCCGATCCGCGCGCACGTCCCTGGGGATGGCAGTCCCGCAGATCGCGGATCCCAACCCACGGAGGTTGCCCGTGATTCGAGTCCCCCACCACGAGCGACATCGAGCTCGAACGCCGCGTCGAGGCCGAGCTCCACCTCCACGCCGAACTCGCGCCCGATGGGATCTCCATCGTCGTGCGCGACGGCAGCGTGACCTTGCGCGGACACGTGCGCTCGCTCACGCGCGCCATGCCGTGCATGGCGCGCTCGACGTCGCCGACGAGCTCGAAGTGCGCTGCCTCGAGCGTGCGCGCAGCGGAGAGCGTGGATTCGAACGCCTCTTCCCGGCGCAAAAGGAGAGTCCCAGCCATGACCACCGCCAGCACCGCCGCCGCCGGCACGCTCCTGGCCGGCGTCCGCTCCGAACGCCTGGTCGGTCACGGCGCGCGCGCGAGGCTGCGAACTACCCCGACCTGGTGCTAGCCGTTGGAGGCATCGTCCCGGAGCCTTCGAAGGCGCAGCATCACGAGCAGCGGAGGGCCTGCCATGAATGCCCGCAGCCAGGAACGAGTCTTCGAGGACCGGATCGAGGCTGGACGCGCCCTCGCGGCGCAGCTCGCCCGCTACGCTGGGCGCGGTGACGTGATCGTGCTCGGACTGCCGCGCGGAGGTGTTCCGGTCGCCGAGCAGGTCGCGCAGATCCTCGGTGCGCCACTCGACGTCTTCCTGGTGCGCAAGCTCGGCGTTCCCGGCCACGAGGAGCACGCGATGGGCGCGCTCGCGAGCGGCGGAGTCACGGAGGTCGACGGCGATCTCGTGCGCACGCTCGGGATCAGCGCCGCGGCCGTGCGCGCGACCGTGCGGCGCGAGCAGGCCGAGCTCGAGCGCCGCGAGCGCGTGTACCGCGCCGGCCGAGCGCCGGTCGACGTCCGCGGACGCACGGTGATCGTCGTCGACGACGGCCTCGCGACGGGCGCGACCATGCACGCGGCAGTGAGCGCGTTGCGCATGGCTCAGCCCGCGCGCATCGTGGTCGCGGTGCCGGTCGCGTCGGTCGATGCTTGCTCGGAGCTCGCACGCCACGCCGACGAGTGCGTGTGCGTCTCGACGCCCGAGCCCTTCCGAGCCGTCGGTCCGTGGTACCGCGAGTTCGATGCGACCGAGGACAGCGAGGTCCTCGCGTGCCTGGAGCGCGCGCAGGCGCGCGAGCGCCGTGCCGCCGCGCGACGGAGCGCGTCATGAGCCGCGGCGCCGAGCTCCAGCGCGCGCTGCGTTCCAGCGCCGTGCCGCTCGACGGGTCGCCGCACGACCTCGACGCGCTGGTGGATCTGGCGGGCTCCGCGCGTTTCGCGCTCATCGGCGAGGCCACGCACGGCACGCACGAGTTCTACCGGGTGCGCGCGGAGCTCACGAAGCGCTTGATCCGCGAGCGGGGTCTGCGCGCGGTGGCGCTCGAGGCCGACTGGCCCGACGCGCGGCGCGTCGACCGCTACGTGCGCGGCCGCGGCACGGACGCCGACGCGACCGAGGCCCTGCAGGGCTTCCAGCGTTTCCCGCAGTGGATGTGGCGCAACGCCGACGTGCTCGATTTCGTCGGCTGGCTGCGCGCGTGGAACGAGGCCCAGCCCGAGGCGCGCAAGGTCGGCCTCTGGGGCCTCGACCTCTACAGTCTGCACCGTTCGATGGACGCCGTGCTCGCCTACCTGCGCGTCGTCGACGCCGCGGCGGCGCAGCGCGCGGTGCAACGTTACGAGTGCTTCGACCAGTTCGGCGCCGATCCCCAGAGCTACGGCTACGCGGCGACGTTCGGCCTCGAGGAGAGTTGCGAGCGCGAGGTGGTCGCCCAGCTCGTCGAGCTGCAGCACGCCGCCGCCGAGTACGCGCGACGCGATGGGCGCCTCGACCCCGATGACGCCTTCGTCGCCGAGCAGAACGCGCGCGTCGTGATGCACGCCGAGCGCTACTACCGTGCGATGTTCGGCGGCCGCGCGGCGTCGTGGAACCTGCGCGATCGCCACATGGCGGCGACGCTCGCCGCGCTCGACGAGCACCTGTCGACGAACGGGCGGGCGCCGGCTCGCATCGCCGTCTGGGCGCACAATTCGCACCTCGGCGACGCGCGCGCGACCGACATGGGCCGCGGCGGCGAGCTCAACCTCGGCCAGCTCGTGCGCGAGCACCATGCGCGCGAGTCCGTCTCCATCGGTTTCACGACCTGGTCGGGGACGGTGACCGCCGCCGACGACTGGGGCCAGCCCGCTCGGCGGATGCGCGTGCGCGAGGCGCTGAGCGGGAGCTGGGAGCGCGCGCTCCACGACCTCGACCTGGGCAACGTGTGCGTCGACCTGCGCGCGCTGGCGAAAGCGTGGCCCGGCGCCGAGCAGGGATTGCTCGAGCGAGCCATCGGCGTCGTGTACCGGCCCAAGACCGAACGCGCCAGCCACTGGTTCCACGCCGACCTGCCGCGCCAGTTCGACGCGTTGCTCCACTACGACACGACGCGCGCCGTCGAGCCGCTCGAACGCAGCGCCGAATGGGAGCGAGGCGAGCTGCCGGACACCTACCCCACCGCACTGTGAGACCTGCCATGGATGCGCAACGATGCCAGCCCTTGATCCGCGATGTGGAGATCGGCGCCGGTTCCGCCCGGTTGCGCGGCGACCTCATCGTGCCCGACGGCGCGCGCGGCATCGTGCTCTTCGCCCATGGCAGCGGCAGCAGCCGCCACAGCCCGCGCAACCGCGAGGTCGCGGCGGCATTGCAGCGCGTCGGTCTCGCGACGGTGCTGCTCGACCTCCTCACGCCGGAGGAGGACCAGCGCGAACGGC
>JBGATX010000206.1:0-10076 GCA_044228975.1 Planctomycetota bacterium | reverse complement strand
TGTACGGCGCGCAGCGCGGGGCGGGTCGGCGCGGAGCGCACAGGCGGCGCCGATGGACAGGCTTCCTCCCGCGCGCGGACGCCGCCGCGGCGCACGTGCGCGCGAAGCGGCTGTAGGGGCTTCTACGACGGGCTGCTAGGCTCCCGGAATGGCACGGTCCGAGCACGTGTTCGATCCGCAGGCACTCGAGGCCGACGCACCCGGCGCGAGCCCCGAGCTGGAGGTCGAATCCAGCCTGCGTCCGCGCTCCCTCGAGGAGTTCGTCGGCCAGGAGCGCGTGCTCGCCAACCTGCGCATCGCGGTCGCCGCCGCTCGCGGACGGTCCGAGCCGCTCGACCACGTGCTCTTCTCGGGGCCGCCGGGCCTGGGCAAGACGAGCCTTGCGCGCATCCTCGCGCGCGAGCTGGGCTCGCACCTGCACGCGACCAGCGGTCCCGCGCTCGAACGTCCGCGAGACCTCGTGGGCATCCTCACGCAGCTGGGCCGCGGCGACGTGCTGTTCGTGGACGAGGTGCACCGCGTCCCGGCCGCCGTCGAGGAGTACCTGTACTCGGCGATGGAGGATTTCTCCGTCGATTTCACGCTCGACCAGGGTCCGCACGCGCGCGTGCTGCCTCTGCCGCTGCAGCCGTTCACGCTGGTCGGCGCGACCACGCGCGAAGGCCTCTTGTCCGCGCCGTTCCGTTCGCGCTTCGGGATCGCGGAGCGCCTGTCGCCCTACCCCGTCGACGAACTCGAGCGGATCCTCGTGCGCTCGGCCGACATCCTCGGGATGGCGCTGGCGCTCGACGCCGCGCGCACGATCGCCGAGCGCGCGCGCGGGACGCCGCGCATCGCGAACCGTTTCCTGCGGCGCGTGCGCGACCTGGCCCAGGTGCGCGGCGAGAAGCGCATCGGCGGCGCGCTGGCGCGCGAGGCGCTGGCCGCGCTGGGCGTGGACGACAACGGGCTCGAGGAGCTCGACCGCCGGATCCTCGCCGTGCTCGTGGCGAGCGGCGGACAACCCGTCGGCATCAAGACGATTGCCGCCGCCGTCGGCGAGAGCGAGGACACGATCGAGGACGTGTTCGAACCGCACCTCCTGCGCCAGGGCTTCATCCACAAGACTGGCCGCGGCCGCGTGGTCACGCGCGCGGGCTGCGGCGCGATCGGCGTCGATCCGGCGCGGATCGCGGGCGAACCGGGACTGTTCCCCTGAACACGCCGTCCGCATCGATCGCCGCCGCCTCCGTGCCGATCGCGAGCTCGACCCGCGCCGGTTTCGGATTCCGGCTGCTCGCGCGAGCCCGCGCGAGCAGAGCGCGGGTCGGCGTCTTCACGACGCCCCATGGCGACGTCGCCACGCCGGCGTTCATGCCGGTCGGCACGAAGGCGACGGTGAAGGGCGTCCTGCCGCGCGACCTGCGCGAGCTGGGCGCCACGATGATCCTGGCGAACACGTACCACCTGCACCTGCGGCCGGGCGAGGACGTGATCGCGGCGCTCGGCGGCCTGCACCGCGTGATGGCCTGGGACGGTCCGATCCTCACCGACTCGGGCGGCTACCAGGTCTTCTCGCTGGGCCACCTGGCGAAGATCGACGCCGACGGCGTGTCGTTGAAGAGCGTGGTCGACGGCTCGCCCGTGCGCTTCACGCCCGAACGCGTGATCGACATCGAGCGCAAGCTCGGCGCCGACGTCGCGATGGCCTTCGACCACTGCCCGAGCGATCCGACCGATCGCGCGCAGGTCGCGGCCGCCGTCGAGCGCACGCACGCGTGGCTCGGACGCTGCGTGCGCCGTCACCGCGAGCACGGCGCGGAGGAGACGGGCCAGGCGCTCTTCCCGATCGTGCAGGGCGGCGTGTTCGAGGCCCTGCGCCGCCGCTCCGTCGAGAGCGCGCTCGAGCACGATTGCGTCGGCCACGCCGTCGGCGGCGTCAGCGTCGGCGAATCGCGCGAGCACGCGCGCACGGCCGTCGAGATGAGCGCGCCGCTCCTGCCCGAGGCGAAGCCGCGCTACCTGATGGGTGTGGGCACGCCGGCCGACTTCTTCGACGCCATCGAGCGCGGCATCGACCTCTTCGACTGCGTGACGCCGACGCGACACGCGCGCAACCACCGCGCGTTCACGAGCCGCGGCGAGGTCAACCTGCGCAACGCGAAGTACCGGACCGACGTCGCACCGCTCGATCCGGCGTGCGCGTGTCCGTGCTGTCGCGACTACTCGCGCGGCACGCTGCGCCACCTGTGCACGAGCGACGAGATGCTGGGCGGCATGCTGATCTCGCTGCACAACCTGGCGTACTTCTTCGACCTGATGACGAAGATCCGCGCGGCGATCGCGGCCGACGCGCTGGACGCGCTGCGCGCCGAGGTGCTCGGGGCGATGGAGAGCGAAGCGGCGTCGTGAGCGGCGGGACGCGCGCGTCCGCGCGCTCTCACTTCTCCTTGTAGTCGGGACAGCGCACCGCGTTCGGGCGCTCCGGTCGCACGCAGGCCGTGCCGTAGTCCCACTTGCACGAGTCGCACAGGTAGCGCTCGCTCTTCAGCGCGAAGAGCCGGCGCAGCGCCTCGACGAGGCGCCGCGTGAACGGGACGTCGCGGGTCGGGTCCTTGGCCATCCGTCTAGAGACGCATCCGGCCCGACGCGCGGGCCGGAGCGTCCGCGGGTCTCAGAGGCTGTGGAGAATTCACAGCCGACGCGCCGCGGAAGCGGCGCCAGCAGCAGCTGAGAGCCCGTAGGCTCGATTTCTTCACGGGCTCTCAGTGCCCCGGAGGCGCGGAGAGGATCTCGATGCGCGTCACGTCGACGCGCATCGGGCGGTCGGCCGAGCTCGAGTTGCGCGTCGTCGCGCCCATCACGCCGATCTCCGAGCCCTCGAAGAGCGCCAGGTCGTAGCGGCCGCTGCCGCACGTGACCTCGGCACCGGTGCGGCCGCCCCACATCACGAGGAAGCGGTTCGGGTCGTTCACGTCGCGGCGCAGCCAGCCGCGCGCCTGGAAGCGGCCCCACAGGGGATCCTGCGACAGCGCGGCCTCCTCGAGCTGCGCCTGCGCCTCCGCGAGGAGCTTCTGACGCTGCACTTCCTGGAGCGCGGCGTCGCTCTTCAGGCGCGCGATCTCCTCGTGGTAGCCGATCTGCTCGAGGCGCAGCTTCGCCGTGCCGGCCGACGCGCCGTTCGGGTTCTTGGCCAGGTAGCCCTCGAAGCCCGCGCGCACCGCGGACCAGTTCGGCTTGTCGGCGACCTTCGCGGCCTCGTACGCGCGCTCGGCCGCTTCCCACGAGCCCTGCGCGGGCGTGGCGTCGGACTTCGCGGCCGCGGCGCCCGCGACCGCCGCGCCGGCGGCGCCCGACTTGGCCGTGTCGGCCTTCGCCGCTTCGCTCGCGGCGACGGGCTTGCCCTCGCGCAGGTCGAAGAGCGCGACGCCGGCCGTCGACTTCTTCACCGCGTCCATCCAGGCCGCGCGCACGTCGACGCCCGCCTCGACCGCGCTCGTGTCGGCGGAGGCGATCCACGCGCGCACGCCCGGGGGCGAGACGACCTTGACCCAGTCCTCGCCCAAGGCCTTCGTCGGCTCGTTGCGACCGAGCACGCGCAGGCGGTCGCCTTCGTGCAGGCGCTGCTCGAGCGGGAAGCTGTCCTTCGACGAGGCCGGCTTCGGACGCATGAGCACGCCGTCGCCGGTGACCTCGGCGATGCCCGGCTGAGACGTCGCGCGCAGGTACTGGCCGAAGACCCAGACAGTCTGGCCCTGCGGCGCCTCGACGGAAATCAAGCCGGAATTGTCGGCGTAGAGGGTAGAGCTTCGTCGCCGCGGTCGTGCGCACGTAGCGCTCGGGCTGGGCTTCCTGCGCGAGGAAACCGGGCGCCGCGAGGACGGCGGCGTGCACGTTCGCGACGGGCGCGAGCGCGAGGAGGCCGAGGACCAGCGAGATGCGATGCGAGGGCGTCATGTTGAGGCGAGTTCGAGGCGCGAACTCGTGGAGCAAACGTGGATTGGAATCGAGGACCGTCGATCGACCGCGGCACGCGCGACGCCGACGCGCGGCGACCCGGCACGTGCCCGTGCGACCGATCGTCCGGACTCTAGCCATCCGCGAAACCCGGATCCACAAGCCTGCGCGGCGCGATTTCGAGCGCGCCGTGCCTGGATCGACCCCGAGACATTCGACCGCGTGCCGATTGCGGCGCGCGGTCGAATGTCTCGGGGTCGATCCAGGCACCGTACCGGTGGCGCGGCCTCGCACAATCCGTCACGATCGCCGGCCATGCGCGCGCCCCCCTCCTCCGCTCCCGCCGCGTGGTCGGAAGCGCCGGTTTCTGGACTCGGCTTCCCGTACATGATCTGGGCTCGCACGCGCTCCGGCGACGCGCGCTTCCCGCTCACGCAGTCGGGCCTGCCGCCGGCCGATCCGGCGCGGCTCGGCCCGGCCCCCGGCCTCGAGCTCGGGCACTCGGGGCCTCTCCAGGCCGAGGTCGAGGCCGCGATCGCGCGGCGTTTCGGCGTCTCCCCGAGCCGCGTGGTCGCGACGATCGGCGCCTCGGGCGGCCTGCAGGCCTGCGCCTGGACCTGGTTCCGGCCCGGGACGCGCGTGGTCGCCGCCGCGCCGTCGTACGAGCCTTTTCGGGCGCTGCCGCAGCGTCTGGGCGCCGACCTGCGCGTGCTCGAGCGGCGGCTCGAGGACGGCTGGCAGATCGACCCGACCGACGTGCGCCGCCTGCTCGGCGAGGGATCCGGCCGCGGGCACGTCTTCCTGGCCAACGTCCACAACCCGACCGGCGCGCAGCTCGGGAAGGAGCGTCTGAAGGCCGTCGCGCGCGAGGCAGAGCGCGCCGGCGGGATCCTCGTCTCGTGCGACATCTATGCCGAATACGAGCCCGACGCGGTGCGCGTCGACGCGTTCCGCTGCGCGCCCAACGTCGTGTCGATCGGCTCGCTGACGAAGGCCTACGGCCTGGGGTCCCTGCGGATCGGCTGGGTCGTCCTCGGCGAGGGCGTCGCCGCCGACGTGCACGCGCTGCGCGACGCGACGTATCTCGCCTGGGTCGACGCGCCGGTCGCGTCGCTGCGGCTCGGGCTGCGCGCGCTCGAACGACTGCCGCAGCTGCTCGAGCCCTACCGCGAGCTCGTGCGCACGACCCGGCCGGCGTGGGCGCGCTGGCTCTCGAACACGGACGGCGTCCGCGCGGTTATCCCGGAGCACGGGATCATCGCGTTCCCGCGGATCGAGGGCACGAACGACACGTTCGCGCTGGCCGATTTCCTGGTGCGCGAGCACGACGTCGGCGTGGTCCCGGGCGAGTTCTTCGGGATGCCCGGCCACGTCCGCGTCGGCTGCGGGCTGCCCGCGGCACAGATGGAGGAAGCGCTCGCGCGGCTCACGGCCGGCATCGCCGCGTGGCGTGCGCGGCGCGCGTGAGATAGCTTCCCGCACCCCTCGATGCGCACGTACCTCCGCTCGAAGATCCACAAGGCGCGCGTGACCGCGGCCGACCTGAACTACATCGGCTCGATCACGATCGACGTCGAGCTGATGGAGAAGGCCGACATGGCCGAGTGGGAGAAGGTGCTCGTCGTCGACAACACGAACGGCAACCGGCTCGAGACTTACGTGATCCCCGGCGAGCGCGGCAGCGGCACGATCCAGATGAACGGCGCCGCCGCGCACCTGATCCGCACCGGCGACGAGGTGATCGTGATGACGTTCCAGACGACGGACCGTCCGACGCCGCCGCGGCAAATCCTGGTGGATCCGAAGAACCGCTACGTGCGGGACCTGTGAACGCGCGATGAGCGAGCTCCCGCGCCTGGTCGTGTTCGCCGACGACTGGGGCCGGCATCCGTCGAGCGCGCAGCACCTGGTGCGCGAGCTGCTCCCGCGCTGGAACGTCGACTGGATCAACACGGTCGGGACGCGCAGGCCTTCGCTGTCGCTCGCGGACGCGAAGAAGGTCGCGACGAAGCTCGCCAGCTGGGTGAAGCCGGCGGAGAACGGCGCCGCGGAGTCGGTCGCGTTGCCGGCGAACTTGACGGTGCACTCGCCGATGCACTGGCCCGGTTTCGGCGCAGGCTGGGAGCGCGGGCTGAACGCGCGCCTCTTCGACCGCGCGCTGCGGCCCTTGATCGAGCGCGCGGAAGCGGTGGTCGCGACGGCGCCGATCGTGGCGGACCTGGCGGCGCGCGTCCCGGATGCGAACTGGATCTACTACTGCGTCGACGATCTGTCGGAGTGGCCCGGGCTGGACGCGGAAGCGCTGCGCGCGCTCGAGATCGACTTCGTGCCGCGCGCGAACCGCATCGTCGCGGTGTCCGAGCACCTGCGCGCGCGCTTGAGGGCGATGGGGCGCGAGAGCGAGTTGCTCACGCACGGATTCGATCCGACGCACTGGGCTTCCGTCGCGCGGCGCGCGGATCCCGGCGTGCGCGAGAAGCCCGTCGCCGTCTTCTGGGGCGCGATCGACCGCCGGCTCGACACGGACATCGTCGAGAAGCTCGCCGAGCTCTGCGACCTGCGCCTCGTCGGCCCCGAGCAGGATCCCGATCCGCGCGTGCTGTCGAACGCGCGCGTGCAGCGCCCGGGGCCCGTCCCCTACTCCGAGCTGCCACGCATCGCCGCCGACGCCGACGTGCTCGTCATGCCCTACGCCGACTTGGCCGTGACGCGCGCGATACAGCCGCTGAAGCTGAAGGAGTACCTCGCGACGGGATTGCCCGTCGTCGCGACGTCGCTGCCCGCGAACCGCGAGTGGGCCGACGCGCTCGACCTGGTCGACGACCCGCTCGCGTTCGCGCGGCGCGTGCTCGAGCGCGCGGCCGCCGCGCTGCCCGCTTCGCAAGTCCGCGCCCGCGAACGCTTGCGCAACGAGACCTGGGTTGCGAAAGCCCAGCAGTTCGAGCGCTTCCTCCGCCGATCGGAGCCGTCGCGATGAGCACGCCTGCGACCTTCTTGATTCGGCGGACATCCGCCCGCGCCGCGAGGACGCGATGAGCGCCGCCGACTCCCGCTCCAGCGAGCGCATCACCGTGATGCACGGCCGCATCGTCAGCGGCCGCGGCGGCGGACCCGAGAAGACGATCCTGAACTCGCCGCGCTTCCTCGCAC
Organism: Planctomycetota bacterium; assembly: GCA_044228975.1. Lineage (GTDB taxonomy): Bacteria > Planctomycetota > UBA1135 > UBA1135 > JADJNY01. The sequence goes on along the minus strand of JBGATX010000206.1, from coordinate 2,990 downwards.
ACACGCGCTGGCGCGAGATGGCGCTCTACCTGCACGCGCCCGGCGATCCCGGGATCGACGAGCTGCGCGCGCGCGCCGCCGAGCTCGACTGCCCCTTCTTCGCGATCCCCGAGCGCCTCCCGATCGACTTGCGCGTGCTGCAGCAGATCGCCGAGCTGTGCGCGCGCGAGAACGTGCGCATCTGGCACGGCCACGACTACAAGTCGAACCTCTACGGCCTGCTGCTGCGGCCGCTGTGCAACTTCCGCCTCGTGACGACGGTGCACGGCTGGGTGCAGAAGACGGACAAGACGCCGCTCTACTGGGCCGTCGATCGCTGGTCGCTACGGCGCTACGAGCGCGTGGTCGCCGTGTCCGAGGACCTGTACTCGACGTGCGCCGAGATCGGCGTCGATCCGTCGCGCCTGTCGCGCATCGACAACGGGATCGACGTCGACGCGTGGAAGCGTCGCGCGCCTGCGCGCGCTTCGCCGTTGCGCGCGGGCGTGCCCCCCACTCGCCTCGTGGTCGGCGCCGTCGGCCGCTTGTCGGACGAGAAGGGCTTCGACCTCCTGATCGAGGCCGTGCTCGGCGCCGTCGCGCGCGGGGCAGACCTCGAGCTGTGGATCGCGGGCGAAGGGCCGGCGCAGTCGAAGCTCGAGTCACTCGCCGCGCGCGCTCGGGGTCGAGTGCGCTTGCTCGGCTTCCGCTCCGACGTGCGCGACCTGATGGAGGCGTTCGACGTTTTCGCGCTGTCGTCGCTGCGCGAGGGCCTGCCGAACGTGGTGCTCGAAGCCATGGCCTGCGAGGTCCCGCTGCTCGCGACGAGATGCGGCGGCGTCGAAGCGGTCGTGCACGACGACGTGGAAGCGCTGCTCGTGCCCGTCAGCTCGTCGAAGGCGCTCGCAGACGGTTTGGTGCGTCTCGCGAGCGATGCGGCGTTACGCGCACGTCTGTCACGCGCCGGCCGCGAGCGTGTAGAGCGCAACTTCTCCTTCGCGTACCGAATGCAAGAGTTCGGGGAGTTGTATTCCCAACTGCTCGGTGGTTGACCTGGACTGCGCTGGCCTCCTAGAATCAATGCGAACAGTGATTACGTGCTCGCGAACTTCCTATTATGTGTGAGACCGACTAGCGGCTGCAGACCATCCTTCATGCGGTGAGTCATTATTCGCGTAGTACCCGAGACGTCCCACTCATCGTCGAGGCAGCGCCAGGCTCGGTTAGCAGAGCCCGGATCGGAACAATGCGCGAGTGCGCCCATTGGAAGTCCTGAGGCAACCGTGCATTCGGCGCTTCCAGCGGCGAGGCATTGGGATCGCCCCCCCCGATTGAGGGGGCTCCCAACCACACTCTGCACTCAAGGCAATTGAAGCGCCTCGCGAATAACCTCCAACTCGGCCGAGTTGGCGAACTCCGGCATTGCCAAGACAGTTGGCGCCACAACGGAGAACTTGGCAGCGTCGAACATTGGCGACGCGTTTATGGCAGCGCGCGCCAGCAGACGTGCGTAGCCAAGATAACCGTATGGATGATGGACACGAATGCCGTCCATATCCTTAGAAGACAACGCATTGAGTATTCGCAGCGCGGAATCGAACTCACCCACGCTATATGCAACAAGCCCGTAGTTGCTCTTGTAGATATGCTGACTGGGGGCTTTGGCAATCGCTGCTGCGTAATGCTCTAGCGCCTGCGCTCCCAGGCCGAGACTTGCTGCGATCAGCCCGCCAATGTTCAGGATGGCAGCATCATCAACTCCCAGCTTGCGGAGACGTTCAAAGTCGGTATAGGCAACGTCGAACGATCGGGACTCGCGAAGAGATTGAAGCACTGCAATTGCGGTCGCACGACCAAAGTGACGAATTCGAGCATCGGGCGGGCGACCAGCATCCGCAGCGGCGAATCTCGCGAACTCAATCGCATTTGCCGTGTCCAGATTCAATTGCTCACGAGTAGCGGCCTTACGATCCGCGTCGCAGAAGACTCCGGCTACGACACCGAGCTCTGGGAGTTCGGCTGCCATCGCTGAAACAAATTCTTCGACTATGCTCTCCTTGTAGGCGGAATTTGACCCTCCAACGCATATTGCCGAGCGATCGAGCACTTCAATCGCTTTGGCCGCGTGAAAGTCGATTTGAGCCGCACGGTAGAGTTGAGCTAGCGCCATGTTTAGCGCCACTGACCCATATTTGCGGAGATACTCGGCGTCTCTCGCAAATCGAACGACCACAGCGAAGGGCGCAGTACTGGCATTCGCCTTCAGAAAGCTCTGCAGTTCAACTAGACCCGAACGATCGAGGGAAGCGCCTCCCGACTGAAAGTACTTGGAAGAAGACGGCAGTAGGTGACCAATACTGCCGGCCGGAATGGCCTCGAGGTGGGAGCCGGGCTCGATGGCAGGCGCTGTATCGGGAGCTGCGATAAAAGCAAAGGAGAGTTCAGGCTGGGCGTTAAACACAACAATCCTCGCCGATTCAACTCTTGGATAGAGCCCAAGCGTGCGCCTTGTACGCCCGTCATTAAGGAAGAACTTGGCCTTACCCGAGAACGAGGGGAGAAAGACCTTGAACTCTTGACCGACAGCGACTCCGACGTTTGACCCGATATCGAGCGCCAACACTCTAGTCTTGGAATCCTGCTCCAGCACCCTACCGCAGCTTAGCAGGATCTCATCGTATGAGATGACTTGATTTCGACCCGCAGCCTTTGCTCGGTAGAGTGCAGTGTCTGCTCGCTCAAGGAGATCCGACAGGACGTCTGCAGATGCGCCTGCAGTGGAGGAGCCGCTGTGCAGTGCTAGACCTATACTCGTGGTTACTGTGCGCTCGTGAAGCGGTGGAGGCGAAATAACTGCAACTTGACCAGTAGCCGTTAACCACTCCCATTCTGACTCGGTGGGCAGGACCTGCTCAGCGACTGCTTTCCGGAACTCGTTCGCCCACTCAACGAATTGGTCTCGGGCCGCATTCGCTTCCAGAATGACAAGAAACTCTTCACCGGACGGGTGC
>JBGATX010000205.1:3637-10098 GCA_044228975.1 Planctomycetota bacterium | reverse complement strand
GCCGCGGTATGTCAGCGATCGGTCGTCGGGCGAGTCCGGCGAATCCGGGCGCGCACCGAGAGTCGATGCCGAACGCTCCGCGCAGCGCTCCTTCGATCGACGCTCGAAGGCCGAGGATGGCGCGTGCGGTGTGCGAAGGGCGTGCGCGCGGCGCGGGGCCGGTCGCGAGTTGCGCCAGGCTGCGCTCGAGCTCGTCGACCGAGTTGACGCCGGCGAGCAGCGCGTTCTCGCCGTCCTTGGCGACCGCTTCCGTGCCGCCGCGGCGCGTGGCGAGCTCGGGGACCTCCATCGCCAGCGCTTCGAGCACGACGTTCGGCAGCCGCTCGCGCAGGCTCGCAATCGCGAACAGGTCCATCACGTCGAAGAGCGAGGGCGCGGCGTCGCGGCAGCCGGGCAGCGCGCGCCGCGACGCTTCCTTTCGGCGCGGAAATCCGCGCGGTGAGACGCTCGAGCGGACCTGACTCGCTCGCGATCCAGAGAATCCGCGGCGGATCGCGGCGGTGCGGCCGCCTTCCACGGTAGGCACGACGCGTTGTCGCCAGGCGTGCCTTCCCCAACGGGATCTCGAACCACTCCAAGAACGAGGATCATGAGATGCGTTTCCAAGGCAATCCATGGACGTTGAGTGCCGCCGGAGCGGTGCTCTTCGTCGTGCCGCGCGCGTTCGCGGCGACGAGCGCTGCTGCGCCGCCGGTTCCGCCCGCGGCGATGATCAATGAAGTGAGCTTCGACTCGGTTGGCGTCGACGGATCGTCGATGGGGACCGAGTGGGTCGAACTGTACTTCTCCCGCAGCGTCGATCTCGCGCGTCGTGCTCGGCAACTCGATGCCCTTCAGCCTCGACACGGACTTCTCCGACGGACGCGTCGGCATCACCGCCGGGCTCGCGCCCGCGGACTACCTCGACAACACAGCCCGCGGAGAGCGCCACGTCTCGTCCACGGGCGCCATTCAGGACTGCGTGTATTGGGGAACGGGCTCCGCGCCGTCGGGCGCGCAAGGCGGCAACTGGCCGACGGGCGAGTACGTCGACATCTCGTTCGGCGGGAAGTCGGTGAACGAAGGAGACTCGATCGGTCGACCCGCGAACCCGCTGGAGAACTACACCGGCACGCGCGCGGACTGGGACCGCAACGGCGGTCGCAATGCCGCCGGCCCGACTCCGGGCGGACGCAACGGCGTCTATCCCGTCGACGTCCTGGAGATGCTCATGCACTCCCAGACCGGCGTGAACCAGGTTCTCGCGGGCATCGGCCAGACCGAGCGGCCCGAGTGGATCGAGATCGTGAACGCGCACGTGTACGACATGTCCGTCGTGTATTCCTCGACGGGGTTCCAAGTCGACGCGACCCACGTGTTCGAACTCATCCTGCGCGGCGAACTCGTCACGATCGCGGGCGAGCTCTCCTCGATCCTGGGCAAGAACGAGACACCCGGTTCCGTCGGGTACACGCTGACGACGACGGGCACGCTGAAGAGCGTGCGCGACATCGGAGCGGACGCCGATGGCCGGCACAGCTTCGAGATCGAGCACTCCGAGGCGCTCAGCGGTTTCCAGACCGACGTCATCCACTGCGCCGCATCGACCGACCTCACGTACACCGACTCGTCCGGCATCCAGTATCCCGTCTCGGTCGACGTCGATTTCAGCATCGCGCGCACCGGACAGGACTCGTGGCTGTCGGTCGACACGCGCAACGTCACCGACTACGGCGGAGCCGGGGCGAAGTCGTCGACGGCCGCGCAGTCCTACTCCCGTTTCGCCGACGGCATCTACCTGTCAAACTTCGGCGTCAGCCGATCGCGTCCGATCATGCCGCCAAGCCTCGCCCAGGCCGGCAGCCAGCAGCTGATGGGCACGGAGCAGCTCCTGATCGACAGCGCGAGCATGACCAACGACGAAGGCGAGACGACGCTGGGGCTGGTCACGCGCCTCGATCGCTTCGTGAACAACTCGTCGTTCCCGTCGGCGTGGCTGAAGCCGGGCCAGTTCGGGAGCTTCTCCTCCATCTTCACCGCGGGCGCGCGAGGCAGGGAGGACCAGCACGTGATGACCCAGGTCCTTCTGCCGATGATGCTGCACGGCGTCGACACGCCGATCGACGGCAAGGTCGTCGAGTCGACCTATCGCTGGAGCGGCAAGCGCATTGCCGAGGGCTACAGCAGCGTGCGCTTCGGGCAGAACGAAGTGCTCCACGGAGCGGCGTACATGGATCCGCCCGCGCAGGTTGGTTGTCCGCACTGCTACAGCTGCCGCAAGGGAATCATCCACATCCACATGGGCTGCGACATCTGCCCGCCGCCCCCGCCGCCGCCCCAACCGCCCGCGCCGCCCCCCGCGCCGCCTCCGCCGCCGCCGAAGGATCGCACTCCGATGGGGTTCTTCGGAGCGGTCGGCGCCTGCGCCACGGCCGGAGCCATCATCCTCACGATCATCCCCGTCGCAGGCACCGCAGCCGGCGGCATCTCGGGCGGCATCCACTGCGGGTTCCTGTACCTCATCGGCGTGGATTGATCGCCAGCGATCGATCTCTCGGGCAAGCCGCGCCGTTGCGCGCCGCACGCCTGCGTCGATCGGATTCCCCACGGGCGCGCGCCGGACGACCGGTGCGCGCTCGGTGCGTTGTCCGGGCTCGTCGCCGATCGGAACGCGTCGCATCGCGCGCGCGTCAGCGCGCGAGCAACCGTGCGTAGAGCTGCGCGAAGCGCTGCATGCGGCGCGTGAACGAGTATTCGCGCTCGATCTTCGCGCGTGCGGTAAGCGAGAGGCGGGCGCGCAGGGCGGCGTCGGTGGCGAGTTGCGTCAGGCCGCGTTCGAGCTCGTCGACGGAGTTCACGCCGACGAGCAGCGCGTCCTCGCCGTCCTTGGCGAAGGCTTGCATGCCGCCGCAGCGCGTGGCGAGCACCGGGACTTCCATCGCCATCGCTTCGAGCACGACGTTGGGCAATCCCTCGCGCAAGCTCGCGAGCGCGAAGACGTCCATCACGCCGAAGAGCGCCAGCGCGTCGTTGCGGAAGCCGAGCAGCTTCAAGCGCGACGCGTGCTTCGACGCGGCGATCTGCGCGCTCAGGCGCGCGTGCTGATCGCCTTCGCCGGCGATCCAAAGCTCGAGGTCGAGCCCGCGCTCGATGCAGCGCTCGACCGCTTCGATCAGGAGGTGGAAACCCTTCTCCTCCGACAAGCGGCCGACGGCGCCGACGATCAAGCGCCCCGGCGGGACGTTCGCGCGCAGCGGCGACGCGCCGGAGGGCCGCGTGCGCTTGAACTCCTCGGTGTCGATCGCGTTCTCGATCAACGTCAAACGCTCGCGCGGCACGCCGATCTTCACGCATTCGTCGAAGAGATCCTGCGACACGCACACGACCTCCTCGTAGCGCTTCAACGCCCAGCGATCGATCGCGAAGTAGAGCGGCGTGCGCGCGGTGTACTTGACCCAGCCGTGCACGGTCGTGACGAGCTTCAGCTTGCAGCGCCGGCGCAGGAGCACGCCGAACAGGTTCGACTTGTAGTCGTGGCCGTGCCAGATGCGCACGTGGAGCTCGCGGCAGAGATCGGCGCACTTCTTCAGCGTGCGCGGATCGATGGGCCACTTGTCCGCGATCGTGTGGAACGGACAGCGGCGAGCCTTCGCGCGCTCGCGCAGGATCTCGATCCCCGGATCGTCCGGCGCGTGCAGGTAGAGCGCCATCTCGCGCCAGCGCGTGCCCTCGAGGAAGCGCGGCGAGTTGAGGATCGTCTTCTCGGGCCCGCCACCGGTGCCCGTGACGATGCGCGCGTGCAGCACGCCGACGGAACTCGGCGCATCGGCCATGCTCACGCCCGCTTCGCGCCCGCGGCGAAGCTCGCGATGCCGCGTTCGAGACGCGCGAGACCGTCGACGAGCTTCTCGCGGCCGACGCCGCAGCCGACGCGGATGTGCCCGGGCAGGCCGAAGTGCTCGCCGGGCACGATGTCGACCCCGTGCTCGGCGACGAGGTGCTCGCCGAGTGAGTGCGTGTCGCTCACGCCGCTCACGCGCGGGAACGCGATGATGCCGTGCTCGCCGACCCAGCTCTCGATCGAGCGCGTCGTCTCGAGCCAGCGCTTCCATTCCGGCCGCACCGCGCGCGCGTTCTGCGCGACGGGCGCGTAGAGCTCGTCCATGTGCTCGAGCGCGATGCGCGCCGCCTGCATCGACATCGTCGGCGGATCGACGTAGGTGACGTAGGCCATGTCGCGCAGGAGCTCGGCTTCGCGCCGCAATCCCTTGCCGAGCACGATCCAACCCATGCGCAACGCGCCCAGGCCGTAGGCCTTCGTGAAGCTGCCGATCGAGACGCCGTTCTCGGCGACGTCGAACGCGAAGACGCGCTCCTTCGCGGGCACGTACTCCATGTAGACCTCGCACACGATCGCATTGCCGCCGTGGCGCGCGGCGCTCGCGGCGATGCGGCGCAGCTCGTCGGCGCTCGTGAACGCGCCGGTCGGATTGTGGAGGTTGGCGAAGAAGACGTGCGCGGGTCCCCGTGCGGCATCGAGCCGCCGCTCGACCTCGGCGGGATCGAGGCGCCAGCCGTGCGCGAGCTCGCGCCGGATCTCGATCGTCTGCGCTCCGAAGAGGCGCGGGAGCGCGCGAAACGGCTCGTACGACGGGACGTCGATGACGACGCGCACGCCCGGACGGAACCAGCGCTGCGCGGCGAGGTGCATGCCGCCGGTGGCGCCGAGCGTGACGAGCACGCGCTCCTCCTCGACGCCGAACCGTCGCGCGAGCGCGCGCTCGAGCTCCGGCAGCGCGCTCGCGCTCGGATGATCGATGCTGAAACCGCCGAAGCTCTCGAAGAGCCGCGCATCGGCCATCGGCATGCCCGATTGCGACAGCGGACACGCCGTGCGATTCGCCGAGCGATGCGCCCAGACCATGTAGGGAAAGAGGAGCTCGTCGCGGCCGGTCACGCCGCGCGAGTCTGCCAGCGCGGACGCGCGGGTCAAGGGAGCGCGATCGTCGCTCCCGCGCGCGGGGGCGGTTCGCCGGGAGCGACGAGCTCGAAAAGGCGTGCGCGCGGGGCCGCGTCGACGGCTCCGCGCGCTCGGTCGAGGCGCACGCTCGCTCACCAGGTGATTTCGATCGTGTTCGCCGTGTTGAAGGTCGCGGGCGGACAGAACGCGGCGGCCGCGTTGCGATAGAAGCTCGAGTACTGCAACGTCGCGCCCGAGCCAGGGAACGTCCCGCAGCGCGCCGAGAGAGTGATCGTCTCCGGTGCGACGGGGAAGCTCGCGCTGCTCGCCGGCCCGCCGGGGAACGAGACGCCGCGCAGTCGCTGCAAGATGCCGCCGGTGCAAGTGACTCCGTCGCCGAACACGGCTCCGTTCGGCTGCTGCGGCCCGAAGGTGCAGAAGAAGATGCAGATGCTGCCGCTCATGCGGGTCGAGTGCAGCACGACGTCGTCGCTCAGCGTGAAGCCGGTCGTGCTCACGCGCGCTCCAGCGACCGAGACCGAGTTGGCGCATCCGGCATCCGGATCCGAGCCGTTGTTCCCGCACGGGCACGGAATCCGGTTGGGGTCACCGTTGTCGCAGAACGAGACGCCGGAGCTCCCCGTGCAACCGGCGCGCAGCAGCCAGACGCCGCCGAACGAGTCCGTGATGTTCGACGGAGGAAGGCTGTTGTTCGTCAGCGTCTGGAAGTCGAGCACACCACTGTTGCTCCCGACGGCCCACGCCGGCGCGCCGCCGCAGAAGGAGGTGTCGAGCGGTGCCGGATACTGGCCCGCGCCGTGGGAGAGCGCGACGCCGACGAAGAACGCGCCGTTCAGGAACGCGGGCGGAACGGAGTACGTGTCGAAGACGTCGTGGTCGACGTGTCCGACCACGCCCACGGTCTGCGAGACGAGGATCGCGTCGCTGGGATCGCCGTCGTCGTTGGGATCCTCGTACACGCAGACCTCGATCGGGGTTCCGACGGGCGGCGTGGATCCCGGAAGGGTCGGCGAGCCGAACGCGGTCGAGACGCTCGACACGACGGTCGAACTCGACGCGCCGCGCATGGCCTGCAACCAGAGGAGCTTTCCGCCGGACGTCAGGCCGATCGGGTTCTCGCTCGATCCGTCGTCGAGCGTGCAACCGAGCGCGGCGGCCGACGGCCGGATCTCGAAGCTCCCCGCGCCGCCGTTCGCGCCGGGGAACGTGCCCAGTTGGATCGTGTAGCTCGCCCCGGCGAGCGCCTGGAACGTCGCCGTCGATTGGTAGGCGCCGCAAGCGTCGTCGTTGCACGCGAGCGCCGGCGCGACCGGACATCCGCAACCGGAGTACACCGCGATCTTCGTGTCGACGCTCGTCGATCCGACCGTGCTCACGTCGTAGACCCCGCTCGACGGCGCCGTCCAGCAGTACCACGCGTCGTGGTCGATCATCGTGCTCCCGAAGAACGAGCATTCGGCTTCGTTCTGCCCTTGCGCGGCGCTCGTCGAGCTCGAGTTGT
>JBGATX010000205.1:0-3627 GCA_044228975.1 Planctomycetota bacterium | reverse complement strand
GTCGAGCTCGAGTTGTCGAACGGATACGGCCCGCTGCCGGCGAGGAGGCTCGGCGTTCCGCAGTTGTCGGGCGAGGGTGTGCCGTCGCCCGCCGGGACGACGCGGATGGTCGCGGGATCGGCCTGGAGCTCAAGTCGTCCGATCACGCGCAGCGTGAACGGGCCCGCTTGGAACGCGGTCGGGATCCAGTTCGTCGCGGACTCGTTGTACGTGAGCGAGAACGGACCCGGAGTGCTCACGCAGTGGTACGCCGGAGTCGGCAGCTGCTCCTCGCCCAGCTTCACCGGCGGCAGGCCCGGGTCGACGCGCCAGTACTCGCGCGTGAACTTCCCTTGCGTGAACGACGTCGCTCCCGGGAGCGCGGGCAAGATCGTGCCGGTCAGCGTCACCGCGGGATTGCGCACGCGCGGCGAGAGCCCGGACGCGCCGACCGAGTAGTCGACCGACCAGTTCACGACCAGCCACGCGGCACCGAACGCGCCCGCGTCCTGGAGGACCTCGGGCAGGCCGTAGAACTGCTGGTAGGCCGTGTTCGAGGTGGGAATCGTTCCGTCGGTCCACCACTTGGCCTGCATGGAGACCGACGCCGACGCACGGTTGGTGCCCAGGATGCCGGAGTCGAACACGGAGAAGATGAATGGAGTCGTGTCGAACGGCACCCAGTCCGTGCCCGCGATCCCGCTCAGTGGCGCGCCTCCGGTCGGCATCGCCGGCGGCAGCCAGCTCGGTCCGACGAACGTGGTTCCGCCGGCCGGCAATTGCTGAGCGCAGGTCGGACATCCGCCGGGGCCGGTCGCCAGACCGTATCCGATGAGGCACGAGCCCGTGGGCGGAGCTGCCTGCGACTTGAAGCACGCCTGGATGCGCGAATCGGTGATGCCGGTGATCTGCGCAGCCGCGGGCGCGAGACCGTAGAGGAGCGCGGCGCTCGAGAGCGCGAGGGCGAAGGGCGAGCGCGGGCGAAGACTGGACATGATTCGACTCCCGGAAACAGTGGAGCGGCGACGAGATGCGGTGCGTGCGCCGGGTGGGGATGGAGCGCGTCGAGCGCGCCGAGGAGGGAGCCCGCCCGCGCACCGCGCGCCGACCGGCTCGCAGTCAGGGGCGCAATCCGTGCATCGAGAGGCTCACCCGATCTCGCGAAAACCTGGGCTCCGACAGGCCCCGGAACGACGGCAGGCGTTCAGGACGCCGAGAGCGCGCGTGTCGCGGCGCCGTCCCGCAGTCCCGGAGGCCTGCACTCTCGAGGGTCGAACGGCGGCGCGCATCGCGTGCTCACCGCGGCGTTCAACGCGCGTGCGCGGCCGCTCCGGCCCATGGAATCGCCTCGTCAGCGCCGCTAGGATCCGCCCCGTCGCCATGACGCTCCGCGCGAGCGTCTCGAGCGACGAGAGGGACGCGCGAGCGCTCGGACGAGATCCGGGGGCGACGCGCCCGGGCGACCTGCGCGGCCCGCGCGACCTGCGCGAATCGAAGACGGGATCGAAGAGGGGATCGGACGACGATGAAGATGCACCATGGTTTCGTCAGTGCGTGCTGCGCGCTGGCTTTCGGTTTCGGCGCCAACGCGAACGCGACAGCGTCGCCGCTCGTCAGCGCGCTCTTCGCGCAGACGGCGACGGAGTTCGTGCGCGTGGGCGCGAACGGCGCCAGGCTCACGAACCTCGCTGACCGAAGCGCGGAGCCGGTGCTCGAAGCGCCGGCGGGCACGCTGCTCCAGGTGCATTCCAGGAGCGGCGAGTTCCTCGAGGTCTCGACTCCCGGCGGACTGCGCGTGTGGGTCTTCGGCGAGTACGCCAAGGCCGCGAGCGAGCCCGGAATGATCGAGATCACCGCCAACGGCGTGCGCATGCGTCCGTTGCCCGAGGCCACGGATCGTACCTTCCCGCTCGGCCAGAGCTTGAGCAAGGGCGAGAAGTTGCTCTACGTCGGCCACGCCGATCCGAACAAGCCGATCCAGGAGGACTGGATCCAGGTCGTCTCGCCGAACACGGCGCACGCGTGGCTCCCGGCCGCGAGCACGCCGCCGCTCGCGGTGGGCGAGAGCGGTGCGCAGCTGTGGGAAGCGGCGCGCGCGAAGCTGATGGCGGAAGTCCAGCCGCGCGAGGTCCCGAGCTTCGGCGCGCCGGCCGCCAAGGACGCGGCCGCGAAGCCGGCCAAGGAGGCGAAGGACGCGAAGCCCGCCGACAAGGCCGCCGCCGGAACGAAGGAAGCCGCGAGCGAGGCGAAGCCCAAGTCGAAGTCGACCGGTGACAGCTTCGGCGACGCGGAGAAGCTCATGGAGGAGGCTCGCAAGGCGCCCAGCCCGAACTGGACCGCGGTCAAGAGCGCCTACCAGCGCGTGATCCAGGAGACGCCCAGCGGCGTCGCATCGGACACGGCGCGCCTGCGTCTGCAGGAGATCGACGCGCGCGTCGAGCTCGCCGAGTTGCACGCCCAGGCGGCGAATGCCGAGCAGCAGCGTCAGGCGACACTCGTGAAGAAGACCGAGGAGCTGCGCGACGCGGGCCTGCACAACGACCCGTTGTGGGGCCGCTTCCAGGCGCGCGGCTGGATCGAGAAGGAAGGCGAGCGCTTCCTCGTGCGCTGGGCGAATCGCACGCGCTCGCAGCTCACGTGCTCCGCGCACCGCTATGACCTCGACGCCTTTGTCGGCTTCGAAGTCGGCGTGATCGGCACGAACACGCGCGCCGCGAGCGGCTCCGAGCAGCCGGCGGTGATCGACGCCGCGCGCATCGAGGTCCTCTCCGGCGCGGGAACGCGCCGCTGAGCCGCCGCGCATGGCTGGGCGCCCCGCAAAGTCGGGCGGAGGAGGCTTGCCGTTCCTGCGGGCGATCGGCGAGTTCTTCCGGCGCTTGTTCGCGGTGAACAGCAAGCGCTACCTCTGCGACACGTGCAAGTGGGACTACGGCAACGCCTGCACGCGGCCCGAGCGTCCCAACGCGCTCTCCTGCCCGGACTACAAGAAGAAGTAGCGCGTGGCGCGTGACGACCTCGAGCGTTGGCGGGAGAAGCAACGCTTCTACCAGGACGCGCGCGTGGTCGAGGGCTACGACGCGGCGCGCTTTCACGGCCGGCATTCGTCGCGCTCGACGCGGCGCAAGTGGGAGGCGATCCGCTCGGCGCTGGGGGCGGAGTTCGAGCGCTGCGCGAGCGTGCTCGACCTGCCTTGCGGCACGGGACGCTTCGCGGCGCTGCTCGCCGAATCCGGCAAGCGCTTCGTCGAGGCCGATCTCTCGGCTCCGATGCTCGCCGCGGCTTCGAAGGTGGCCGCGGGCACGCGCGGCTTCGCGGGCGCGGTGCGCTGCGACGTGGCGCGACTGCCGTTCGCGGATGCGAGCTTCGATCTCGTGCTCTCGATCCGTTTCCTGTTCCACGTGCCGCGCGAGCTGCGTGCGGCGCTGCTGGCCGAGATGGCGCGCGTCGCGCGTTGCTACGTCGTCGTCGACGTGCGCCACAAGTACAGCTGGTCGAGCTTCACGCGCCGCCTGCGCGCGACCTTGAGCCGCGGGCGCGTCTCGCATCGCTACGCGCTGCGCGAGATCGAGCACGATTTCGCCGCCGCCGGCCTCTCGATCGTGCGCCGCAAGTGGCTCGCGCCGGGCTTCAGCGAGAAGATGATCGTGG
>JBGATX010000204.1:0-11321 GCA_044228975.1 Planctomycetota bacterium | reverse complement strand
GCACGCCGGAAGGGATCGCGCGCGCCTGCGCGGCGTCGAGCTCGAGCTCGTCCGCTCCCATCGAGCGCAGCGCGAAGACCGCGAGCAGCGTCAGGACGAGCGGCGCGACGTGGAGCGGTCTCAAGGTCCGGCGGCGGGAACGGGAAGGGAGACGATGGGGCTCGGAGCGGAATCGGACGCGAGCGCGGCGAGCTGCGCGCGCTCTCTCAGCGCGTCGGGTAGGTCGCGAGCACGTAGGCCTTCCAATTGGCCTCGAACTCCAGCGGGCGCATGCCGAAGACCTCCTGCAGCGCGTCGCCCGTCGGGATCTTCTTCTTGAGCTTCTTGGTGAGCTCGTAGAACTTCGCGCCGTCCTTCTGCAGCAGGTAGTCGACGTAGCTCATCGACACGGCGTGCATCGGCAAGGTCAACGTGTCGACGTTCTGCTGGAAGACCTCCGACACGGGCGGCGCCTTGTCGGTCTCGACCATGCGTCGCACGGCGAGGCGGTACTTGCCGCCCTTGAAATCGACGTTCGTGTTCTGCTCCTGGAAGCAGTAGTTGTCGCAGATGCCCCAGTAGCGGTCCTCGAAGAAGTGCGAGAGTCCCTCGTCCATCCAGCCGCCGCGCACGTTGCCGACCCAGGCCGCGGGCGTGACGTTCGAGAGCAGGAGATGCGTCACGCTGTGCACGAGGTTGCGGTGCAGCTCCTCGTCGTTCTGGAACTCCTGCTTGGTCACCAGCACCGAGTAGCGCGGCTTGGAGCCGAGGAACTTGATCCCGCCGCGCGACGTCTCGCCGCACAGCGCGCTGCTGCAGGTCTGGTGATCGGCCGGGAAGCTCCACAGGAAGAGCTCGCACTTGGCGCCGAAGTGCTTGTCGGTGACCTGCAGGCGCGCGCGGAAGTCCGCGTGCAGCGCCTCCATGCGCTCGAGCGTGACGTGCGTCAGCTCGTGCGGCGCCAGGCGCCGCTTGTCGACCTTGAGGTCGCCGGCCTCCCACACGACGACGAAGCGCTCCGACTCGCCCTTGCGCACGTCGTGCTTCATCGCGTCGTCGATGAACTTCAGCGCGGTCTTGCGCGCGATGACCTTGGCGCGACGCTGCTCGAGCCACGATTCGGTCGCGGCGTCGACGCAGTCGTGGCAATCGACCCAGCCCACGCCGCCACACGTCGCGCAGCCGGCGATCTCGCTGCAGTAGAGGACCTTGAGCTCCCACTCGCACTCCGCCGCCGGGTGCTCGGGACACGGACGGCGGCCGAGATCGTGGCACTTGAGGCACTTCTCCGGCGCCTTGATCGGTCCCTGCTGCGCGCTCGGCGTCTCACGCGGCGCCGCCCGAGACTCTTCGAGCGTCACCGGAGTCGTGAAGCAGAGGACGGCGAGCCACAGCGCAAGGACGTTCATGGCCGGACGAGCTCCTCGATGATCTGCTTCTTCGGATCGAAGCCGCGCAGGCGGATGCGCTCGGCCGCGCCGGGCGGCAGCGCTGCGCGAGGAGCGAGGCCGACGAGCTCGCTCTCGAGGATCTCGACGCCGCGCGCCTTCGCGAGCGTCTCGATCTCGCGGTAGACGCGCTCGAGTCCGGTGACCTGGAAGTTGCACACGTTCATGCTGACCTGCGCGCACTTCGGAGAGTCCACGGCAAAGCCCATCGCCTTGATGCCGGGCAGTCCGCCGTCCTTCTCGCGGATCTTCTTGGCGATCTCCTTCGCCAGTGCGAGGTCCTCCGTCGCGAGGTTCACGTTGTAGGCGATGAGGAAGATGCGCGCGCCGATGACCGTCGCGCCGGCGGTCGGATGCAGATGATCCTTCGGTCCGGCGTCGGGCACGCGCGCGGGATCGTTCGCGATCGCGTCGCGCAGCTTCTCGAAGCCGATGTTGCGCACGTCGGGCAGGTTGCGGCGCTCGGGGCGCTTCGCGGCGGCCTCGTAGAAGTACACGGGGATCTCGAGTTCGCGCCCGACGCGCTCGCCGAGGGAGTGCGCGGTCTTGACGCACTCCTCCATCGAAGCGCCCTCGAGCGGCACGAAGGGCACGACATCGGTCGCTCCGATGCGCGGATGCTCGCCAGTGTGCTTCGTGAGGTCGATCACGTCCTTCGCGCGCGCGATCGCGCGGAACGCGGCCTCGGAGCAGTCGACCGGCGAGCCGACGAAGGTCACGACCGCGCGGTTGTGGCTCGCATCCATGCTGTGGTCGATGAGCTTGACCCCGCGCACGGCACGAATGGAATCGAGGATCTGCCCGACGATCTCGGGCCGGCGACCTTCACTGAAGTTGGGCACGCATTCGACGAGGGACATGCGCGTGGATTAGACACGCTCGGAGGGCGGGAGGCGAGCGCGAGCGGGCTCGGACCGTGTTGAGCTTGCGACACGTTCGGCGCGGCGCGCGGCAGATCGAGCCAGACCGGCGCAGTCGACGTCATCCGCGGCGAGCACGGCGGTCCACGACCACCTTCCCCCGCTTGATCACCGCCGCGACCGCGTTGCGGCCGAGCTCGTAGACGAGGTGGCGGTGGTTGGGGACGTCGAGCACGACGAGGTCGGCTTGCTTGCCGGGCTCCAGCGTGCCGAGGAGCGAGCCGCGGCCGAGGGAGCACGCGGCGTTGAGCGTCGCGCTCGTCAGCGCCTCGGCCGCGCTCATGCGGTAGCGCAGCGCGGCCCACGTGAGAGCCTCGGGCAGGCTCTGCAAGTAGCAACTGCCTGGATTGAAGTCGGTCGAGATCGCGACGGCGACTCCGCGATCGATCATGCGGCGCGCGGGAGCTTCCTTGTCGACGCGCAGGTAGAGCGGCACGACGGGACACAGCACCGCGCTCACGTTCGCGCGCGCGAGCGCCTCGATGCCCTCGTCGCTGACGAACTCCAGATGGTCCGCGCTCACCGCGCCGAGCTCGGCAGCCAGCTGCGCGCCGCCGAGCGGCGTCAGTTGATCGACGTGCATGCGCAGGGCGAAGCCGAGCTCCTTCGCGCGCGTCAGGATCCGCCGCGAAGCGTCGAGATCGAAGACGTGGCCCTCGGTGAAGATGTCGCAGTACTCGGCGAGCTTCGATTCGGCCACGCGCGGCAGCATCTCGTCGACCAGGAGGTCGACGTACGCGGGCTTGCGCTCACGAAACTCCGCCGGGTAGTCGTGCGCGCCGAGGAACGTGGGCACGATCGTCACGGGGTGGATCTTCGAGGCCTGTTTCAAGACCTCCAGGCACTTGAGCTCGTCCTCGAGCGCGAGACCGTAGCCCGTCTTCGCCTCGATCGTCGTCGTGCCGAGCTCGAGGAAGCGATCGAGACGCACGAGCAGCCGCGCGAGCAGCTCCTCGCGCGACGCGCCGCGCACGCCGCGCACGCTCGAGAGGATGCCGCCGCCCGCCTGCGCGATCTCGACGTACGTCTTGCCCTGCGTGCGCAGCTCGAATTCGTCCTCGCGCGTGCCGAGGAAGACGGGATGCGTATGCGCATCGATGAAGCCCGGCACGATCGTTCCGCCGCGCGCGTCGAGGCGCGCACGCGGGTGGAAGAGGGCCTCGAGCTCGGAGATGCGTCCCACGGCGACGATCGAGCCCGCATCGATCGCCACGGCGCCGCCGGGGACGACGTCGATCTCCCCCATCGCGCCCTGCGGGCGCGCGGACGAGCCGCGCGGCGTCGCCAGCTCCGCGGCGCCGTGCATGAGGAGATCGATGGACCGTGAGGGATGCACTCGCGCCAAAGCGTAGCGCTCCCGGCGCACGAACCGGAGCGCATAGGACGTACGCCAGCGCCACCGTCACCGCGGTGCGGTCGCCGCGACTCCGACGCCATCGCCGCGGCGAACGAGCGCCGCTACACTGACTCGTCACGCGCTGGATTCGAGTGCGTCCCTGCCCCGTCGCGCTCCGAACCATGGTCCCCCAGCGCATCCTGCGGCCGATCCTGACCGTGATCTTCGCCGCCTTGATCGTCGCGACGTGGTTCGGAGGGCGCCGCCCCGAAGGTCCGAAACCGCAAGCGAGCACCCACTCGTTCGGCTTCCACATGCGCGAGGTCGCGCGCGAGCACCACGTCGACTTCACGCACCAGCCGGCGGTGTTCGACGCGAGCCTGCGCAACATCATGCCGCACATCGCGGGCGTCGGGGCGGCGGTCTCGATCGTCGATGCCGACGGCGACGGCAAGCTCGATCTCTACGCGACCTCGAGCGCGGCGGGGACTTCGAACGCGCTCTTCGTGCAAGGCGCGGACGGCAATTTCACCGACCGCGCCGCGGATGCGGGGCTCGCGCAGTTGAACGTCGACGGAGCGAGCGCGTCGATGGGCTCGATCTGGGCCGACTACGACGCCGACGGCGACGCGGATGTCCTCGTCTACGGCTACGGCCGCGTGCGGCTCTTCCAGAACGACGGAGCGCTGCACTTCCGCGACGTTTCGGAATCCGCCGGCGTCGCGCGCCGCATGAACTGCAACGCCGCGTGCTGGATCGACTACGACCGCGACGGCTGGCTCGATCTCTACGTCGCGGGCTACTTCCGCGACGACGTCGACCTGTGGAGGCTCTCCGACACGCGCATCATGACGGAGAGCTTCGAATTCGCGCAGAACGGCGGCCACAAGTTCCTCTACCGCAACCTCGGCGACGGACGCTTCTCCGACGTGACGCAGGCGACGGGTTGCGACAGCACGCGCTGGACCTTCGCCGTCGCCGCGGCGGATTTCGACGACGATGGCTGGCAGGATCTGTACCTCGCCAACGACTACGGCGTCGAAGAGCTGTTCCTCAATCAGCAGGGACGACGCTTCGAGCGCGCGGCCGGTCGCGGGCTCGAGGAGAGCTCGAAGAGCGGCATGGCCGTCGCCGTCGGCGACTTTCTCGGCGACGGATCGCTGGGTGTCTTCGTCACGAACATCTCGAAGGCCGGCTACCTCTTCCAGGGCAACAACCTGCGCGTGAACCGGCTCGCGAAGGGCGGTCCGCTGCAGAACGTCTCCGAAGGCGTCGTCGCCGATTGCGGCTGGGCCTGGGGCGCGCAGTTCGGCGACCTCGACAACGACGGCCGCGCGGATCTGTTCGTCGTCAACGGCTTCCGCTCGGCGAACAAGGAGCGCGACTACTGGTACGGCATGGGCAAGATCGCCACCGCGACCGGCAAGCTCGCCGAGGACGCGCGCTTCTGGCCGGCGATGGAGGATCGCAGCCTCTCCGGCTACGAGCGCTCGCGCGTCCTGATCAATCAAGGGCGCATGCGTTTCGCCGACGCGGCGGCGGCGGTCGGCGTCGACGACCTCGACGACGGTCGCGCGGTCGCGCTCGGCGACCTGTGGGGCGACGGAGCGCTCGACGTCGTCGTCGCCAATCAATGCGGCAGGCTGCTCGTGTACGAGAATCAGGTCGACGGCGCGCGGCATTGGCTGCGCGTGCGCTTGCGCGGCCGCGCGCCGAACCTCGATGCCATCGGAGCGCGCGTGACGCTCGTGCGCGGCGCGCAACGACAGACGCACGTCGTCATGGCCGGCAGCGGATTCTGCGCGCAGAACGAGCTCACGGCGCACTTCGGCCTGGGGAACGACGCGCACTTCGACGAGCTCGTCGTGCGCTGGCCCTCGGGCGCGGAGCAGCACGTGCGCGAGCTCGCGATCGACTCCGTGAACGAGGTGCGCGAGCCATGACCAGCGCCGGAAGCCAGAGCGTCGCGGCGGGAGCCCCCGCGCGAGTCGAGCCGCACGCGGCCAGGAAGGGCATCGATCCGCGCTGGCTGTCGTCGAGCCTGCTGACGCTGATCCTCGTGGTCGGCCAGTGGAAGTTCCAGATCCTCGGCGACAGCTACCTGCCGTGGTTCCTGGCGCTCTCGACCGCGGTCGTGTGCGAGTTCGTGCTCTTCCGGCTCGCGACCGGGCGCAACGGCAACCTGCTCTCGGCGTACATCAGCGGCAACAGCGTCGCGATCCTGCTCAAGCCTGCCGGCGGGCTCTTGTGGCCGTTCGTCGCGTGCGCGGTGTTCGCGATCCTGTCGAAGTACGTGCTGCGCTACCGCGAGCGGCATCTGTGGAACCCCACCAACTTCAGCATCTGCCTGATGCTGCTCATCGCGACGCCGATCACGGGCATGCTCAGCCACGAATGGGGCAACGACCTGGGCATCGTCGCGGCGATCTGGAGCGTCGGACTGCTCGTCGTGTGGCGCGCGCGCGTGTGGCATCTGACGCTGGGCTACCTCGCGCTGTTCGTGTTCTTCGCGTGGGTGCGCACGTGGTTCAACGGCGCGCCGTTCCTGTCGGAGCTCGGGCCGGTGACGGGGCCGATGTACCAGCTCTTCATGTTCTTCATGGTCACCGATCCGCGCACGATCGTGTCCGGGCGCAAGCAGCAGATGGGTGTGCTGCTCGTGATCGCGATCGTGGAGTGCGTCATCCGGCTCGGCGCGGATTTCGAGTGGCTCGGGCCGGCGAATGCGTTGAGGACGGCGCCGCCGATGTTCGCGCTGTTCTTCGTCGGGCCGGTGGCGTTGTGGTGGCAGTTGAGGAATGCGAAGCCGGTGGTGCGTGCGACTGCGCGAGCGTGACTCGTGACGTTGGGGCGTCGGCGGGCGGGTGGAGAGCAACGGGGAATGACAGGCAACGCGCCACACACGCGTGCTCCGCATCGCGCACCCCGCACGGAGCTCGGTCGGCCGCAGCGGCCGACCAGCTCCGCGCGGGTTCAGAGACCAGAGGGGTCGCGAGTGCGGTATCGGTGCTCGTTGGAGTCGCGAGCTTCGTCCTGGGATATCGGGCGCTCTACTTCGGGCAGCCGCACGAGGACGCGTTCATCCTGTTCGAGTACGCGCGCCATCTCGCGGCGGGCGAGGGCATCGTGTTCTGGAGCGGCGGGCCGCACGCCGAAGGCGCGACGGACTTCTTGTGGATGGTGTTGCTCGCGGCGACGACGAGACTCAGGATCGACGTCGCGGTCGCGGCGTGTCTGTGGAACGCCGTCGGTGCCTGGCTCGCGAGCACGATCTTCCTGCGCGTCGCGCGTCGCGCCGGCGCTCGCGGAACGCTGGAGATCGCGCTCGCACTGGTCTCCGGTTGCCTCCTCGCCAGCGCCGCCGCGATCGCGGGCTGGGCGGGGTTCAGCACGCTCGCGTATGGCGCGTTGACGCTGCTCGCCGCCGACGTCGCGCTCGACGACGATGCGCGGCGCGTGCGCTGGACGCCGCTCGTCGGACTCGCGCTCGCGTTGTTCCGGCCGGACGGTGCCGCGCTGGCGCTCGCGTTCGCCGTCGTCGGAGCGTTCCGCGCGCGGCGCGCGGGCGCGCTCGCGAGCTACGCGCGCGTCGCCGCCATCGCGTCGCTCTTGGCTTGCTCTACTTCGGCTGGCGCTGGTGGTACTTCGGCGAGCTGCTGCCGTTGCCGCTCTACGTGAAGCAGAGCGGACTGCCTGCGCTCACGCTCCAGAACCTGCTCGATCAGCCGCTGGCGACGTTGCCCGGCCTCGGAATGCACGTGCACTGGGCGCGCAGCCGCTTCGGACCGCTGCCGCAGCTCGGCGCGCTCGCGCTGCTCGCCGTGCCGGCACAGTTCTTCGTGCGGCGCGAGCTCGCGCGTGCCGCGGCGATCCTGCTCTGCGCCGTCCTCTTCCTGCTCGCGCTCGCGCACGGACGGCACACGCAGGACTTCGCGTACCGCTTCCAGGCGCCGGCGGGTCTCTTGTGCGCGCTCGGCGCGTGGACGCTCGCGTGCGCGATCGGTTGCGACGCGCGGCGTGCTCTCGCCTGGCGCGTGGCGGCGCTCGCTCTGGCGGTCGCGCCGTGGATCCCGGCCGTCGGTCGCGCGCGCGCGCAACTGGCGTGGAACGACCGCGGCCGTACGTACATGGACGTGCTTCCCGCCCGCCTCGACGCGCTGCTCGGCGGCGACGCGCGCGTCGTGCTCACGGAGGCTGGCCGTCTGCCGTTCTGGACTCACGCGCGCACCTACGACGCCGTGGGTCTCAACGATTCGCGCTGCGCGCGCACTCCGATCACGCAGGCCTACCTGCGCGAGATCGATCCGGACGTGGTCATGTTCCACGTCGCCGACGCGCTCGCGTTCCGCAACGACGAGTTCCCGGAACACCCCAACGTGGCTCCGTTGGCGCGCGAGTCGATCGAGAGCCACGTGCACCCCTGGGCACGCGAGCTGTGGGGCAAGGAGTACGAGCGCCTGCCCGAGGGCGCCGTGCCGGAGACCTATGCTCCACTCGCGCTGGCGCGATTCCTCGCCGAGAACGACGGCTACGAGCTGCGCGTCGTGCGCTACCAAGGCGCCTACTCGCACGTCTGGGCCGTGCGGCGTGGTCTGCGCAACGGTGACGCGATCCTGGAGGAGATCGCCCGCGCCCAGGATCCGGCGGGCTGGTCGAGCTACGCGGCGCTCGCGGAGCTACCGATCCGTCCGCGTTGAGCTCTCAGGCGCGCCGCGCGACCGCCACGACCGACGTCCCCTGCCACGGCAGCAGCGGATCGAGACGGCGCAGCGCCCAGACGCTCGAGTTCAGCGCCTTCATCTGCACCTTGCCGAAGTGACGCCGGCGCAGCACGCGCCCGTTGAACCACCACGGAACCGTCGTCGCGCGGTTGAAGTCGAAGGTGCGCTCGATCGTGAAGCCGGCTTTCACCAGCGCGTCCTCGAGCGAGCGCCGCGTGTAGCGCCGCACGTGCCCGAGCACGTCGTCGAGCGTGCCGTGCAGCCCCGGTCCCTGCGGCACGAGGATCACCGCGCGTCCGCCCGGCTCGAGCGCCGAGCGCACGTTGGCGAGCGCCAGCGCCTCGTCCTCGACGTGTTCGAGCACGTTCAAGCACACGACCGTGTCGAAGCGGCTCTCGAGCGGCTCGAAATCGGTGCGCGACGTGAGGTCGACCTTGCGCACCTCCAGGTACGGCCGATTCATGAAGCGCGAGCGCAGGTAGTCGAGGTAGAGCGGGTTGACGTCGGTCGCGGCGTACAGATCGCGCGGGCAGAAGCAGTGCGTGAGGTTGCCGATGCCGGCTCCGATCTCGAGCACGCGAGCACCGAGATGCGGGCGGATGACGTCGCCCATCCAGCGGTTGAAGTTGGGCACGCTGGCGAGGCTGACGAGGATGTTCGAGCCGTACTCGTCCTCCTTGTAGATGTCGTCGATCAACCACCAGTGGAACATCGTCGACACGGCGAGGAACGCGTCCTTGAGGCCGATCTTCTTGCCTTCCTCGTAGGTGCGGCCGGCGTAGCTGATCGGTACCTCGAAGATGCGCGCGCCGCGCTTCTTGAGCTTGAACGTGAGCTCCGGCTCGATGCGGAAGTCGTTCGAGCGGATCGGGATCGACTTGAGCAGCGGCGTGCGCACGGCCTTGTAGCAGGTCTCCATGTCGGAGAGGTTCAGGTCCGTGAGCACGTTGCAGATGCCCGTGAGCAGCTTGTTGCCGAGCGTGTGGCGGAAATAGAGCACGCGCCGGTAGTCGCCGACGAGGAAGCGCGAGCCGAAGACCGCGTCGGCCTGGTCGCGCACGAAGGGCACGAGGATCTTGGCCAGATCCTGCGGGTTGTACTCGAGGTCGGCGTCCTGGATGACCGTGACGTCGCCGCGCGCGAGCTCGATGCCGGTCGCGACGGCTCCGCCCTTGCCGCGGTTCTCGGGGTGCTCGACGTAGGTGATGCGCTCGCGATGCTTCGCGGCGAGCGCGCGCAGGATCTCGCGCGTGCCGTCCTTGGAGCCGTCGTCGACGACGATCAGGTCCAGGCGCGCGAGGTGCGGGCTCTCGACGGCGAGCACGCGCGCGATCGACTCGGCCACGAGGTAGCGCTCGTTGTAGACCGGCATCACCACGGACAGGGTCAGGCTCATCGCGGTTCGAGGGAGTCTGCCGGTGCGCGGCGAGTCGTTCACGGTAGCAGGCGCACCCGCGGCGGGGGAGCGCGGACCCGCAAGGGCAGGTCCGCCGCCGGACGCCCGCCCGATGGAGCACTTGACGGGTGCGGGCGACGCGCGACGCTGGTTCGGAACGCGCGTCCGCCCGCGCGCGGCGCTGCGTACGATGCTGCTCATGCTCACGAACGCGACGCAGCTCGCGTGGGATGCGTGCGTGCTCGCGCTCGGCCTGTCGATCCCGCTCCACGCGGGCTGGTGCGCGTGGCTCGTCACCCGGCGTTCACTGCCTGGCGCGAGCGTCGGCGTGCGGGCGTGCGCCTGGTTCGTCGCGCTCGTGTGGCTCTCGAGCGCGCTGTTCGCCTTGTTGGTGGGCGCCGGATGGTTCCGCCTGGTGCCGGCCGCGCTCACCTGGTTCGCACTCGCGTTCGTGCTCGCGCGCAAGTTCGACCCCGAACGCCTCGCCGTCCACGACCTGAGCGCCGCCGTGCGCCACGCCGTGCGGCGCGCGCGCGGGCTCGTCCGCTCGGGCGCGGGCTGGGCACTCGTTCCGCTGGGCGCGTGCCTGCTCGCGGGCTGGGCGCGCGGCAGCGTCACGCCGCCGCTGGGCTGGGACGCGATCACGTACCACCTCGTGAAGGCGGCTCGTTGGGTGCAGGGCTCGGGCCTGTACCTCGAGGGCGGACCGGACGCGTGGAGCTACTACCGCTGGTTCGGCTGGCTCGGCGACGCGCCGTGGAGCTGGGCACTGCTCGCGCTGCGCTCGGACATCGCGTTCGGAGCT
The DNA here is from genome assembly GCA_044228975.1 of Planctomycetota bacterium. GTDB lineage: Bacteria > Planctomycetota > UBA1135 > UBA1135 > JADJNY01. The sequence continues at coordinate 716 of JBGATX010000204.1, read as the reverse complement.
CGCGCGCGAACTCGGTGCCGACGACGTCGTCGCTTGGCTCGCGGCAAGCGTGATCGCGCTCGCGCCGGCGGTGCAACGCTTCTGGTTCATGGACTATGTCGAGGCGCTGCTGCTCGCGTGCTGGCTGGCGGGAGCGTTGTTCACGCAGCGCGCGCTGCGCGCGGGGAACCCGCGCGAGGCCGCGCTCGCTCTCGCCGCGCTCACGCTCGCAGCCGGGATCAAGCTGCCCGGGCTCGCGCTCGCGTTCCTGTTCGCGGCGCCGCTCGCCCTCGCCGCGTGGCGCGGACGGTTCGGAGCGCGCGTCCCCGTCGCACTCGCGGCGCTCGCGCTCGCTGCACCGGGACTCTGCCACTACGTGATCACCGGCGTGCTCACGGGGGAGCCGCTGCACCCGCAACGCATCGAGCTCTTCGGCCGCGAGCTCGCCGCCGGCAACGAAGAGCTCGCGCAGGTGCTGCGTGGGCAGGGGGACGCGCCGCTTGCTCCGTTCCTCGACGACGTGTTCGGCCCGCACATCTCGAGCGCCGGCTTCGGGCCCGCGGGAGCGCTGGTCGCCGCGGGCGGGCTCGCGGGGCTCCCGCTCGCGCTGCGTCGGCGCGAGCGCCGCGGGTTCGCGCTGCTCCTGCTCGCCGCGGCGTTCGCGATCACGCTGCCGCTCCTGTCGGACGACGTCGGCGCGCTGCGCACGCGCTGGGGTCCGGTCAGCGCGCGCTTCC
>JBGATX010000203.1:0-10330 GCA_044228975.1 Planctomycetota bacterium | reverse complement strand
CCGCGCACGAGTGCACGCTGCGCCTCGAAGCGGGGCACGAGCTGCGTGGCACGCTGCGTCTCGCCTCCGGTGCTCCCGCCGCGGGCGCACAGGTCTTCCTGGACGAACTCGCGTGCGATGCGCCGCACGGCGCGCGCGCCGACGCGCAGGGGAGCTTCGTGCTGCGCGACATCGCGCCCGGCGAGCACGGCGCACACGCCGAGCTCGGCGCCGAGGTCGCGAGCCTGAGCTTCGAGGCTTCGCCTGCGGGAACGACGCACTGGGACGCGAGCCTGCACGCGTTCGAGGGCCTGCGCGTGCGCGTCGTCGACGAGCGCGCACGGCCGCGAGCGGACTGGTGTGTCGTCGCGAGCGCGTCGGGCTGGCAGCGCATGGCAGCGACGGACGCGAGCGGCGTGGTCGAGTTCACGGTCGCTCCCGAGGAGCCGCTGCGGCTCATCTCCGCGCCGGTGCAGCGCCTGATTCCCTACCCGATGATCGAGAGCGACGACGTGCGCACGCGCCGGGGGAGCTTCGAGCTCGTGGTCAGCGACGCGGATGCGCTCACGGGGGCGCTGCGTGGCCGCTGGATGCAAGGCGATACGCGCCCGTGCGCGGCGCGTGCGCGCCTCTGGTTGCGCCGTCACGACCGGCGCTTCGTGTCGGAGCTCGCGCTCGAGCTCGACGACGGCGGGTTTCGCGTCGAGGGGCTGCCCTGCGGCGACTACGCGATCGGTCTCTCGCTCGACGGTTCCTCCGGTGGCCCGGCGGGCTACCTCGACGCGGGCCGCGCGATCGTTCGCGCTGCCGACACGGATTCCGATCTCGGCCGCCTGACGTTGCCCAGGTGCGGCTGGGTCGACATCGACACGCGAGGATCGGAGTCCGCGCTCGAATGGGAGCTCGCGTCACTCTCCGCGCGCACGGCGCTACAGCAGGAGGCGCTCGTACAGCGCGGAACGGGCGCGCCGCCCGCGACGCTCGAGCTGCTGCCCGGCGACTACGAGGTGCGCTCCCTCGCGGGCGCGGGGATCTGCGCACGAGCGCGCGTGAGCGTGCGCTCCGGCGCGCGCTCGCGCGTGGAGCTCGTCCCCGACACCGCGCCAGCCGCGCGAGGCCGCTGAACGAGCGCGTCGCGGGTCAATACGCGGCGTCGAGCAGGGCGAGGACGGCCGGCGTGGAAAGGGTCGCTGCGCCGCCGGGCTCAAGGAACAACGCCTGCGCGACGAAGCGGCGTGATGCGACGCCGGGACCGAGCTCCGCGATCGGCACGTCGAGCGTCAACGTTCCGCTCGCCGGAACGGTGCCCGCGAGCAGCACCGGCTGCGGTTTCACGCGCCGCACGAGGCTCACGCCGCGCAACGCCGGTTGATCGAGGAAGGCGCTGCGCTCGGCGATCAAGAGCTCGACTCGATCGCCGGCGATCCCCGTGAAGTCGAGGTGCAGCAGACCGAGCTCGCGCGTGACGCGCGACGCGCTCATGCGCCGCGCGACGCCGGCGAGCGTGCGCGGCGCCGGGCCTCCGGCGAGCGCTTGCGGAACTCCGCAGTGGTAGTGCGGTACGCCGTTGCCGCCGGCGGCGAGCAGCGTGTCGAGCACGCGCTGCGCTCCGCCGGGAAAGCCCGCGATCGACCAGGCCGGACCGGCGCAGCCTTCGAAGCCGCCGCTGCCCGGGGGAAAGCCGACGAGATCTCCGCCGCGCCCGCCCGTGAACGTGCAGCGCGAGGCGAAGATGAACCCCGTGTTGAAGGCCGAGAGCCCCGGGCCGCCCTCGCCCGCGTAGCCGTAGCCGTAGAGCGGCGTGCACGTGCCGCGGAAGTCCGCGCCGCGTCCGCCGCTGATCGTCGAGTCGTAGAACGCGCAGCGCGCGCCGAGCAGGTCGACGCCGCTGCCTCCGCTGCCACTGTAGAGGTACTCCTCCTCGGCCGCGGCGCCGGTGAGCGTGCAGCGCGCGAAGCTCGCGTCGAGCGAATTGACGAGGCGCGCCGCCGCGCGCGATGCGTTCGCGTTCGAGCAGTCCGCGTGCGCGCCCGCGAGCAGCGCGCAGTCCTGGATCCGCACGCTGCCGGCGCAGTTCGAGAGCACGAGCGCGTTCGCGCCCGCGAGCGCGCGCACGTCGAAGCCCGCGAGCGAGACCTCGCGCGTCGCGGCGAGGTTCACGATCTGGACCGTGCCGTTCACGATCACGTTCGCTCCGTCGTCGGCGATGATGTCGAGCGCGCGGTTCGTGACGCTGAAGCTCGCGTAGCTGCCGCTCTTCACGAGCACGAGGTCGCCGTCGACCGCGCTCGCGATCGCGGGTGCGAGCGCGGTGAAGGCGCCTCCGCCGGCCGCGTCGACGACGATCACGCTCGCGCGCGAGCGCGACACGAGCGCGAGGAGCAGGGAGGAAGCGATCAGCGTGCGTCGGATGGGCTGGAGCATCGGAGGTTCCTGTCGGGCGGGCGGCGGGCGACGCGCGGCGAGCCCGAGTGAGGTGGAGCGCGGAGTGGAATCGGCGCGCGACGCCGAGTCGGGACGGGGGCGAGCCGCCGAGCGGGCCGAGGCCATTCGGCCCGCTCCGAACCGTCACGCGCGCGCGCGAGGCCTCGCATCCGAGCGCGCGGGGCGCCGCAGGCGGAAAAACTCGCTTCCGCGCGACATTCGGGCTCGAACTCCGCCGCGGACGGGTCCGCGCGGGGTCGCGAGCGGAGCTTGTGCTCGACGCATGCGCGGATACGCTCGCTGGGCTCAGGACGCCATGCACGAGACCGAGGACACGCCGGCGGCGGAGCGCGAGGCTCGCGCGCGCATCTCCAGCCCCGAGAACGAGCTCGTTCCGCTCGCGCAGCCCGGCGAGTTCCGCCCGCTGCATCTGGGACCGCTCCGCATCTGGCCGCCGGTCGTGCTCGCGCCGATGGCGGGCGTCACGAACTATCCGTTTCGGAGCCTGTGTCGCGAGCAGGGCGCGGGCCTGTTCGTGAGCGAGATGATCACCGCGCGCGGCTTCCTCATGGGCAATCGCCTGACGGTGCTGCTCGCGAGCTCGCGCGCCGACGAGAAGCCGCGCTCGGTGCAGATCTACGGCAGCGATCCCAAGGACGTGGGGGAGATGGCGCGCGCGCTCGCCGCCGAAGGTGTCGACCACCTCGACATGAACTTCGGATGTCCCGTGCCGAAGGTCACGCGCAACGGCGGCGGCAGTGCGATTCCCGTGAAGCCGAAGTTGCTCGCGCGCATCGTGCGCGCCGCGGTCGAAGGTGCGGGGAAGGTGCCGCTCACGATCAAGGTGCGCATGGGCATCGACGACACGTTGATCACGTACCTCGACGCGGGCCGCGTGGCGCAGGAAGAGGGCGCGGCGGCGATCGGGCTGCACTCGCGCACGGCGGCGCAGTTGTATTCAGGTGAAGCGCGCTGGGAGGCGATCGCGCGCCTGAAGTCTGCCGTTTCGATCCCCGTGCTCGGCAACGGCGACATCTGGGAGTGCTGGGACGCGCTGCGGATGATGCGCACGACCGGCTGCGACGCGGTGATCGTCGGGCGCGGGTGTCTGGGCCGTCCGTGGCTCTTCCGCGAGCTCGCCGACGTCTTCGACGGGCGCGAGCCCGCGGCGCCGCCGAGCTTCGGCGCGATCCGCGCCGTGATGAACGACCACGCGCGGCGTCTGTGCGCGTTCTTCGGCGAGGAGATGGGCATGCGCCAGATGCGCAAGTGGTGCGCGTGGTACACGAAGGGCTTCCGCGGCTCGTCGGCGGTGCGGGAGAGCCTGTCGCGCGTGAGCTCGATCGAGTCGATGAACACGATGCTCGACGCGCTCGATGCGAACGAAGAGTTCCCGCTCTCGGCGTTGCGCGCGCACCGCGGCAAGGCCGGCCGCGCGCAGGAGCGCGTCGCGCTCCCGCACGGTTATCTCGACTCGCGCGACGACGACAGCGCCCCCTGCGGCGCCGACGAAGGCGAAGATCTCGAGGCGTGGGAGGGCGCGCTGTCGGGCGGTTGAGGCGCCGCCTTCAGCGCCTTCGATACGTCGCGCTCTTGAAGCGCAGCGCCGTCGCCTTGCCGCCGCTGCGCACGATCTGGATCGGCTCGGGCTGCTTGCCCTGCCACTCGAAACGCAGCAGCTGGTCGCGCTCGCCGGGCGCGACGACGACGCTCGCGAGCGTGCGCGGACCGGCGAGGTCGAGGAGCTTCAGCTTGCCGCCCTCGAAGACGAGGCGCACGTTCGACTGTCCCTGCTCCTGCTCGAGGCGCAGGAGCACGGTGTCGGCGCCGCGCTGGCTCGCGCTCCCGGCGAGCAGAATGCGCTTCACGGCCCCGCGCACGCCGACCTTCTCGGGCCAGAGCGTGTGCACGACATCCTGCGGCCAGCGCTCGGGGATGCCGCTCGCCATCTCGCGCGCGAGCACCGACGGATCGCCCTTGGCGAGCGCCTCGACGATCTTGCGCGCGTCGCGCGTCCTGTCCGGTGCCACGGCGTCGACGGCGCCGAAGCTCGCGGGCGAGAGCAGCAGCGTCGTCGCGCTGCCGAACGCGGAGAGACGCAAGCAGTCGCCGAGCGCCTCGACCTCGATCGTCTCGTCGTCGCCCGCGGCGTACGTGCCCGCGAGCTCGTCGAGCGCCGTTTTGGACAACGATTTCGTGCGCGGCGGCAGCGCGAAACGCGTCGGATCGCCGAACCACAAGTGCTCGAGGTTCTCCGCCACGGTCCACGGCGGGGGAGAATCGCCCGCGTTGCTCAAGACGAAGATCGCCACGTCGTCCTTCGGGTAGATCGAGAGCTGCGCGTGGAAGCCGCGCACCTCGCCGCCGTGGCTCAGGCGCAGGCGCGGCGCATCGCGGCGGTAGAAGCCGCAGGCGTACTCGCCGCGCAGCACGGTGAACAAGCGCTCCTTCTGCGCCTTCTCGAGCAACGCCTCGCCGCTCAGCGCGCTCGCGAAATGCGCGAGGTCGCGCACGCTCGTCACGAGACCGCCCATGCCGCGGTACTGATAACCGTAGCTGTCGTAGGGATGCTCCGCGGCCGAGCGCGGCGCCTTGCCCGGGTCGCAGCCGATCGCAATGTCGGCGTCGGCGAAGGTCTCGCCGGTGAAGCCCGAGTGCGTCATGCCCGCGGGCGCGAGCACGCGCTCGTGCATCCACTGCACGTAGCTCATGCCGCTCGCGCGCTCGATCACGCCGGCGAGCAGCGCGTAGCCGCCGTTCCAGTACTCGAATTCACTGCCGGGCGTCCGCGCGCGCGGCGGAGCGAGATACGCGGCGACCGCGGCCGCCAGATCCTCGCCTCGACCCGCTCCCGCGCTGCGCGGCATGCCGGAGGTGTGCGTGAGCAGGTGCAGCAGCGTGATGTCGCGCTTGTCCGCCGGCACGCCGGGCAGGTGTTTCGCGATCGAGTCGTCGAGTGCGAGCTTGCCGGCCGCTTCGAGCTGCAGGATCGCGATCGCGGTGAAGGACTTCGTGATCGAGGCGATCTCGAAGCGCGTGTCGGGCGTGTTCGCGCGCCCGCTCTCCCGATCCGCGAGGCCCAGTCCCGCTTCGACCTCGACTCGCTCGCCGCGCGCGATCGCCACCGCGCCCGAGAAGCCGGTGCGGCCGTAGCTCTCGAGGCACTCGCGCACGGCGCGCGCGCGATCCTGCGGGAGCGCGAGTGGCGTCGCGGACGTAGCGAATGGAGCGAGCGTGGCAACCAGGGCGAGCATGCGAGGCTCGCGAGTCTAGCAGCCCGTGGGAACACTCCCGTCGCGAGCTCATCGCGTCGCGTGCCGGGAGTTCCTCGACGCGCTGTCGGGCGTCGAGCCCGCTCGCCGCGCTCACGAGCCCTTGCGCTTCTCTTCCTTGCGCGCGGGTCGCGCCGGCGCTGCCGCCGCGGACTTCTCCAAGGCCGCGATGCCTTTGCGGATCGTCCCGTACACGTCGCCGTGCCAGCCGTGTCCGCCTTCGTACTCGGCGAACACGACGTTCGCGCCATGCTTCTCGAGCTCGTCGCGCGCCTTCTGCGCCTGCGCGATCGGGATCCAGTCCTGCGGCGAGTGGAGCACGTAGAAGCTGCGACCCTTCGCGGCCTTCAAGGACGGCAGCTCGTCCTGCTTGAACACCGACATCGCGATGAAGCTGCCCGTGATCGGCGTCGAGTCCGCGAGCGCGAGCGTGTACGAGAGCGGTCCGCTCGACGACCAGCCGAGCGTGAAGAGGAACTTCGGGTCGAGCTTGCGCTCCTTGCCGACGTCGGCGAGCACCGCGGCGAAGAATTCCTCGCAGCTGAACTCCATCTTCGGCCACGGGCTCTTCTGCGTCGGCCAGACGAGCTTCTTCGCCTGCTCCTCGCTCCACACGGGCGCGACGAGCTGCGCGACGAGCCAATCGTCACCGAGCACGTTCTGGCGGATGCGGCCGACGAACGACGCGAAGTCGACGCCGCCGTCGCCGCCGGGCAGGACGACGAGCAGCTTCCAGCCGCTCGCCGGCGCCTTGGAATTCTTCCCGTCCTCGAGGAGACCGTGCAGCAGGTAGCGCTTGTGCTCGTCGCCGCCGAGCTTGATGTCGAGCGGCGCCGGCACGTCGTCGGCGGTCGGATAGGTCGCGGGCGTCGGCTTGCGGGGCGCCTGCGCGGTCGCGAGAGCGAGCGACAACGTGAAGAGACACGAGACGAGCATCGGGATGACTCCGTGAAGGTCGATTGCGGTTCGAGGTCGACACGAGCGCGCGCTCGCGCTCAACGGCGGATGTTCATGGCGCGCACGTGCGGGGGCAGTCGCTCGGCGTTCTTCTCCCACCAGCGCAGCCACCATTCGCCGTCGTAGCCTGGCTGCCACGTGACGCCGGTGAGCTTCGCGAGCGCGCCGTTGCCGATGTCGCGGTCGAGGCGGCCCGAACGATCGTGCAGCAGCGTCTCGATCAACACGGGGATCGCCGCGGGATCGCCGATCTCGGCCAGCGCGCGCGCGGCGCTGCGCGTGGACTGGAAGGCGACCGCGGGAGCCGCGCCGCTCGAGAGCTCCGCTTCCGAGCGCGGCGGAGCTTCACTCGCGCGGCGCAGGTAGTCCTCGATCGCGGGCACCGCCCAGCGGCATTCGGCGCGCGACAGAGCCTCGAACGTCGCGTCGAGCTCGCGCGGCGAACGCGTCGGCTCGATGCGCGGAGCGACCCAGGCTCGCAGCCACGCCTCGTCGGCCTTCAACGAACTCGACCAGGAGAGCGCGCGCACCTGCGCGTCCTCGTCGCCGCGCTGCAGGCAGGTCGCGAGCACGTCGAGCGCTCCCGCGTCGCGCATCGTTCGCGCGAGATCGAGGCCCGCGCCTTCTCCGGCGCGCAGGTCGAGCTTGTCTAGCGCGCGCATGCGCTCGGCGAGCGCGGCGGGAGCGAGCGTGTTGAGCTCGCCGACGAAGCGTTTCGCGTTCTCGCTCAGCACCTGCGCGACCGGGCGCTCGCGGAACTCGGCCTGCCATGCGAGATACGCCTGGTAGTCGTTCGCGAAGTCCTGGAACGCGTAGTCGCGCAGGTAGCCGAACGCGCGCGCCTGCACGGAGAGCGCCGGATCGGTGGCGCCCAGATGCAGCACCTGGAGCGCGATCGGCGTTCCGCCGTCGAAGACGAAGGGCTTGAGCGCCTGCTCGCGTACCGGCACGGAGAGGTGCGGCCACACGCCGCGCAGGATCGCGAGCGCGCGTTCGGGCTCGAGGCGCGCGAGCTCGCGCGTCACCGACCAGCCGTAGCGCCAGTCGTCGGGATGTACGTTGAAGCGCGCGAGCCAGTACTGCACGTCGTCCTCCGGCGAAGCCGGATCCGTTGCGGAGATCGCGACGCTCTCGTCGGCGCTCACGCGCGTCGGAGCTTCTGCCCCGTCGGAGCTCCCGGTCGAGAGTCGAGGTGCCGGCTCGCTCGCCGATTCTCGCGCCTCGTGCGCGCGACGCCCGCCGGTCGCATCCGTGGGAGCGCGGGGCCCGCGCGCCGGCGGAGGCGCGTACGCGTACCACGTCGCCGCGGCGACCAGCGCCGCCGCGAGACCCGCGAGAGTGAGCTTCGACATCACGATCGTCCCCAGGCTCGCCTTCAGGATCAGTGCCGACGCACCCGCGGCGATCGCGGGCGAGAAGCCGGCCGCGCGCAGGATCTCGGCGCGCACCTGCGACTGGCCTCGCACCGCGATCAGCGCCGGCAACGGCGCGAGATCGCGCGGGAGCAGGCGCCGCAGGCGCTCGAGGCCGCGATGGATCTGACTGCGGATCGTGCCGGGCGAGCGTTGCAGCCGCTGCGCGATCTCCTCGGGCGGACGACCGTCGCGCAGGAGCGGCTCGAGCACCTCGCGGTACTGCGCCGGCAGCTCGCCGAGCGCGCGCTCGACCGCCGCGGGCACCTCGCGCGCGAGCAGGCCGTCGATCGGCTCGGGCTCGCGACGTTCGGAGAGGCGCGCTGGATCGACGCGCCGGGCGCTCTCGCGGCGCGACTTCGCCGCCTCGCGCCAGAGGATGCCGTAGAGCCAGCCGCGCAGCGGAGTGGAGCCGTCGTACTCCTTGGCCTTGCCGATCGCGGTGACGAAGGTCGTCTGCACGAGGTCCTCGGCCTGCGCCGCGTCGCGGTTGAGGTGACAGGCGACGTCGAAGAGCTCCTTCCAGGTCGCGTCGAAGACCGCCGCGAGCGCGACGCCGTCGTGGCGCGCGGCGAAGCGTCGGAAGAGCCGGTCGAGAGCGCGGTCGTTCACGCCTTCATTCTCCGCGGAGCGCGCGGACGCGGCGGTGAAGTTGGAAAAAGGTGTTGGCTCGGGGCGCTCGCACGCGGATGAGTCCGTGGGGGATGCCCTCGAGCGATCTCGACGGCGCTGCGGGTGCTTCGTGCCTGAAGTCGCGCGTCGAACCGACTCACGCCGCTCCCCGGCGCGCGGGCAGAGCCGAGGGAGTCTCGACCGCGCGCGGCGAGGCGTCGCGGGAGCACCGCGGACTCAGGCCCTGAACGGGAGCGGCGGTTCGGGCGTGTTCGAACTCGAGCGGTTTCGTTGCAGTCGCGTTGGGCGGCCGGAGTGTGGACGGTATCGCTCGCACGCGGGAACGTCGGATTCCTGGCTGGCGGTTGGCCGAGCGAGTCCATCGACGCGTCCAGGCTGCCTTCCGCGTTCATCAGGACGGCGGACCTGGGACGTGAATCACGCGGAGGAGCCCGTGCCTCTTCCATCCGACCGTCAACAACCACGAGCGGGCGCGCGCGACGCCGAGCGTGGACCGAGCGGCTTTATTCGCGCGCGTGGGATCCACGAACGCCCAGCCGTCGAGGGCGCTGCCCGAGGAGTAGGGATCGATGCCCGTGAGTCGCACTCCGTGCTTGCGGGCGTTGTGCATGACGTACGCGAGCGCGTTGCGGACCTCGCGCGGTGTGCGCAGTGCGCGCGAGTGAAAGCGGTCGATCCAGATGGAGCCGCGGCGCTTCCAGAGGCGATTCAGTGCTCGCGCGAGGCGCACCGCGAGGCCGAGCATGCCGCGCGAGAGCGCCTGCGCGTCGCGCGCCTCGACGAGCGCGTGCACGTGGTTCGATTGGATCGCGTAGTGCACCCAGCGCAGACCGTGGCGCTCGCCGCCCGCGCGAAAGGCCGCGAGCAGCACATTGCGCGTTTCCGTTCGGCGCAGGCTCGGCAGGTCGCGCCGGAGCTTCAGGGTGACGAGCACCGGCTGACGCGCGGTGATCGGTTCGCGCGCGACGTGAGGCACGAGCGGCCGCAGTCCCATCGGCTTGCGGCCAGCACCGGGTCGCGCTCCGCCGCGCCGCGAGAAGGTGAGCTGCACGAGCTTCGGTCTGTGTGCGCGACGCGTTGTCGGTGTGGTCGACATCGAGGTTCCTCCGCACGAGGAGACGTACGGAGTGCGCCGCGGTGGCGGAACTTTCGCGAAGTTCGTGTTCGAGCGCGTGACGCCGGAGTTGATTCGGCGGGATTCGTCGGGTCGTGGGTGTGATGACTCGTTTGTCTGCCGGTTCTTCGGGTGTGGCGCGTGCGCGTTGCTCGGACGGCGACGGGTGTCACGGTCGTGCACTCGGCGATTGATTTGGCGGGGTTCGACTCCAGCGGCGCTGGTGCGAGCCGAGGGGCGAGAGAGTCGCTCGCGCGGGAACTGTGCGTCTCGGGTGCGGAGGTCGGAACGGCGGAGCGGGTTGCGGTGACGCGAAGCCTCGCGGAGCAAAGGGGGGTGTGGAGCAAAGGCGAGATGGGGAGTGCACGGACACACGCGCGTGCTTCCATGAGAGGGCCCCCCCCCGTCAAGGCCCCGTCCGAGTTTCCGCCACACACCCCGTTCCGCCACGCTTCCATTCGCAGTCTCGAGGGCTCCGTGTTGGAGCCGCTGCACGTTGGAGTCCGTCCAGTCGGGCCCTGCAATCTCCGCATCGTCTT
>JBGATX010000202.1:0-10358 GCA_044228975.1 Planctomycetota bacterium | reverse complement strand
CGTGTCGCGCGCCTGTCGCGAGCACGCGCGCGACGTCTTCGGCCGCGCGAACACGGCGCGCGACCTCGCGCTCGCGCTGGAACACTCCTTCGCGCGCGCGCCGCGCACGCTCGCGCCCGACCACGTGGCGTCCACGTTCCGCGTCGACGCCCGCTTCGAGCACCTGCGCACCGACGTCGGCACGGGCACGCGCGTGCGCGCGCACCGGCAGCTCGCGCGCGAGGCGGCCGGCGAAGGTCGCTACGACGAGGCGGCCACCGAGCTGCGCCTCGCGTTCTGCGACCTCGTCTTCCAGCCGGACGCGCAGCTCGTGCTGGGGGAGCTGCACGCGCAGCTCGCGCTGCTCTATGCCGCCGCGGGCGACATCGACGAGGCGCAGGCCGCGTGCGAGGCCGCCTGCGCGAGGAACCCGAGCCTCTCCGCGTCGCTGCGCGAGTCGCTCGCGCGCGTGCGGCCGGCGAGTTCCGCGTCGAGCGCGAAATCGTCGCCGGACGAGTCCTTGGACGAGCTGCGCGCTCGCGCACGGATCCAGCACGCGCAAGGAGCGCTGCAGCCGGCGCTCGAGACGTTGCTCGAGCTCCTGCGTCGCGATCCGCGCCACGCGGGCGGCTGGAACGATCTCGGCGTGCTCCTGTGGAGCGCCGGGGAGGCCGGCGAGGCGCTCGAGGCGTTCGAACGCGCGCTCGCGATCGCGCCCGACGACGCCGACGCGCTCGCGAACCGCGAGCTCGTCGCCGCGCAGGCACAGACCGCGGCGCTCGCGGCGCGCGGGGCCGCTTGATCGATTCGCGGAGGCGCGCGAGAATCGCGCGCCTTCGATGCTCGCACCCGGCACTCCGGCGTCCCGCCGCCATCGATCCCCGTCGAACGCGTCGCGCAGCTTGCGCGGCGCGTTCGCGTGCCTCGCGTGGCTGACGTTCGCGCCCGCGTGCCTCGCGCTGCAGGCGCCAGCCTCGAGTGTTCCACCGCCGGCCAGCGCGCAAGGCAAGACCGCGTTCGATCCCGTGCGCGACCTCGAGGGCTTCGAGGCGCGGCGCAGCTCGCCGTTTCGGGACCTCTATCCGCTCGAGACCTTCGCCACGAAGCTCGGCATCCCGCTCGATGCCGCCGCGCTCGCGGCGTTGAAGGAACAGTGGAAGACCGAGTGCGCGGCCGTCGACGCGCAGGTCGCGACGCTCTCGAACGATCCCAAGGCGGCCGAGCGCTATGTGCTCGAGCGGCGCCTCGAGAAGCACCCGTACTTCTCGAAGATCGCCTACGAGGTGCGCGTGTGCGAGCCGGCCGCGGGTCCGTCTGCGACAGGGGCGACAGGCGTGACCCCGGCGTGGCTGCTCGTGCTGCAGAAGCCCGCGAAGGAGGACGCGACCTTCGCGACGAAGATCGTCGACGTCGTCACGCCCGTGATGACCAAGCTGACGCAGGTCGTCGACGAGCGTCTGGCCAAGCCGTTCGCGCTCGCGCGGCGCGCGGACAAGCCGCTCTGCATCGTGGTCGTGCTCGCGACGCCCGGTGATTTCGAGAACTACCAGCGCGCCACGCGCGACGGCGACGACGTGCTCGGCAACGTGGCCTTCGACGCGCGCCTGGGCGCCGTCGTGGGGCGCCACGATCCGTTCTCGGCCAAGTGGAGCCTGCTGCAGGGCGGCGAGTTCGTGCGCCTGCTCGCGATGGAGCTCGTCGAGCTCTACACCGATCTGCCCGCCGGCCGCCGACTGCCGAAGTTCCAGCGCGTCGGCATGGCCTCGCTGCTCACGACGACGCCGCAGGGCAAGCTCGAGGAGCTCGGCAAGAGCTGGCTCCCGCCGACGATGTTGCGCGATCTCATCGACGCGGCGCAGGACGAGGAGCTGCGGCCGGTGCTGCTGCCGTTCAAGACGTTGAGTTCGCTGCGCAGCGCGCCGCAGCTCGCGCAGGTCGTCGACGCGCGCGCGAAGCTGCTCGGCGTCGACACGCCGGAGTGGAAGTGGATCGACGTCGGCGCGCGGGTTCAAGCCCACATGTGGGCCTATTTCATGCAGGAGAGCGGCGACGCGAGCCTGCGCGACGCGTGGCTGCGCGCCTACGCGCGCTCGTGCAGCGGCATCGATCTGCTCGACGCGCTCAAGGACGCGCTGGGCGGCGATCCGCAGATGGTCGCGGGTCTGGACGCGCGCTTCTGGACCTGGGTCTTCAAGCGCGCCGACGGCGCGCTCGCGGGCGTCTCGGTCGACACGAGCAACGCCGAGCGCGTCGTCGAGAGCTTCGCCGCGAATCCGCCGAAGGCGACGAAGACCACGCCGGCGGCCGCGGGCAGCGCGGGTCCTGCCGCGAAGGGACCCGCGCCCAAGCCCGAGCCGCCCTTCGATCCGGCGTCGCTCGCGCCGCGTGCGGACGAGCACGACGCGCGCATCGGCGCGGCGCTGCTCCTGGCGCGCGCGGGAGATCTCGACGGCGCGCGCGCGGCGCTCGACACGCTCGCGAAGTCGGAGCTCCCGCCCGAGCCACGCGCGCGCGTCGCGAGCAGCCTCGAGCGCATCGACGGCGCGATCCGGCTGCGCGCGGCGTGGCTCGAGGCGCTGCGCTCGAAGGGCGCGAAGCTGCCGCTCATGCGCGACGGCAAGAAGGTGCTCTTCACGATCGCGCGCGTCGAAGGCGGCAAGATCGTCTTCGCCGAGGCCAAGAACGGCATCAGCGAGCTCCCGCTCTCCGCGATCGATCCGGTCGAGCTCGCCAAGGAGGCCGACCAGAAGGACGAGCGCGGAGACGCTCCGGCGGTCGCGCGGCCTTTCCTCTACGCGCTCGCCGGCGACGCGCGCTACGAGAAGCTCGCCAAGGACGATGATCCCGCGTCGAAGGCACTGCGCACCGATGCGACGACGTGGATGCCGCTCGCGCTGCGCAGCGCGCGCGCCGCGGAGGCGCTCGACCTGCTCGCGAAGTCCGGCAATCCGGCCGACGTGGAGCAGGGCGCGGCGGCGCTCGCGCGCATCGAGGCCTTGATGCGCGAGTACGCGGACGACGCGCTCGTCGTCGCGCGCCGCGACGGCTTGCGGCGGCTGGCGAAGGACGTGTTGACCGCGCAGAGCGCGCGTCTCGCGCCGCAGGAGTTCCTGGCGGCGAAGAGCGAGGCGCTCGGCGACGGGCGCGTGCGCCTCACCTGGAGCTTCGACGATCCGCGCGAGCTCGCCGACACCGCGCCGGTCACGGCCTACGAGACGTCCGCGATCGAGTGGATGAAGAAGAACGGACGCGGCCAGGCGCCGGCGCCGGCAGAAGGCGAAGCCGCCGCGCCGGCGGAGCCGCCGCCACCGCTGCCCGCGCCGACGTTCGCGATCGAGAAGGGCGACCTCGTGATGAGCGGCGGCCTCTCGCGCCGCGTCGGGCTGCCGTTCAAGGCGCCGTTCACGGTCAAGATCCGCGTGCGCTGGGAGGACCGCATCGACGACCTCACGCCGACCGGCAGCTTCGCGATCAGCGTGTGCGACGACCTCGACAACGGGCTGATCAAGCTCGGCGGCTCGGGCACCATGTTCGTGTGGGACAGCCAGCGCGGCGCGACGAAGACGATCGAAGCCAGCGGCGACTGGACCTTCCACTACGGCGCGGCGGACGAGTGGACCTTGACGCACGACGGCAAGGAGATCCACTGGGCGCGCAACGGCGACGAGCGCGGCAAGGCGCCCGTGGGCGGCCTGAAGAGCGGCTGGATGGTGCTCACGATCCACTCGCTGAAGACGATGTGCATCGAGACGCTCGTGGTCGAAGCCGCGCTCGAGACGAAGGGACTCGAGGAAGCGCGACGCACGTGGGTGGAGCAGAAGCTCGCGGCACTCTCCCTCGCGCCCGCACCCGCCGCCCCGCCCAAGTAGCCCCGCGGCTCTTCATCTCCCTTCCGGCACAGCACCCCGCGCGATCGTGGGGCGGTCCTCCGCCCCGCGGTCGTGCGGGGTCCGCGATGCGGAGCACGCGTGTGTGGCGCGTTGCTCTTCACTCTGCCTTTGGCCAGTTCTGGCAGAAGCGATTTGCTGTCACTCAGTGCACGATTCCCCGCGTGACGATCCCCAACCGTCGATCGGAACGCGGATGCCAGAACCAAGCCAACGGCGTTGCCGGCGCAACGCGCCACACACGCGTGCTCCGCATCGCGGACCCCGCACAGCGTCGGGCCGGCAGCCGGCCCAACGCTGCGCGGGGTGCTGGTCCGGAAGCTGACGGTTGCCTCGCGCGTCGCGCTCAGCGATAGCCGAGGCGCGGTGCTTCCTCGCGGCCGGCGTAGCGGAGCATCAGTTCTTTCTCGGCGAGGTGCATGTCGCCATCGACCATCATCCCCGCGAGTTCCTCGACGCTCGTCTTCGCGCGCCAGCCGAGCTTCTCGTGCGCCTTCTTCGGTTCGCCCTCGAGGTGGTCGACTTCGGCGGGGCGGAGGTAGCGCGGATCGAGCTCCACGTGCTCCTGCCAATCGAGGTCGAGCTTCTCGAACACGATCGTGAGGAACTGGCGGATCGAGATCGAGCGGCCGGTGGCGATGACGTAGTCGTCGGGCTTGTCCTGCTGGAGCATGAGCCACATCGCCTCGACGTAATCACCCGCGAAGCCCCAGTCGCGCTTCGCGTCGAGATTGCCGAGGTAGAGCTTCTCCTGCAGCCCGAGCTTGATGCGCGTGGCCGAGCGCGTGATCTTGCGCGTGACGAAGGTCTCTCCGCGCCGCGGCGACTCGTGGTTGAACAGGATCCCGTTGCACGCGAACAGGCCGTAGCTCTCGCGGTGGTTCACGACCTGGTAGTGGGCGTACGCCTTCGCACACGCGTACGGCGAGCGCGGCTGGAAGCGCGTCGTCTCGCTCTGGCGCGCCGGCGCCGAGCCGAACATCTCGCTCGAGCCCGCCTGGTAGAGCTTCGGCGGCTTGCCGCCGCGCTTCATCACGCCGCGCACGGCTTCGAGCAGGCGGATGACGCCGACGGCGGTCACGTCGACCGTGTACTCGGGCTGGTCGAAGGAGACGCGCACATGGCTCTGCGCCGCGAGGTTGTAGATCTCATCCGGCGCGACGTCCTCGACGACGGTGCGCAACGCACCGGCGTCGGACATGTCGCCGTAGTGCAGGAAGAGGTCGGGATGCGGCGACGCGCCGATGTGCAGGTGATCGATGCGATCCGTGTTGAAGAGCGATGCGCGGCGCACGACGCCGTGCACCTCGTAGCCCTTCTCGAGCAGGAACTCGGCGAGATAGCTGCCGTCCTGGCCGGTGATACCGGTGATCAGCGCGCGACGTTTCATGAGCGGATGAGACATGGTCGACCTTGGGATCCGGCGTGGGAGCGCTCAGCTTGCGCGACACCGTAGCGCACGGGGATCGCGGGCCCCAACGCCTTTTCGCGCGCCGGCGCCCGCCGTCGACGCGCGGGTACGCCGAAGCTTCCGACGCACGCTGGGAATCGGGCGCGGAGCGCGCGGAATCGGCGCTTGCGCGCCGCGCGCGGGGTCGCGTGGCACGGGTCCGGACGGTTCGCTCGCCGCGACGCGCGATGGTCCGCCGCGTCCACGCGCCGGTCGACGGCGAAGTGAGACTGCGACTCGCACATTCCACTCTCAGTGCCTGCGCTCGCAGTGTTTCAGCGCACCGCGCGCTCTGGAATGACGCGCAATCTCGCACCTTCGTGCGCACTCCGTCTCGATTCGTGCGGCGTCATCAAGTCGCGCGCGCACGCAGGCCGAATCTCGCTGCCTACGGACTCACGCGGTGACTGCCCCCGTCCCCGACAACTCGTTTCGGCCACCGCGAGGTCGCTGGCTGACTTCGATCCGCGTGCGGACCTTCGTCCTGCTCGCGGTCGTGCTGGGCGTGTTGACGAGCGCGCACGTGTTCGGCGTGCGCGCGTTCGCGCGCTTCGCGCGGCTCCAATCCGTGCAGGAGCTGATCAGCGACCAGGCGGCGCGCGTGCAGGAGGTCGAGCTGCGCCTCGTGCGCCGCGTCAACGGAGCCGAGGCGCCGGCCGAGCTCCAGGCGGTGCTCGAGCGCTTCAGCGCGACGCTCACGGTGCTGTGCCAGGGCGGAAGCATCATGCTCGGCGAGCGCTCCATCCTCTGCACGCCTCCCGACGATGCCGACTCCGTCGCCCAGCTCGACGCGATCCGCCAGGCGTGGACTCTGCAGCGCGAGCGCATCCAGGTCGTGCTCACGTCCACCGCGCAGCGCGCCAGCGCCTGCCAGACGTTGCAACGCGATGGCGCGCCGTTCCTGGCCGAGCTCGGAGCGCTCGAGCAGCAGCTGCGCAAGGCGAACCGCAAGGACGCGGCCGATCTCGCCGCCGAGGCGCGTCAGTGGGCTTCGCGCCTGCAGACCGCGTCTTCGCAGGTCGAGGCGCAGCTCGGCGGCGACGGGCTCGATCAGGCCGTGCTCTCGCTCTCGCTCGCGAGCGACAAGCTCGCCGCGTTGCTGTCGGCCTTGCGCGACGGCTCGGAGGACCTCGAGGTCGATGCTCTCGCGGACGCGGCGGATCGCGAGAAGCTCGCGCTCGCCGACGCGGCCTTCACGCCGCTGCGCGGCTCGGCGGCGGTCGCCTGCGGCGCCGCGAAAGAGCTCAAGTCCTCGCTCGCGGACGTCTCGGAGCGCTCGGCGGAGCTGCGCCGGATGCAGACGGAGCTGTGGGTGCGCAACGGTGCGCGCACCGCGAGCGAGCTCGCGCGTTTCGAGCGCCTCCAGCTCACCGTCCTGGGAGTCGTCGGCGCGCTGATCCTGGTCTTCGGCGTGTACCTGTACCGCGCGCTGCTCCGGCCGATCCTGCGCCTGCGCGATCTCCTGACGGACATCGCGCGCGGCGACGGCGACCTGACGCAGACGCTGGATATCCAGCGCAACGACGAGATCGGCGATCTCGCGGCGCGCTTCAACGAGTTCACCGCCAAGCTGCGCGCGCTCGTGCGCGACATGGCGGGCTGCATCGAGCGGCTCGCGCAGAGCTCGGCGCAGGTCAAGGACATCTCCGCGCACATGAGCGAAGGCGTGCGCCTCACGGAGGCCCACGCGCTCGAGGTCATCGAAGGCATCGCTGCGATCGACCGCGACTTCTCGGCCGTGGTCGAGGGCGCGGGCGGCGTCGAACGCTGCAGCGGCGACATCCGCTCGAGCTGCGTCGGCACCAGCGAGGAGGTGCAGCGCTCCGTGACGCTCTCCGCGGGCGTGCGCAAGGACATCGACGAGCTCGCCCTGGCCGCGGGCGGGATCAAGAGCGTGCTGCACGCCATCCAGGAGATCTCGCTGCGCGTGAAGCTGCTCTCGCTCAACGCCGCGATCGAGGCCGCGCACGCCGGCGACGCCGGGCGCAGCTTCGCGGTCGTGGCCACCGAGGTGCGCACGCTCGCGAACCAGACCGAGGAGCGCACCGGACACATCGACGCGACGATCCGCGGCCTGGTCGAGGTGTGCGACCGCTCGAACCGCTCGTTCCAGAGCGTCGACGACTCGATCGCGCGCATCCAGGAGCGCCAGGTCTCCGCCTGCCGCGCAGCCGACGACCAGGTCGAGGCGAGCACGCGCATGCGCGATTCGCTCGCCAGCACGCAGAAGGCGAGCGACAGCGTGCGCCAGAGCGCGGGCGAGCTGCGCTCGAACGTGCGCAATGCAGCCCAGGCCGCGCAGGCGACGCGCGCGGCCGCTGACGACCTCGACGCGTTGTCGAGCGACCTCAGCACCATGGTCAGCCAGTTCCGCTACTAACCGGGAGTTCCATCATGAACATGCAGACGAAGGCGACTTTGTGCGGGCTCGCAGCGTGCGGGCTCGCGGTGATCCTTGTCATGGGCGTGCCGAAGCTGGGCGGCGGGGGCGCGTCGAGCGCGCCCAGCCCGCAGCACTCGTCGAGCACGCCCACGAGCTCCAGGCTCGAGAGCGGCGCGATTCGCTCGAGCGCGACGGCCGCGATCGCGACGGTTCCGGCCAGCATGCCGGCGAGCACCTCGGCGACCCCGCGGGCGAGCTCCGCCCCGACCGCCCCCGCGGCGGCGGGCGCTGCCGCGCTCTCGGTCGCCGTCAAGCCGATCCGGGTCGGCGACGAACCGATCAAGCCCATCCCGACGGTCGACGAGTTCTTCGAGGACCACCTCGAGATCGAGAAGAACGCCGCGAAGATCGAGCTCGGCCGGCGCCTCTTCCACGACACGCGCCTCTCGCACGACGACACGATCTCGTGCGCCAGCTGCCACGACCTGCGCTTCGGCGGCGTCGACCGCTCGCGCACGGCGATCGGTGTCGAGGGCCAGATCGGCCCGATCAACACGCCGACCGTGTTCAACGCCGCGCTCAACGTGCAGCAGTTCTGGGATGGACGCGCGGCGGATCTCGAGAAGCAGGCCGACGGCCCGCCGAACGCCGCCGGCGAGATGGCGTCCAACTGGAACGAGATCAATTCGAAGCTCCTGAAGGACGACCATCTCGTCCAGCTCCTGCGCCAGGCCTTCAAGCTCGAGGGCGAGATCGCGCCCGACGTGAGCAAGGACTACTGGCTCGAGGCGATCAGCGACTTCGAGCGCACGCTGATCACTCCCGGCGCACCCTTCGACGCGTACCTGCAGGGACAGGAGGACGCGATC
Source organism: Planctomycetota bacterium (assembly GCA_044228975.1). Classification (GTDB taxonomy): domain Bacteria; phylum Planctomycetota; class UBA1135; order UBA1135; genus JADJNY01. The sequence continues at coordinate 1,790 of JBGATX010000202.1, read as the reverse complement.
AGCCAGGAAGCCAAGGAGGGTTACCAGCTCTTCAAGGACATCGGCTGCATCGAATGCCACAACGGGATGGCGGTCGGCGGCGCCTCGTTCCAGAAGCTCGGCCGCAAGAACCCGTACTTCGGCGCGCACACGCAGGGCGTGGATCTCGGCCGCTTCAACGTGACGAAGAAGGACGAGGACAAGAACGTGTTCAAGGTGCCGGGCCTGCGCAACGTCAGCATGACCGGCCCGTGGTTCCACGACGGCTCGCAGACGACGCTCGAGAACGCGACGCGCACGATGGCGCGCGTGCAGCTCGACCGGGAGGTCTCCGATGCGGAGGTCGAGCGCATCGTCGCCTTCCTGCGCTCTCTCACCGGCTCCTTCGACGGCCGCAGCGTCGACGTCGCGGGAACCGGGAACTGACTCCGCCGACCGAGGTCGATTGGGAACCCTGCCACATGAAGCTCATCCAGAAGTCCGTGATCCTGGGCGTGATCGCGCTGATGTCGACGCGCGTGTCCGTGCCGGCGCTCGGCAGCGCGCTCCGTGCGAGCCCTGCCGCCGCCGACACGGGCGGCGTCAAGGGCAAGTTCGTCTCGCTCGAACGCGTGAAGACCAAGGGCGACACGAGCGAGCGCGACGTGGTCGTCTACCTCAAGGAGAAGACGCCCGGTGCGCACAAGCCGCCGGCCGAGCCGGTCGTGATCAAGCAGGAGCGCCTGATCTTCAAGCCGCACGTGCTGGCGGTCGTCGCGGGTACGCCGCTGCGCTTCGAGAACGTCGACGCGGTCGTGCACAACGTCTTCTCCGCCGACGCGTGCTGCAAGGTCAACCTCGACATGCCCGCGACCGGCAAGGAGACGCTCGTGCTGTCGGAGACCGGCGTCGCGTCGATCATCTGCCGGCTGCACCCCGACATGGCGATGTTCATCGTCGTGCTCGCCAATCCGTTCTTCCGCACCATCGAGCTCACCAAGCAGGGCGGCAAGGACTCCGACGCCGGCGCGCAGTACACGGGCGAGTTCGAGATCTCCGGCGTGCCTCCGGGCGAGTACGTGCTGACGTACTGGAACAAGAAGCTCAAGGCGCAGGAGTTCCCGGTCACGATCACCGCGGGCAACACGGCCACGCTCGACGTGACCGTGCCGGTCGCGGCGGGTTCGTGAGCCCGGACGCGGCGCGCGGAGAGCCGCGCGCCGCGCTCGTCGCGCGCGCTCAAGCCGTCCCGCGTGCGCGCGCGTGCGTCGCGAGGCGCGCCAGCGAGTCCTCGAAGGCGATGCGCGGCCTCCAGTCGAGCTCGGACCCGAGCTTCTCGATCGAGGCCACGAGGCTGTCGGGCTCGCCCGTCGCGAACTCGACGCGGCGCTCGATGCGGAGCGCGCGGCACAGTTCCGCCGCGAGCTCGGAGATGTGCCTTCCGACACCGCTGCCGACGTTCCAGGTGCCCGCGCGCTCCGTTTCGACGATGGCGGCGAGTGCGCGCGCTCCGTCGCGCACGTCGAGGTAGTCGCGCACGCTGTCGGGGCCGAGCATGTGCACCGGATCGTCGCCGCGCAGCAGGCGCTCGCACAGATCGCTGACCGCGAGCCCGGCCGGCATGTGCGGGCCGAGCTGGTTGAAGAGCCGCGCGACGCGCACGTCGAGCGCGCCGCGTTGCGCGAGCGCGTGCTCCTCGCAGGCGAGCTTGCTCGCGCCGTAGAGCCCGCGCGGCGCGATCAGATCGCTCTCGCGCAACGGCTGCTTCGACGGCGCATACACCGCGGCGCTCGACGCGAGCACGAATCGCGCGCCGCGGGCGTGCGTCCGGG
>JBGATX010000201.1:0-10705 GCA_044228975.1 Planctomycetota bacterium | reverse complement strand
AACTTCCCCCGCGGGCAGCGCGGCGGGCTGCGGCCGGGCCGGGAGGGCGTTCGGCGGCGACGCGGGCGCGGGAGACCGTCGCGGAGCGGGGCGAGCGCCGGTCGGCTCGGGCGCTCGCGACGCACCGGATGTGCGCGAGTCCGATCGGTGAGTCCCAGGTCGACCCACCTCCGGCCGATTCCCCTCCGTCCGACCTGGCTCGGCTCGATCGGGCTCGGGCCGAGGCTGACGCGCCAGCCGCCGGCGAGAGCGCCGTTCGCGCGCCGGTCGCGCGTCGTCGTCGGAGTTGGTCTCGCTGGGTCGCGCGTCGTTCATGCGATCGGTGAGCGCGGGGCGAGAGGGAGCGTGGTTCGCGTCGAACCCGCGCGCGTGTCGCGGCGCAGCTTGCGTGGCGCCATGCTCGTCCATCGGCGACGCTCGGGCAACCTTGGAATCGCGCTCACGAAAGCGCCCGCGGCGCTTGAGCGCGCCACGGCGCTCCTGTATCACGGCTTGGCGCCCGATGAGCAGCCGCGCGCTGCTCCGCTCACGGTTCCGATCGGGCGCGGACGCCGACGGGACGCGAGCCCGCCGCGCGAGCCCAACGACCCCCACGGAACTCCCACCGTCAACGCCACCCGTCATCCCTCCGCCGACCGAGGCCTCGACGCCGACTCCGGCCGCACGCGCTGCGCCACGCATCGACGATCGTCGCATCGCCCCGAGCATCGCCATGGACGTTCAGACAAGCACCAAGACCCAGAACCCGATCCTCCGCCAGCTCGCGAGCTTGAAGTTGCTCTCGCGCCTGCTCGGACACGAGCTGCACGCGCAGGGCACCTCGCGCACGATCACGCTCTCGCGTGACGAGGTGATCGAGATCCAGACCGCCGTCGAGCTCTTCATCGAGGAAGCCTCGCGCCGCGTCGGACAGCGAGACAGCCAGACGACGTCGGCCGAGCCGCAGCTCGTCACCTCGCGCAACTGAGCCGCAGGCCACCACGCCAAACCACGGATGGGCGCCCAAGCAAGAGCCAGGGCGAAGATGGGGGGGCCGGAAGCACTGCGCGCGCGCGTCGACCGGCGTCGAGCCGGACGCGTGCGTTTCTGGATACCGTTCCTGATCGTCTTCGCTGGCGGAATCTGGTTGTGCGAGAGCCTCGCGGGCGAGGTGCGCGCCGCCGGATATGCGAACGTCGACACGCGGCGCTCGAGCCTGCTCCCCGCCGGTGCTCTGGCCGTTCCCGGCGCCTTCGTCGACGAGCGCTGGGAGCCCATGGTGCGCGCCGCGATCGCGCGCGTGCCTCCGTTCCACGCGGATGACTCGAGCGCGCTGCACGCGCTGGCGAGCAGCGTCGCCGCGCTGCCGTTCGTCGCGGCCGTCGGGGAGCCGCGTCTGCGCTGGCCCGACGGCATCGATCTCTCCGTGCGCCTGCGCGACGTCGCGGCCTGCGTGCGCGTCGGCGAGCTCTACCTGGGCGTCAGCAGCGACGGCGTGCTCCTGCCCGGTGGCTGGACCGCGCCGCCCTGGATCGGCAGTGGCTTCCTGCCGGTGCTCGGTCCCAACGATCACGGACTCGATGGCGCCTGGGCTGGGATGCGATTGACGCAGCCGCACCAGCGCGACGCGCTCGCCGTCGCCATCTCGATGCGCGCCGCGCTCTCGGCCGCGGATTTCGAGACGCTCGGCCCGCCATTGATCGACGCGACGCGCGCGCGCCAGGCGTCGGTCGACGAGCCGGGGATCGTCTTGCGCCTGATCCGCCAGCGCGCCGTGTTCTTCGGGCGCGCGCCGGACTGCGGCGAGCCGGGCGAGCTGCCGGTCGCGGCGAAGTGGCGCGCCGTGTCCCAGGCCGCGACCGCGCTGCGCGAATCGAACGGCGCGCGCGATTGGTCGGTGCTCGACGCGCGCTGGGACACGCCCGACATCCGCTGGCGCGACGCCGAGTCGGAGTCCGTCGCGGGCGCGCGCGGTCGCGCGGGCGAGTGACCGGCGCGCATGGACGCGCGCGCGCAAGGCTCCGACGGATGGGCGGCGCTCGCGTTCCCGTACGCGGCGTCTCTGGGGTTGCTCGTCGCTCCGCTGCCCGGCGCAGGTGTCGCTCTCGCGTTGCGCGCTCGTGCTCTTGCCGTGGATCGCGTGCGCGGGATTGCCGCGTCGCGCGGCGAGCGCGGCGCCGGCGCGCGACGCGCTGACGTGGTGCGCGTTCGCCCTGCCGCTCGCGGGAGTCGGCGCGCGCATGGACGTCCTGCTCGGGGCGGAGCTCGAGCACGTCGCACGCATCGCGCTCCCGGCGCTGGCGAGCATCGGTCTGCTCGCCTGGTCGGCCTGGCGCGCGGCGGGCTCGCGCCTCCACGCGGCGAGCTGGGCCGCGTTCGTCTTCGCCGCGCCCGCGTTCGTCGGCGTTTGCAGCGCCATCGCGCCCGGCGTCGCGCCCGATGCGGGAGCGCCGCTGTTGCCGCTCACGGGCGTCTGGGCCGCGCTCAGCCCGCTGGGCTGGCTCTGGCGGCGCGTCGGCGAGGACGCAAGCGCTCCGTACCCGTGGTTCGAGACGAGCCTCGCCGGCGCAGCGCTGCTCTCTGTGTGCGTCGTCGCGGCGCGCGCTCCGGCCGCGAGCCAGGCCGGAGGTGGAGCGTGAGGTCGCTCGAGTTCGCGGGCGCGCTCGCCCTGGCGTTCGCCGGCGCGTGCGCTGCCGCGCGCGCGCAGGACACGCGCTTGCGGCTCGCGCGCGTCGAGCTCAGCGGTCCGTTGCGGCGCGTCGAGCTCGTGCAGCGCGCGAAAGAGCGCACGCTGCTCGCCGGCGAGCTCGCGCCGGGGGAATCGGCCGTCTTCACCTTGCCCGTGCCCGTGCTCGCCAACTCGCTCGCCGTGGAACCGCGCATCGCCTGGGACGTGACCGGCGACGAGCGTCGCGGTCGCGCGCGTTTCGTCGGCTGGAGCGACGACCCGACCGCGTTCGCGCGCGCGAGCATCGGCTGGCGGTCGCGACCGAAGCCGCCCGTGAGCGCGGGCACGCTGCGCGCCGGTGGGGCGTGCGTGCTCGTGCTCGTCGCGAGCTGGTGTGTGGCGCAGTCGCTGCGCAAGCGCGTGCTCGCGCTCGTCGGCGTCGCCCTCGTCGGTGCGTGCGCCGCGGCGCTGCTCGTCGCGCGCGAACCGGGCGAGGTCGCCGCGCGAGTCGAGGTCCTCGATGGCGCGCGCGACGCCGATCCGTGGGTCGAGATCGTTTCCGGCGCGGAGCGCCTGGAGCTCGCGAGCTCGACCTTCGATTCCCCGTTCCAGGTCCAGACCGAACCGCGCGAGGCCGAGCTCGAGGTGCACGCTGACCTGCGCCGGCCCGAGCGCGTCGTCCTGGTCGCGCGCGGCGCTCGGATCCACGTCTCGCGGCTCGTCGCGCCACCCGCCGGCGGGTTTTCGCGCGAGCTCGGACCGCCCGAGGGCTTGGATGCAACCTGGGCCCGCCGCGAGGGCGTATGGAGCTTCGCCGGCGCCTCATGGCCCGGGCAGGCGCTCGCCAGCGATCCCACCGACTCCGCCGGCGCGTCGAGGTCACCGCCGGGCTGGGTCGTGGCCGGTCTGCCACAGGGCGTCGACGTCCTCGTCGGTCGGACCCGCGCGCGCGCCGATCCGCTCGCCGGCGCGCCGCGCGGTGAGCGCTGGCTGCGCGTGAGCGGCTGGTAGCGAGGTAGGAAACCTGTTGATGGACTCCGGGGCCGCCGATACCTTGCTCGGCCCGGATTTCCTGCCTGCGCGTCTCTGGCCCGAGCGAACTCGGTCCGCAGGCTCGTGCGCCGGGTCCAGGACGCGTCCGTGCCGCGCGCACGACGCTGGAGCCTTCGCCCCCGTTCCGCATCGCACGTCTCCGCCACCTCTTCCGCGACCTCGACCATGGCGACCACGCACGTCCGCTCCGCGACCCTCACCCAGCGCTGGCTGGAGTACGACGCGTCGCAGTACCAGCTCGGCGATCTCGCTTCGAAGATCGCGATGAACCTGATGGGCAAGGACCAGCCCACGTACCAGCCGAGCGAGCTCAACGGCGCGTTCGTGGTCGTCGTGAACGCCGCGCAGGTGCGCTTGAGCGGCACGAAGCGCGACGACAAGAGCTACGACTTCTACTCGGGCTATCCGGGCGGTCTGAAGACCGTGTCCGTCGCCGACATGCTCGCGCGCCGTCCGGCCGACGTGATCCGTCTGGCGGTCAAGCGCATGTTGCCGAAGTCGACGCTCGGGCGCGACATGCGCCGGCGCCTGAAGATCTACTCGGCGGGCGCGCACCCGCACATCGCTCAGCAACCCGTCAAGGTCGAGCCCACCGAAACCAAGAAGGCCCGCTCATGACCAGCACGCAATTCACCTGGGGCCTCGGCCGCCGCAAGTCGTCGATCGCGCGCGTGCGCGTCAAGACCGGCGCCGGCGGCTTCGTCGTCAACGGCCGCGCGGCCAACGAGTACTTCAACACCGTGCAGTCGCAGATGCGCCTGCTCGAGCCGCTGAAGGCCACCGCGTCGGAAGGCGCCTACGACATCCTCGTGAACGTCGGCGGCGGCGGCTCGACGGGCCAGTCGGACGCGATCGCGCTCGGGCTCGCGCGCGCTCTCAAGAAGATCAATCCGGCGCACCACATGGTGCTCAGCCAGGCCGGTCTCCTCACGCGCGACAGCCGCATGAAAGAGCGCAAGAAGTACGGCCGTCGCGGCGCACGTCGCGGCTTCCAGTTCTCCAAGCGTTGATCGAACTCCGCGCGGCGTTCGGGTTCGCGCCCGCTCCGCGCTGAACGAAGCCTGCCGCTCGCCCGCTCGAAGTTCCTCGAGCACGCGAGCGGCGGCGTTCGGCGCAGAGCGCGACGAGACGACCGCTGGCGGCGCAGCCCATGGCCGGTCACTCCCACTCCTCGAACATCGCCGCGCGCAAGGGTGCGGTCGACAAGAAGCGCGCGAAGGCGTTCAGCAAGCTCTCGCGCGCGATCATGTCCGCGGTGCGCCAGGCCGGGCCGGATCCGGATTCGAACCTCAAGCTCAAGTACGCGCTCGAGAAGGCGCGCGCCGCGAACGTCCCCAAGGACAACATCGAGCGCGTGATCAAGAAGGCCGCGGGCGAGAAGGGCGCGGACCTCGACGAGCTCACGTACGAGGGCTACGCGCCCGGCGGCATCGCGCTGATCGTGGTCTGCCTGACCGACAACCGCTCGCGCACGGCGCCGGACGTGAAGTACATCTTCGACCGCAACGGGGGCAACCTCGGCGCGCCGGGCTCGGTCGGTTTCCTCTTCCAGTTCCGCTCGATCTACGTCGCGCGTCGCGCCGAGCGCACGGAGGACGAGCTGCTCGAGATCGGACTCGACAGCGGCGCCGACGACGTGCGCCTCGAGGGCGATCTGGTCACGATCGTGGCCGCGCCGACGGAGTTCCTGCCGGTGAAGACGCGCCTGGAGGCGCGCGGCCTCGAGCTCGCCTCGGCCGAGCTCGGCTACATGCCGCAGACCTCCGTGCCGGTGAGCGACAAGGACGCCGCGCGCAAGGTGCTCCGCCTGATCGACGAGCTCGAGGAGAACGACGACGTGCAGAGCGTCTACGCCAACTACGAGATCCCCGACGAGTGGATCGCCGAACTCGCCGGTTGATGTCGCGCGGCAGGCCTGCCAATCTTTGGGCCGCCGATTCCAGGGTCATCCGATCCGATCGACGGAGCGCGCGACGCGCGAACCAACAGGACCGCAAGAGGATTCGAGGACACGCTCATGGGTGACGGACTGCGCACGATCCGCATCGTGACCACCGACGAGTCGCTGATCGCCTCCGCGCGCGCCTGCGTGAGCGCGGTCGACGGCTGGGAGGTCGCGTGCGTCGGCGGCGTGGACGAGCTCGTGCGCACGCCGCCGATGCTCGGCGACGTGATCCTGATCGACAGCTGGCTGCGCGGCACGAACGTCTACGAGGCCTGCCGCAAGCTGACGGGCAACACGCGCTGCCGCACCTTCGTCGTCGTCGACGGCGCCAACCGCACGGCCGAGCCGATCGCGCGCTTCTGCGGCGCGACGGGCGTGCTGCACCGGCCGCTCGTGCCGAGCAAGCTGCGCGAAGCGCTCGCCGCGCAGCGCGAGCGCCGTCCCTTGCCCACCGAGCAGCGCGGCAACGACGCGGGCGCGGTCTTCCCCGAGAAGCTGCTCGTCGACCTGAACGGCGCGCCCGACGCATCGCTCATCGGCGCGCTGACCGACCCCGAGACCGGCCTCTTCTGCTACGCGTTCCTCAACTACAAGCTCGACGAGGAGTTCAAGCGCGCGCGCCGCTTCGGCCAGCCGCTCTCGTGCGTCATGCTCGGCTTCGAGGGCCAGGTCGGCGAGGAGGTCCTGCGCGAGTTCGCCGCGATCTTCCTCGAGACCTCGCGCGACACGGACATCCTCGGGCGCTTCGACGAGAGCTCGTTCCTCTTCCTGCTGCCGAACACCGGTCCCGACGGAGCGCGCGTCATGGCGCGGCGCGTGGGCGATCTCGCGCAGCAGCGCAACCTGCGCGATCTGGTCGGCGACCCGGTCGTGATCTCGTGCGGCATCGCGACCATGCCCCACGAGCGCATCCTGCGCCGCGAGGACCTCTTCGCCTCGACGCGCGGCGCTTTCGTCAATGCGCGCGAGGACGGCGGCGGTGTCGTGGTCGCGGTCTGACGCGCCACGGCCGAGCTCGAGGCCGGTCGTTCCGCGACGCGGCGAGCTCGCCTGTCGATCGGAGCCTCGCCGCGTTGCGGTCAGCGAGCTGAGCGCTGAAATGGCGCCCGCGAGCGAGCGCAATTGAGCCGGTGAGTCTCCCCTGGCCCGGATTCCTGCGCCGCCGCGCGCTGCTCGAGCGCGGCCGGGCGGCGCTGCTCTCGGGAGACCTCGCGCAGGCGCTCGAGCTCCTCACCGACCGCGCGCTGCGCGACGATCGCGAAGCAGGCGAGCTCTACGCGCGCGCCCTCGAGCGCCTGGCCGCGCGCGCCGGCGGGGCTCCGGATCCCGGTGAGGCTCGTCCCGCCGGCCTGGCGCAGGATGCCGCCAGCGCGGCGCGCGAACGCGCCGACGAAGCGCTGACGCTGCTCGCGCGACACGCTCCCGAGCGCGCGCTGGCGCTGCAGCGCGAGCTCGTGCGCCGCGAGGAGCCGGCAGCTGTGCGCCCCGACGGCAGCGAACGCCTCGCTTCCCTGCTCGACGAGCTGCGCTCGCGCTCGCGCGGGACGCGCATTGAGCCGGGCGACACGGCAGCGGACAATTCCAAGCCCGTGGCCGAAACGCGCAGCAACCCGGAGCGCGACGACGCGCCGCGCGCGCAACCGGAGGTCGTGCCCGCGGCTCTCTTCCACCTCGCGGTCGACGACGGCGGCGAGTTCCTCGCGGCCGTCGGTCCGCGCCTGGTGATCGGCCACCTGCGCTCGCGTTCGGCCGATCTGCCGCTGCTCGCCGACATCGAAGCCGAACACGCCGAGCTGCGCGCCTCGCTGAGCTTCCACGGCGGCCTGCGCTGGCGCCTCGTGCCGCTCGCCGGCGATGCGCGCCTGCGCGCGATGTCCTGGCGCGGACGCGAGCTCCCGCGAGAAGGCGTCGAGCTCTCGCACGGCGATCGCGTCACGCTCGCGCGCAACCTCGCGTTGCGCGTCGCCGCGCCCGACGCGGCGAGCTCCTCGGTGATCCTGGAGCTGGAGCACGGCCTGGAGTGCCACGGCACGACGCGCATCCTGCTCTTCGCGCCCGGTCCGGCCGGCCGCGTGCGCCTGGGCCGCAAGCGCACGCGCGGAATCGCGATCGCCGATCTCGAGCACGACGTCTCGCTCGAGCTCCAGCCAGGCCGGCTGGTCGTCGCGTGCGCCGGCGGACTGCGCCACGAGGGACACGTCGTCGCGCCGGCGCCCGACGCGCGCCTCGAGCTCGAATTCCCGCCGCCGCGCGACGCGTGCAGCGTGATCGGCGCGCGCGCCGCGCCCCGGCCTCCACCCAGATCACGCTGCGACCGCTCGATCTCACCGATCTGGGCCGGCGGGCGATGAGCTCGCTCGGGACCTCACGCTCCGCAACCGGAGCCTCGCGCGCGCGGCTTGGGCGCGCGCGCGCCGCGGGCGTAGGATGGGGGAGGTCGGCTAGGCATGGACTGGGAGGCCTTCTACAACCAATTCCGCCAGCCCGATTTCGTGCCCGGGTACGAGATCCAGAACCGTCTCGGCGGCGGGGCCTTCGGAGAGGTCTACAAGGCGCGCAAGGCCTCGATCGGCAAGGCCTACGCGATCAAGTTCCTCAAGATCGACGACGAGGCGCAGCGCGATGCGGCGCTGCGCGAGCTCGAGCAGGTGCGCCACTTCGCGGCCATCGACCACCCCAACCTCGTGACCATCGAGGACCTCGGCACGGTCGTCGGCGTGCCGTACCTGATCATGGGGTACGCGGGCGAGGAGACGCTCTCGCGCCTGTTGCGTCGCGGGCGATTGGAGACCGAGACCGCGCTCTCCTACTTCGTGCAGACGTGTCGCGGCGTGCTCGCGCTGCACGACCGGCGGCTCGTGCACTTCGATCTCAAGCCGAGCAACGTGTTCATCAAGGGCGACGTCGCGCGCGTGGGCGACTACGGCTTGTCGAAGATGCTCGTCGACGGGCGCATGACGCTCTCCTTCGGCCGCGGCACGCCGCAGTACATGGCGCCGGAGATGATCAAGAACCGCGCGGACCATCGCGCGGACATCTACTCGCTCGGCGTCATGCTCTACGAGTGCCTGTCGGGCAAGCTGCCCTTCGAGAGCGAGATGCCGGGCGCGCTGCCCGTGCGCGAAGCCGATGTGCCGCCGGTCTTCCCCGACGAGTTCCCCGCGCGTCTGCGCATCGTCGTCGAGCGCTGCGTGCGCCTCGATCCGGCGCAGCGCTACGCGGACGTCGCGGAGCTCCTGGCCGACCTCGGCCAGACGGCTCGACCGGGCGATTCGATCCGGCTCGAGCGTCCGATCCCGCCATTCGCGCCTCCGGCCGCGCCCGCGCGTCCACCCTCGTCGACCTCGACGCGCCCGCTCGCGAGCGCGAGCCCGACCTTCGGTTCGGGCCCCGTTTCGAGCGCGACACCGGGCTCGAGCAGCGCGACGCCCTACCTCGACGGCTCCGGCGAACCGCGTTCGACCGCCGCCGAGCTCACTCGCGGCGCCGTCGAAGTGGCGCGCGGTGTGTGGGACGGACTGCGCGGCGGCCGCGCGAATGCCGCGCGCTCGTCGGCGCGCGCGCGCGCGGCGAGCGTCGCGTCGACGACGACGGCCGCGCTCGATGCGCCCGGCGGCGCGCTCGAACGCCGGGCCCTCTCCGCGGCGAGCGCGTCGCTCATCACGACGAGCGCGAGCGTCGTTTCGCCGACGATTCCCGTGCCGCCCGCCGTCGGCGGCTCGCTCGTCGCTCGCCTCGGCGCGGCCGCGGCGCTCGCCTTCGAGATCCTGGTCGCGCTCGTGCGCGGCGGCAGTCAGCGCATCGCCGACGGCTGGAGCCGCGCCGGCGCCGCCTCGACGCGCGGCTGGCGCTGGTGGCGCGGCTGCATGCGCGCGCTGCGCCTGGCGCTCTTCCTGGCGGTCCTGATCGGATTGGGGACGCTGGTCTCGCTGGCCTTCTTCACCATCGTGACGAGCGTCTGACGTGAGCGAGTGGAGCCCCGACATCGCGCGCCTGCGCGCCTACGCCGACGAGGAGTGGCTCGCCGTCGAGCGGCATTACGCCGGACGTCTGATGGCCTACGTCGCGCGGCGCGTGCCCGACCGATCGTCGCGCGAGGACGTCGTGCAGGAAGCCTTCCTCGGCGCGGTGCGCGGCATCGGCGACTTCGATCCGGTCTACACGTTCGAGCAGTACCTCTTCGGCATCTGCAAGAACCGCACGATCGACTGGTTGCGGCGCCAGAAGGCGCTCGTGCTGCAGCCGCGCGACGCCGACGGCGAGAGCGTGCCCACGGACGACCTGTTCCGCGAGGAGGAGACGCCCAGCCGCATCGCGCGCCACAACGATCTCGTGCGCGCCGGCGAGGAGCTGCTCGTGCGCATCCTGCGCGACTGGGTGCAGGAGACCTGGTCGGCGGGGGAGTTCACGCGCTTGATGGTCATCGAGGCGCTGTTCTCGGGTGAATGGCGCAACCGCGACACGTGGGAACGCTTCGGGCTGCGCGACGAGACCGCGGTCGCGGGCATCAAGTTCCGCGCGCTGAAGCGCCTGCGCGAGCTCGCCCTGGAGCGCGACGAGCACCAGACGCTGCTGCCGCTGCTCGCGTCCGCGCTCGCCGACGAGGAGGACCGGCCGCAGATCCGCGTGCCGGTCGCCTGGAAGCGCGGGCGCGTGAGCTGTCCCGCGCGGCACTGGATCGCGCGCTACGCGAGCGACGCGCTCGAGGAAGGTCCGCGCGACTACCTGCGCTTCCATCTCACCGAGATGCGTTGCGAATGGTGCCAGGCGAACCACGACGATCTCCAGCGCCTCGAGGACGAGGCCGCGTTGGAGCCGTTGCTCGAGCGCGTCGGACAGTCGACCCTGCAGTACCTGCGCTCGCGTACGCTGCGTTGATCGCGCGCCCGGACGGCTTCGATCAAGCGCCGACCGCGACGCGCCGGTCGACCGGGGCCTTCAGCGCGCGCAACCACACGCCGGGTCGCAGGAGCTCGCGCTGCGGGACGTAGTCGCCCGACAGCGAGACGATCAAGTCCGCCAATCCCGGCCGCAGCTCGAGCGCGCGCAGCGCGCCGCGC
>JBGATX010000200.1:0-10633 GCA_044228975.1 Planctomycetota bacterium | reverse complement strand
CGAAGGTGCTGCGCGCCGCGCCGGAGCGCGCCTTGCGCTCGCGATCACCGGCGTCGCCGGCCCCGACGGCGGGACGAGCGAAAAACCGGTCGGCCTGGTCTGGTTCGCGGTCTCGCTCGACGGACGCACGACGAGCGAAGAGCGCCGATTCATCCTGCCCGATCGCGAACTCATCCGCGCCTTCGCCGTGAACACGGCGCTCGATCTGGCTCGGCGTCGCGTCCTCGAGGTGCCGAGCTCGTCGGGCGCGCCGAGCGCGCCTGGCGCTTCGAGCCGTTGACCCCCCGGGTTGGCGCGGCTATCTTCCCCGCCCGCGCTACCCCGTGGTGTAACGGTAACACTACAGATTCTGGTTCTGTCATTCATGGTTCAAATCCATGCGGGGTAACCACCCAACTCGCTCGGTCCGTCGTGCGCTGCTGCATCGAGCGAGCACGACGACGGCGAACGGGGAGCGTGCGCAGCCGAAGTCGAGCGACGGCGCGGCTGTGTTCCCGGAGTCGCGCGGAACGCGAGAGCGCGCAGCGTCACGCCGAGCTCGCGCGCGAGCACGAAGTCCACGCTACCCCGTGGTGTAATCGGTAACACAACAGGTTTTGGTCCTGTTATTCCTGGTTCGAGTCCAGGCGGGGTAACCATCCGCGAGCGCGCGGATGTGGCGCATGCTCGACACGCGCCGCGACTTGGATCCGCGCGCGCGTGAGCGGCCGTTCTGCCGCCCGTGCCTTGCGCCCGCTTCGGCCGCGTGGCCCTCGCCGCATTGGAATCGGGGAAGAAGTGCGTCATCGTGCTCGTCGTAGCCCGGCCCCATCCGCGGCGGAGATCGACCATGCTCACTCGAATCGTGCTGGCGCTCGCCAGCGTGCTCGCCCTCGCTTTCGTCGCTCCCGCGCAGGGGCTGGTGCAGATCGCGTTCAGCGGTTCCGTCGCGCCGCCGGGTGGTGCGCGCGTCGAGGTCGACATCGCCTTCGTGTGCAACGAGGGACCGAATGCGGGCAACGAGAACCGCATCGAGCTCGGCATGCACCTCGCTCAACGCACGAGCGCGGCGGAGCTGGCGCAACTCGTCGAGCGCGAACTGCGCCGGCGCGGAGCCGTCGTCGCCGCGACGTTCGATCCGCGCAGCGACGGTCCGGGCGGAGTCGCGCGCGGCAGCCTGTTCGTCGAACGCACGATCTTCGTCGGTCTGCGGCTGGGCCAGGGACTCTCGGCGCAAGTCTGCTTGTGCGAGGACGCGCCCGCGCTGGTCCGCTTCGGCACGCCGATGGAGCGCAAGGAAACGGCTCATTTCGCCATGAGCGCCTCGACCGAGCATCCGCACTCCAAGGAGCGCGTGCGTTTCGACGTCGCCGTCGATCTTCCAGCGACGCAAACCGGCGCCGTCGCGGCCGACACGCTGACCACCGCCACGATTGCGAAGGGCTGGTCCGCCAACTGGCTGGGCCACGAGAGCTGGGCCCCGGACAAGCTCCAATCCGGCGCGCGCGTCACCGGCACGTGCCTGACCCTCGACACGCAAGGCGATTGGCGCATCGAGATCGAGCTCGCGCGGCGTGATCGGGCGAGGTGAGAGAGCGCGCGTCGGTCGATCGGGCGATCGGAGCTGTCGAGTCGTCGGCGCAAGAACGGGCGACTGGTGCGCACGCAAGCGACGCATGGATCGCGGTACGGTACACGGCATCTTTCCCTCCGATTCGTGGGCGCAAAAGCGCTCGCCGCGGCTCGGGCGAATCGGAGAGAAAGATGCCGTGTACCTCCCCGCGACGTTTCAGTGCCCTTCTGACCCAACACCCCGCGCGTTCCTTCGGCGGTCGCCGCGGCCGCCGATGAACGTGCGGGGTCAGCGATGCGGAGCACGCTTGTGTGGCGCGTTGCGTCGCAACTCGCCTTTGGCTGGTTCTGGCATTCGCGCTCCGCTTCCGCCTCCGCCTCCGGCCGCGCGACGCTAGTACCCGAGGCTCTCCACCCTCCGCACCGCCTGCGGATCCACCCGACGCAACTCCTCCCTGCGCCGCTCGAGCTCCGCCGCAACGGCCCCGAACCTCGTATCCGCCCCGACGAACCGCGCCAACGCCCGCCTCAACTCCTCGATCGGCGCATCCCTCGTCACCGCCGCATCGATCTCGCGCTCCTCCCGCGGATCCGCGCGCAGATCGAACAGCTGCTCGTCGAGCAGCGTGAGCTTCCCGCCCGCCACCTGCGCGAACCGCTGCACGAGCTTCCAATCCCCGACCCGCACCGTCTTGCTCTGAATCGCATCTCGGACCTCGACGCGATCGACCTTCTCGCCGAACACCGGACGCGCCGGCATCACGCGCCCGCGCCAAGCCTCCAACCTCGATTCGCCGCGAACCTCGTTCGCCTCCGGCTTTCCCAGCGTCAACGCCGGCAACCCCGCCCATTCGATCAACGTCGGCGCGATATCCACGAGCGAGAGGTCCTCCACGCGCACCGCGGTGCGCCGATCGTTCTCTTCAGGCTCGCGCTGCCCGGGAAATCTCACGATCAACGGCACGCGACACGACGCCTCGTACGCATCGCGCCCGTGCTCGAACCAGTAGTCGTGCTCCCCGAGACTCTCGCCATGATCCGCGGTGACGACGACGAGCGTGTGCTCGAGCTCTCCGCTCGCCCGCAACCTCTCGATCAACCGTCCGATCTCCGCGTCGACGTACCGCACTTCCCCGTCGTAGAGATCGCGCACCTTCGCCGCATCGATGCGCCCATCCGGCAACCGCGCTTCCGCCGGCACGTTGTACTCCGCCACGAAGCGCCGTGACGCCGCGTGCGCGTCGCTCGACACCTCGGGAATCAGCTCGCTCGGCGAATGGAACACGCGCTGCTCCGCCGGCGGCTCGTACGCGCCGTGCGGATCCATGTAGTGCAGCCACACGAACCACGGCTCGCCGCTCGCCGCGACACGCGCGCGCGGACCCGCATCGTGCGCCGCGCTCGCGTTCGCATCGTCGAGCCCGAGCGCGGTCAACGCACCGTCCGTCAGCGACCGCGCGAGTCGCTGCGGCACATCCTCCGGCGGCACGCCCTGCGTCTGCGGCAACTCCTCCGTCCACTGCTCGAAGCCGCGCTCGAGCCCGCTGAAGCGCGCCTGCAGCACGTAATTCCCGACGATCGCGCCCGTGCGCCAACCCCCGGCGCGAAAACGCTCCGCCAGGGTCGGAAAACGCAGCTCGAGCGGGCTGAGTACGTCGCGCACGCCGTGCTCGTGCGGATAGAGCCCGGTCATCAAGCTCGCGAGCGCCGGCGTCGTCTTCGCGCGCGGCGTGCTCACGTGGGTGAAGTGCAGTCCTCCGTACGCCAGACGATCCAGGTTCGGCGTCGTCAGCGGTCTCGCCGCGTCGCCGCTGAAGCTCAGGACGCGATCCGCGCGCAGGGTATCGATCGTGATCAACAGCACGTTCATGCGCGGCGGAGTTCGCGAGCACGTCGTCGCGAACACCACGAGCGCGATGCTTGCGAATGCCTGCGGGACGATGGAGCGCGCGCTCATCGCCGCCGCACGAACTGCGGATCCGTGTAGCGCAGCCCGCGCCGCCTTGCTTCCTGCCGCTCGTCCGCATCCGGCACCGCGATCTCGAACTCGAGCGAGAGCTCGCGCTCGAGCGCGCGCCGCAGGACCGGCGCGAGCTGCTCGATCGTCAAGCGCGGATCGACGGCGTTCAACGTGGCGATCGCGCCCTCGAGCGGCGACGTGCCGAGCTTGATCGAGCCGTGATGCAGCACGCGCCCGGCCTTGCGCCGCTGCGCCGAGCCGACGCCCTTGCGCGCTCCCCACGCAAGATCGAGCGCCGTCGACTTGTGGAAGCACATGCCGGTGCCCGCGACGTCGGACTCGAGCGGCATGCCGCCGCGCAACGAGCTCTCGACGCCGAGCTCGCGCAGCGCGCTCTGGATCGCGCCGTGCACGCGCACGTACGACTCGCCGACGGGGCCGTGGTAGATCGGATGCGCGAGCGGCGCGACGATCGAGAACGTGAGCTCCTTCACGTGGTGGATCGCGCCGCCGCCGGTGATGCGCCGCACGATCGCGCCGGCCTTCGACGTGAGGTGCACGTCCTCGAAGCGCTGGAAGTACCCCAGGGAGAGCGTGTCCGGCCGCCAGGTGTAGAAGCGCACGGTCGGCGCGCTCTCGGGCGATTCGAGCAGGGCCTCGTCGAGGCCCATGTTGAAGCCTGGATCGGCACCGAAGGTCGTGATCAGACGCCAGCGGTCCAAGATGGCCGGATCATACGCCGCGACGGCGCGCGCGCGCAGCGCGAGCGGCGAGGCGAGCCGTTTCGCCGCGGTTTTCGCGGGGTCGGCGAGCTCCGCGCGGCCGCGAACGTGTTGCGCAGCGCAAGTGCAAGCACCACGGAGTCGCGAGAGCACGTTTCGAAATGGCGCGCGCGCGGGATAACGTGACGCGCATGGAAACCGCCCCCCCGGTCAAGCCGCCGCACATCAAGGAAGTCTCGGTGCGCTCGGTCGTGTGCGCGCTCGCCGTGGCGCTGATCATCGGCGCGTCGTACCCGTACATCGTGCTCAAGCTCGGCTTCGGGCCGAACATCTCCGTCGTCGCGGCGTTCTTCGGGTTCCTCGCGCTGGGCCTGATCTCGAAGAGCTACAACCGCTGGGAGAACAACCTCGTCCAGACGGCGGGCACAGCCGCGGGACAGATCGCGTTCCTCGTCTGGCTGCTCGCGGCGTTCGACATGCTGCGCGCCGACGGGACGACGGGTTTCAACGTGCAGCTCACGATGTGGGACACGTTCCTGTGGTTCTCGACCGCGGGCATCCTCGGCGTGCTGCTCGCCGTGCCGCTGCGCAAGTACTACATCGAGGACGAGAAGCTGCCGTTCCCCGACGGCATGGCTGCCGGGGAAGCGCTGATCCTGCTCGATTCGCGCGGCAAGGGAGCGAAGCAGGCGGTGCTCGCGATGATGCTCGCGCTGGTCGCTTCGGGCACGGTCAAGGTGCTGACGCACTTCGAGAAGCTGCGCGAGATGATCGCGATCTCGTTCAACCGCTTCTCGGGCGTGACCGGCGTCGGGTTCTCGCTCGAGCTGCTCGCGCTGGGCTCGGGAATGATCATCGGCTTGCGCGTGTGCGCGAGCATGCTGCTCGGCCTGATCGCGTCGTGGATCGTCGCGCCCGTGCTGCTCGCGGACAACGGCATCCTCGCCGAGGGGGCGAAGAAGGCGGACATCCTCTTGTGGGTCATGTGGCCGGCGACGGGAATGCTCGTCGCGGGCGGGCTGACGGCGCTCGCGCTGAAATGGCGCTCGCTGGTGAAGAGCTTCTCCGGCCTCTCGAGCGCGGCGGCGCAGACGGGCGATTTCCCGCTGCGCTGGGTGATCGTCGGCTCGCTCGCGTCCGCGACGGCGCTGGTCGTGATCCAGTACTCGATCCTGGGCACGCCCGTGTGGCAGAGCGTGCTCGCGATCCTCTTGAGCTTGCCCTTGATGCTCGTCGCGATGCGCGTGCTCGGCGAGACGAACTGGGGCCCGATCTCGACGATGACGAACGTCATGCAGGCGCTCTTCGGCGCGATCTCGCCGGGCGACATGCGAGCGACGGTCGTCTCGAGCGGCATCACGGGCTCCGTCGCGGCCGAATCCGAAGGCCTCATGCAGGACTACAAGGCCGGGCACATGATCGGCTCGACGCCGCGCGTGCTGACATGGATGCAGCTCGCCGCGATCCCGTTCGGCGCGATCGCGCTGGCGTACGAGTATCCGAAGCTGATCGAGGAATACGGACTGGGCGGCGAGCACGGGCTCTCGTCGCCGATCTCGGTGCGCTGGGTCGGCTTCGCCAAGGTGCTGGGCCAAGGTTTCTCGGCGATCCATCCGAGCGCGGTGTGGGGGCTCGCGATCGGCGCCGCGCTCGGGATCCTGTTCACGGTGCTCGAGCAGAACCGTCGCTGGAGGCCGTTCATTCCGTCTCCGACGGGCATCGGCATCGGCATGCTCGTGCCGGCCTCGGCCGTGGCGACGATGTTCGTCGGCGCGCTGCTCGACTTCTTCTGGCGCCTGTTCAGCCGCTCGACCGCGGAGCGCATCTCCGTGCCGGTCGCGACGGGGCTCATCGCGGGGGAAGCGCTGCTCGCGGTGCTCATCCCGGCCGTGACCTCGCTCGTCGTGTGGATCAAGTCGTTCGGCGCCTGAGCGAACACGGCACGCGAACCACGACCTCATGCTCACGCTCCTGCGCCGCACGACGCTCACGCACTGGATCTTCGTCGGCATGACGGCCGGGATCGTCGTCGGCTGGCTCGCGCCCGGCTTCGCGGCGGAGCTCAAGCCGCTCTCGACGCTCTTCCTGCGCCTGATCAAGTCGATCGTCGTGCCGATCCTCTTCGGCACGCTCGTCATGGGCATCGCCGGTCACGGCGACGACATGAAGCGCATCGGGCGCCTGGCGTTGAAGTCGTTCGCCTACTTCTGGCTGATGACGGGCATCGCGCTCGCGATCGGTCTGTCCTTCGGGAACGTGTTCCACCCGGGCATCGGCGTGATCCTGCCGCCACCGGATCCGAACGCCGGCGTGCCCGCGCCCGCGCCGACGACCTTCGCGGGCTTCATCGAGCACGCGTTCGGCACGAGCTTCTTCGACTCGGCGAGCAAGAACTACGTGCTGCAGGTCGTCGTGTGGAGCACGCTCTTCGCGATCGGTCTCGCGCAGGCGCCCGCGAGCCGCGGCAAGGACACGGTGCTCGCCTTCGCCGAAGGCATCGCCGAGGTCATGTTCAAGTTCGTGGGCTTGATCATGAAGTTCGCGCCGATCGGCATCGGCGCGGCGATGGCGGTGACCGTGAGCCACAGCGGTATCGCGGTCGTGCTCAACCTCGGGAAGCTCGTGCTCACGCTCTACGGAGCGTTGATCGCCTTCACCTTGCTCGCGTTGATTCCGATGGCGCTCTGGGCGCGCATACCGCTACGTGCTTTCGTGCGGCAGGTGAAGGATCCGGCGGTGATCGCGTTCACGACGACGAGCTCCGACGCGGCCCTGCCGCTCGCGATGCAGCGCATGATCGAGTTCGGCGTGCCGCGGCGCATCGTGGCCTTCGTCATGCCGACGGGGTACTCGTTCAATCTCGACGGCTCGACGCTGTACCTGGGCGTCGCGTCGCTCTTCGTCGCGCAGGCGGCGGGTGTGGATCTCTCGCTCGGCCAGCAGCTCCTGATGATGCTGACGCTGCTCGTGACGAGCAAAGGCATCGCGGCGGTCCCGCGCGCGTCGCTGGTGGTCCTCTCGGGCACGCTGAGCGCCTTCGGCCTGCCGCTCGAAGGCATCGCCGTGATCCTGGGCGTCGACGAGTTGATGGACATGGCGCGCACGATGATCAACCTCGTCGGCAATTGCCTGGCGACGGCCGTGATGGCGCGTTGGGAAGGCGAGTGGGGCAACGCGGAACCGGCGGGAGCCGCCGTCCCCGTCGAGACTCGCGCGCACGACAGCTCCGCCGCTTGAGCGCGTTCCGTCGACGACGTGCGCGAGAACCCAGCTCGCCCGTCGCGCGGGATCACGGGAACACGCGGCGGGCGGGCGCGGGCGCTACTTCGCACGCTTGAAGCACACGCTGGCGTTGCGCAGGCCGCTCTCGCTGCCGAGGAAGAGCATGTCGTTCATCTCGTCCTTCGCCACGATCAGGTTGACGATGCGCGAGACCGGGTCTCCGAGCTTCGAGTCGACGCCCGGATGGAACCAGATCAGCGCCGTCGTGCCGTCCTGCTGGGCCACGACGTACGGATTGTCATTGCCGTCGAGCGTCATCATGCCCGACAAGACCACGTTCAAGCCGCGCACGCGCACCGCGATGCCTTCCATGCGCCGGATCACGGACGGGTCGTTGGTGAACTCCAGTCGATTGAACTGGGCAAGCCGGCTGTCGGGATCCAGGCGCTGGGTGATCTCGGTGTCGAGCATCCACTTGCCGGGCAGGTGCTTGGCGACCGTATTGCTCGCGGACCACTGCCAGGCGAGAGCGACGCTGGCGAGAGCGGCGATGCCCAAAGCGGAGGCTGCGTAACGGACCTTCATGATGGAATCTCCCGGCCCTCAGGCCGTTCCGATGCTGGTCGAGCTTTGCAGCGCAGGCGGAATTGCCTGTCGCACTCGAACCGGTCGGATCCTGGCCCGCGGCCGCGGTGCGTTTCAGCGGACAAGGAGGGCAGGCGAGCACCACGGAGTGCGAGTTCTCGCGCGCTCGATCCGCACTCGTGCCCCGGCACTTCGCCGCGCCAGGTCGTATGGAGCGCACGCACTCGGCGGCTTCCAATGTCGTTGCCATGAACCGGACCTCGATTTGGACGGCGGTTCTCGCGCTCTGCGGCGTGGCGCTCCTCTGCGTCGCCTGGGGCTGCCACGTGTCGGCCAGGTCGGCGGAGGAGCTGGGCGGCGATTGGATCGCGCAGCGCAGCGACAACATCTGCGGACTCGACGATCCGGGCTTGCTCTCGAATCCCGCGGTCGTGACCTACGACAGCCTGCTCGAGCGCACACCGGAAGTGCAGCGCATCCACCGCGAGCAGATCGACGAGCGTTCCGCGCTCGGCATCCAGTTGCGTCAGAAGGCCGCCGATCGCGTGCGCGACGCATGCGAGTGCGTGCGCGTGGCGCAGTCCTACTGCAGCGTGTGGCGCCAGATCCGTCATCGCGACGGCAGGACGATCCCCGACGCGACCGCCGCCGTCGGCGACATCCTCCAGCCGCCCAAGTAGCTCGCGCGGAGCGCGCGTCAGCGTCTGCTGCCGCCGCCGCCTCCATCGGCGCGCTTGAAGCACACGCTCGCGTTGCGCGCGTTGTCCTCGGCGCCGAGGAAGAGCAGGTCGTTGTTCGGCGACTTGGCGGCGACCAGATTCAGGATGCGCGTTCGAGTCGCCGACCTTGCCTTCGGTCGCGGGCTGGAACCAGATCAGCGATGGTCATGCCGTCCTTCTCGGCCAGGACGTAGGAGCTGTTGTTGCCCTCCATCGTCAGCGTGCCCGAGAGGATCAAGTTGAGCCCCTTGAGCCGCTGCGACGTGTCCTGCAGGCGCCTCATGACGTCGGGCTCGTCGGTGAAGCCGATGGTCTTGAACCCCGCGAGTCGGCTGTCGGGCTCGAGGCGCGCGGTGATGTCGCCGTCGATCGTCCACGAGCCCTTGAGGAGGCGCACCGCGGAATTGCCGGTGCCTGCGTTGGTGCTCTGCCACGCGAGAGCGAGACCCGCGAGGCTCGCGACGCTCAAGGCATGTCGAAGTTGCATGGTTCGGTCTCCTGACCCGTCCGGGTCCCGTCGAGGTGCGGACGCTTCGCTTTCGCGACGACGGGGCCTGTCGCGCTGGAAGCTCGAGGCCTCTTGGGACAGGGGTTCGCGCACGCTCATCCGTGAAACTGCGGAATCTCCGCGCCGGTTCCGGGAGCCGCGTGGAGCGGGGCAAGTGCATCGACTGCTCGGAGCGGAGCCGTGTTCGACGTGGCCCGCGGGCGGGCGCTACGCTCGTGCGCGCGACTCGCATGCTCCAGCAACGCAGTCTGCTCGTCCGCGCGCTCGTCATCGGCGGAGGGATCCTCGTCGCCTCGCTCGCGCTCTTCGTCGGCTACGTGACGTGGATGCGCGTGCGCGCGGAGAGCGTGGTGAACGAGCACGTCGCACGGGCGAAGGAACGCGGCGAGCCGTTGCAGCTCGACGAGATCTGGGGTGCGCCGCTCGATGCGCAGCACAATGCGCTGTCGGTGCTCGCTGCGCACGCGGCTCGGATCCACGAGCTCGATCCGGAGAACCTCGAGAATCCTGCCTGGCTTCGTGAACCGCGCCGGCGCGCGCTCGAGGAGGGCGCGAGCGCCAGCGTGCGCGATGCGCTGAACGACGACGAAGTGTTGTCGAAGGCGCTGCAGTCCCTCGACGCGGACGGTGGGGCGACGTTCTCGCCCGAAGCCGCGCGCTTCGTCCTGGAAGCGTTCGACGCCGAGCTCGCCCCGCTGATCGAGGCTTGCGCGCCGGCGCTCCGGCGCGACGGGGTCTGGCTCGGCTGGGCCGAGCGCCAGTACGCCGATGGAGAGGACGGCTGGGACCTGGTGCAGGAATACGCGACGCTCCTCGCGACGCACGGACGCGTGCGCGCGCGCGTCGGTGACTTCGAAGCCGTGCTGCGCTCGGCGCGCGCTTTGGTCTGGTTGTGTGACGCGCTGGACCGCCAGCCGTGCTCCGCCTTCGTGTGGCTTCGGCTGGGCTGCGAACGGCATGCGCTCGAGGTCTTGCACGCCGTGCTCCGCGAGGAGCGAGCTCCCGGCGCCGAATGGAGCGCGATCGAGGCGCGACTTACCGCTTGGGATCCCTGGCCGTGGCTGCGGCGCTGCGTGCTCGCGGATCGCGCGCTGGTCTTCGATCCACGGCTGAGCGCCCCGATCGTCGACGTGCAGGTCGAGCTCGGGTGGAGCGACCGCGCGCGAATCACCGCCGAGCGCGCGGCGGCTCTCGACGTCTGCGCTCGATTCCTCGCGTGGATCGGAGACGGAACGCAGCGTCCCAGCGGAGCTCCGCCGGCCGCAGGAGATGCGAGCGGGCCGTGGCTCCCTCTTGCGACGCCGTGGCTGGATGCGCACGTGCGGCGGATGCAGCTCGCGCACGGCGCGTGGCTCGTGCGCAGTGC
>JBGATX010000199.1:0-11576 GCA_044228975.1 Planctomycetota bacterium | reverse complement strand
GCTGGGTGCCGTGCGAATGCCCCGCGAGCACGAGCGCCACCCCGCGACGCGCGAGCGTGCGCGCGGCGAGCGGGTTGTGGCACAGGACGAGCTCGACGATTCCCGCGCGTGAATCGACCGGCGCGGGCATCGAGAGCTCGCGCGACTCCTCGAGGTCCTCGAGTCCGACGAGCTCGATGAACTGGCGCGCCGCGCCGTCGCGCTCGAAACGCACGCGCTCGTTGCGCAGCACGCGCACGCCGCGCGCCGCGGCCGCCGCGGCGATCAGACCCTCGCGCCGGCCGTGGTAGTCGTGATTGCCGAAGACGGCGAAGCTGCCCTCGCGCGTGCGCAGGTGCTGGAGATCCTCGAGCAGCGGCAGCGCGTCCTCGTGGCGGTGCGTGATCCAGTCGCCGGTGATGACGCACGCGTCGGCGCGCAGCGCGTTGACCTGCTCCACGAGCGCGCGCAGATCGCCGCGACCGAGGAACGGGCCGCCGTGCAGGTCGGAGAGGTGCGCCAGGCTGAATCCATCGAACGCCGGCGGAAGCCCGCGCACCCTCACGTGCTCCGTGCGCACGACGAGCGCGTCCGGGGAAAGGTGCGCTCGCCGGTACCACGCTCGCCCGCCGGCCAGAACCGCCGTGCGCTCGAGCGCGCGCGTGCCCGCGCGGCGCAGCGCGCCGTGCCGCCGCGGAGCGACGCGCAGTTCCGGTTTCCCGGGCGAGTGCCGGGCGTGCGGTTGGAGGTGGGTCATCAGGCTGGCCCCAATTCACCATCGTACGCGGGAGCGCGCGCCGCGAGCTGCTCGATCTTGCGCGGATGCGCCGCGCGCACGCCGCAGAGCTCCGCGCGGGCCAAGAGCCGCGACCCAAACGGACGGGCGAAGCGGTTGCACGCCAGGTCGCGCCAGCACGGAACGGCGCTGCGCGCCGATGAAGTCGCGCCCGAGCGCGCGACGATGCCTGCGGCGCACGGCGCTGGCGCGCCGGCCGCGGGAGCTGCTTCTCGTGGAGATCTCCGCGCGGCGCGAAGGTCTCCAGGGGGCGCAGCTCAGCGCGCCCCGGCGAGCGCGTCCGGCAGACGCAGTGGCTCCCCCGCGCGCGCGCAGCGCGTCCCGCTCGCCGCGCTCACTCGCCAACCGTCGACGGCACTCACGACCTCGAAGCCGTGTTCGTCGAAGCGCACGGTGCCGCTGCCCGCGTCGGACTCGAGCACGCCGGCGGCGCTGGTGACGACCGCCGGGCCGTCGACGAGCAGGCAGCCCGAGAAGAGGCGCACGCGCAACGGCACGGCGCGCTCGAAGAGCAGCGCCGTGCCCGGCTCGAGCGTGAGAGAGCTCTCCCCCACGTCGAGGTGCGCGCGCGAGCTCCCGTCCGTCACGCACACCGTGCCGCGCTTCAGCTCGCGCGGCGTCTGGTCGTCGGCGAGCGTCGTGTCGGCAACGGAGACGGTTCCGGTCACGGCGCGCACGTGCGCACGCTGCGTGTCCTGTCCCGCGAGCTGGAACAGCGCGTACAGCCCGAACGCCGGCAGGATCAAGTGCGCCAGGCTGGCGCGGCGGTCACGCGCGCTTCCCGCGACGACGGTGCGGGCGCGCGTGCGCAGACGTTCCAGGCTCTCGAGCGAACGCTGGGTGCCGCGCGCGAGACCGGCCACGAGCACGACCTCCGCCCGGTACTGATCACGGCAGACGCCGCACGAGGCGAGGTGGGCGCGCAAAGCCGCGCGCGACTCGACCTCCTCGTCGCCGGCGACGAAACGCCGGATCCAGCGCCGCGCGCTCGGGCACTCCGGAGTGGGCGCGTCACCGAGCTCCGCGTCCGACGAAGCGTCGGGCTCGGCCGGGTCAGGACTCGCGGGCGGCTGCGGCGTCGGGTCGGTGGACATCCCCGCTCGCTGATCGGACGTCCCGGCGGGACGCTTGAGGCCGCCGCGCGGCGCTCGCTCACGCCAGGCGCACGCAGGCCCGTTCGAGGCGCGCCAGGGACCGCTCCCGGCCGAGCCACGACATCATGTCGAAGCAATCCGGCCCGCCCGCGCGTCCGGAGAGCGCGCAGCGCAGCGGCTGGAAGAGCTGCGGCAGCTTGAGCTTCCTCTCGGCGACCCAGGCCTTCGTCGCGTCGCGCAGCGCGCCGACCTCGGCGCCGTCGATCGGAGCCTCGCCACGCGCGCGCAACCAGCCGAGGTAGTCGGTCAGCACGGCGATGCGGCCCTCGTGCTTGCGCGCATTCGCCTCCGCGTCGGCGTCGTAGGGCAGATCGTCGTCCTTGGCGAAGAGGTAGGCGATGCGCTCGGGGAACTCCGAGTAGACGTGCATGCGCTCCTTCTCGGCCGCGAGGATCGAGAGCAGCCAGGCGCGGCGCTCGAGCAGCTGCGCTGGCGTCAGCAACCCGGAGCTCACGACGTACGGCGCGCAATGATCGAGCAGCACGTCCGGCGCTTCCTTGCGCAGGTACTCGCCCGCCAGCCAGCGGAACTTGTCGATGTCGAAGACGGCGCCGGCCTTGGAGACGTCCTTGATGTCGAAGTGCTTGACGAGCTCGTCGAGCGAGAAGATCTCCTGCGTGCCGTTCAAGGCCCAGCCTTGCAGGCACAGGAAGTTGACCACCGCGTCCTTGGGGTAGCCCTTCTCCTGGTAGTCCTGCAGCGCCGTGTCGCCGGTGCGTTTGCTGAGCTTCTTGCGATCCGTGCCGAGCATCAGCGGCAGGTGGCCGAACTGCGGCGGCCGCGCGCCGAGCGCCTGGTAGAGCAGCACCTGCTTGGGCGTGTTGATCAGGTGCTCCTCGCCGCGGAACACGTGCGTGATGCGCATGTCGATGTCGTCGCACACGACCACGAAGTTGTAGGTCGGGTTGTCGTCGCTGCGCACCATGACCCAGTCGTCGACGTCCTTGTTGTCGAAGGTCACGTCGCCGCGCACCTGATCGGCGATCGAGGTGTGCCCGTCGGGCACCTTGAAGCGCGTGACGAACGTCTCGCCGGCCTGCGCGCGCCTCGCCGACTCCTCGGGCGCGATCTTGCGGCAGCGGCGATCGTAGGCCGAGCCCTGGTGCTGCTCCTCGGCCTCCTCGCGCATCTCCTCGATGCGTTCGTGCGAGCAGAAGCAGCGGTAGGCCGCGCCGCGCCGCGAGCAGCTCGCGCGCCAGCGTGCGATGGCGTTCGACGCGCTGCGCCTGGTGGTAGGCGCGTAGGGACCGCCGACGTCGGGGCCCTCGTCCCAGTTGATGCCCAGCCAGCGCAATCCGGCGAGGATCGCGAGCTCGTGCGCGTGGGTCGAGCGCTCGAAGTCGGTGTCCTCGATCCTGAGGAGAAAGGTGCCGCCGTGGCGGCGCGCGAACGCCCAGTTGAAGAGCGCGGTGCGCGCCCGGCCGATGTGCAGCCTGCCGGTCGGACTGGGAGCGAAACGGACGCGTACGGTGTCGTTCACGCGCGGAACCATACTCCGCGAGCGCGCTTTTCACCGCCGGCTCGCGCGCGGACGCCCGCGCGTTCGCCTTCGAACGCGGCTCCGGCGATGAAAAGCGCGCGCGCGGACCTTAGTGTTCGGGCCATGAACGCCGACTCCGCACGCGACCTGACCCGCCAGCCCACGCGCGAGATCGTCCAGCGCGCGCCCAAGGTCCTCCTGCACGAGCACCTCGACGGCGGGCTGCGGCCGCGCACCGTGCTCGAGCTCGCCGCCGAGCGCGGCTACCGCGAGCTGCCCGAGAGCACCGCGGAGAAACTCGCCGACTGGTTCGCCGCCGGTGCGGCGCGCGGCAGCCTCGCGCTCTACCTCGAGGGCTTTCGCCACACGATCGCGTTGATGCAGACGGCGGACGCGCTGGAGCGCGTGGCGTTCGAGTTCTGCGAGGACATGGCGCGCGACAACGTGGTCTACGCCGAGGTGCGCTTCGCGCCGCACTTCCACACGCAGCAGGGGCTCGGCCTCGACGGCGTCATGACGGCCGTCATGAAGGGCCTGCGACGCGGCGAGGAGACGCACGGCGTCAAGGTCGGCGTGATCGTGTGCGCGATGCGCAACCTCTCGGCGATGCTCTCCTACCAGATGGCGGAGCTCGCCGTCGCGTGGCGCGATCACGGCTGCGTGGGCTTCGACCTCGCCGGCGAGGAGGCGGGCCATCCGGCCAAGCACCACATCGACGCCTTCCAGCTCGTGAAGCGCATGAACTTCGCGATCACGATCCACGCCGGCGAGAGCTTCGGTCCCGAGAGCATCTGGCAGGCGCTGCAGTACTGCGGCGCGCACCGCATCGGTCACGGCACGCGCCTGATCGAGGACATGGTGCTCTACGACGACAAGATCATCCGCCTGGGCCCGCTCGCGCAGTACGTCCTGGACCATCGCATCCCGATCGAGGTGTGCCTCTCGTCGAACGTGCACACGGGCGCGACGCCGTCGCTCGCGCAGCATCCGTTCCCCCACTACCTGCACAACGGCTTCCGCGTCACGTTGAACACGGACAACCGGCTGATGAGCCGCACGTCGATGACCGACGAGTACCTGCTCGCCGTGCAGCACTTCGGCTGCACGCTCGATCAGCTCGAGAAGCTGACGATCAACGGCATGAAGTCGGCCTTCTCGCACTACGACGAGCGCTTGCGCGTCATCTTCGAGCGCATCAAGCCCGGCTACGCGGCCTTGCGCGCGTCGCTCGCGAGCGCCTAGCAGCCCGTTGAGAAACTCCCTACTGCGGCGCAGTGAGCTCGCGCGCTGCCGCGTCGAGCTCGTCGGGCCGTGCTCAGCGGCCACACACGCCGCTTCCGCCGTCCCTCCGCCGCTCTCCTTGCATCGTGCAAGCTCACTGCGCCTCGCGACGGGAGTTTCTCAACGGGCTGCTAGCCGCGCGCCGGAGTCAATACGCGGCGCTGCCGACGGTGATCACGTCGTGCGCGCGCGCGTAGCCCGAGGCACCCGGCGGCGCGACGATGTCGTGCACGACGTAGAGCAGCGTGCCGCCGCCGATGCCCGTCAGGGAGGCGAGGGAACGCCGGAACGACGCGCGTCCGATCGAATCGGTCACGTGCTCGGTGTCCTGCTCGATCAGCTGCAGCGTGCCGTCGGCGCGCTGGTAGTAGAGCGACCCGAACACCGCGTACCCGGCTCCCGCTGGTTGCGCGGCCATGGCGAGCGAGACGTCGACGATCAGGCTCGCCGCCGGACCGGGATTCAAGAGCTGCAGGCCGATCGCTTCGACGTGCACCGGGATCGGCGTCGCGCGCGCCTTCGTGCGGAAGTGCGTCGAGTTGTCCTGGCCGAGGTTGCCGGCCGGATCCTTGAACTGCAGCAGGATGTGGTAGTCGGTGTCCGGCTGCAGGTCGTCGAGCACGATCGAGAAGCGCTTGTCCTTGTGCGCGGCGATAGGCAGGCGCTGCACCCAGTAGTTGCCGTTGTAGGCGACGAAGACCTGGCTCGGCTCGGTGGTCTCGAAGTCGAACTTGATCGTGTTCGTCGTCGCGTAGACCAGGCGCGTCGGACCGGCGAGCTGCGGCGGCTGGGTGTCCGGTGAGGAGCCCGGAGCGTCGACCGCGCGCGGATCGAGGCCCCACGCGAGCTCGTACCCGTCGGGGTAGGAGTCGAGGTCCATGTTGCCGAACTCCGCGTTCAACCCCAGCCGGCGCTCATCGAGGT
This sequence comes from Planctomycetota bacterium, assembly GCA_044228975.1. Classification (GTDB taxonomy): domain Bacteria; phylum Planctomycetota; class UBA1135; order UBA1135; genus JADJNY01. Next base: position 5,962 of record JBGATX010000199.1, on the reverse strand, counting down.
TGTAGAGGCCGTCCATGTCGCGATCGAGCGCGAACGGATAACCCATCGAGAGTGGCAAGCCGAGGAACGTCACGGGATGTCCGGCCTGTGCCTCGAGGATCAGCGAGTGCGGCGCGAAGGGCGCGACGACGCTCGTGCTGGGCTGGAAGAGGCCGCTCTGCGCGTCGAAGAGCGCGCTGCGCATCACGAACACGCCGTTGTCGTTCATCGGCGTGCGCAACGCGACGAGATCGCAGTTGCCCGCGCGCGCCTGCTGGATCAGGAACGCGAGCTCGCCGTTCTCGACCGCGGCCGCGTTGCCGGCATGCGCGGTCACCTGGAAGCCCGCCGCCGGCGCGACGCCCGTGTCGAAAGCCATCAAGAAGGCTTCGAGCGCCGCCGTCTCGTTGGGCGCGAGCGCGAACTGGTGCGCTCCGACGGCTCCGGCGCTGCGCGCGGCGTAGGAGTCGGCCAGCGTGCTCTTCGCTCCGGTGTGCCCGAAGCCCGCGCCGAGCTCGGCACGCGTGCCGAAGTCGCCGCCGATCGTCCACGCCGGCCCGGCGCGGTCGCCGATGCCGCGCAGCGAAGGCACGTCGATCGCGCGCGGAATGCCGGGCAGCACCTCGGTGACGATCTCGCCCGACGAACCGAGCGGCAATGCGTGACACGCCGCGCAGGTCAACCCGTTGGCGAGCAGGCGCTCCTGGAAGATCTGGGCGCCCGTGCGCTGCAGCGGCGTGAGCGAGCGATCGAGGTTCTCGCGCGGGTTGGGCGGCAGCGCGAGGTTCTCGGTGTACATCGAGATGTAGGCGATGTCGCCGCCGATGTCGGCCGGCACGCCGTTGACCTCGTGCTCGAGGAGGTTCGGGAACGCCGCGTTGAAGTCGGACACCTTGCGACGCTCGCCGCGCCAGTGGAACGGCCCGACCTCCTTCAGGCGGCGCGTGCTCTGCGTCACCATCGGCCCCTTGACCTCGGTTCCGAACGTCAGTCCGGCGGAGGGCGTGCTCTCGGGATCGAGGAAGTGCGAGAGATCCCAGGCGAGACCGTCGGTGTGCCCGTCGACGTGGCACGAGCCGCACGACGAGGTCTTCGACTTCGAGAGCTCGGCGTTGTGGAAGAGGTGGCGGCCGAAGCGCTCGCCGCCGGCGACGAGTTCGAAGCCCAGGCTCGTTCCCGGCGGCATCTGCAAATCGAAACCGCTCGCCGGCAGCGCGGTCAGGTCCACGCGCAGCACGGACTTGTCCATCATCAGGTGCACGTAGAGCCAGTGCCCCGTGGCGTCGACGATGCAGGCGCGCGGACCGCTGCCGCGCGGATAGGTCAGCCGTCCGGGGATGCGCAGCGAGCCGGCCCAGGTCGGGTTGGGCCCGCCGAGATCGAGCGCGACGACGCGATCGCTGCCGTACGCGCACACGTACGCGCGCGGGCGCACGGGATCGAAGGCGACGCCGGTCGGTTGCGAGCAGCCCGCGCCGGGCGGCGCGAGCGCGTCGAGATCGATCACGCGCGGCGCCTGCGCGCCGAGAGCGTCGACGATCGTGATGCGATTGCGCACGACCTGGCCGCCGACGAAAGCGCGCTCGCCGGTGAGCACGCCGTTGAGCGCGTCGGTGTTCGGGATCCAGAGCTCGTTCGTGCCCGGACGCGCATGCACGTTGAACAGGATCGTGCCGAGCGCGCTGCGCGTCGCGCTCGCGTCGAGCGCGTCCTGCTGCGGCAACGCCTGCGGGCGGATGGCGAAGAGATCGCGATCGGGGAGCGGCTGCAAGCCTGCCCCGCTCGCCGGCACGACGCTGCGCACGTCGTCCACCGCTCCGGGCAGTCCGCGCGGCGCGGTGTCGTTGCCCGAGAGGAACGGCGCGATCCACGCGGCTCCCGCCTGCATCGCGATGCCGCGCGGGCTGCGCGCGGGCACGGCGATCGAGCCGACGTTCGCGTAGTCCGACGTGCGCACGACGTCGACGCGATTCAGCCCCGCGGACGTCACGTACGCGCGGTCCGCCGAAGGCGTGAACACGAGGCCGTACGGCTCGCCGCCGACGCGGATCGAGCGCACGATCGCGCCGAGGTCGACGTCGATCACGCTGATGCACGACTGCATGCGATCGACGACCCACAGCTCGCGCGTTCCCGGGCGCCACGCGAGCGCGGCGGCGCCGAGTCCGACGGCGAACTCGTTCACGCGCTGCCAGCTCGCCGTGTCGAACACCGCGACGCGCGAGCCTTGCGTGTTGAGCACGAAGAGCTGCGCCCCGTCCGGCGAGAAGCACAGCGGCGCGACGGGCGCCGTCTCGAAGTTCAGCGAGCTCCCGCGCAGGTCGTCGAACGGGAGCTCGCGCCGCGGGATCGGCCCCGAGCCTGGTTGATCGCTCGAGGCGAAGCCGAACGGCGCGCACAGGGCACTGGCAGCCAGAATCAAGTTGAAGAACTTCGCCTTGGACATGCCTGTGGAGTCTAACCGGGTTCGCGCGGCACGACAGCTCGCAGGCAAGGCTTTCGAGCGTGCGGCAAGGATCGACTCACGCGAAGCCCCCGCGCACTGCACGCGAGCTGGAACGAGTGAACGAACAGCGCCGCTGCGCGCATTCGCTCGCTCCGCCGGAGCGCTCGACATGAATGAGGCGGAAAAAAAGGCGCTGCGCGAGCGCGTCGCGCGGCGCGGTCTGCGACGGCCGCCGAGTCCCGTTCGTTCGCGTGAGATCGACGTCGCCGTTCGCTGCGCCGTGCGCGCCTCGCAGAGCGCGATTCGCGCTACCCGAATCCTCGCTGCGCGATACGCGGAACTCGGTACCCCGGCTCCACGCGCGCACTCGCGCTCGGCCGCCCGGTTTGCGCAACGCGACGAGCTTGCGCCTCGAGCGCCGCAGTTCGCGCGCCGCGTGCGTGCGCGACCTCGCACAGCGGCGGCGACGAACCGGGACGGTGCAGCGCAACGAGATGGTTCGAAACCGCGCCCGGTCGCGGAGTGCGTCGCTCCGAGGATCCAGGCGCGCGCGAACGCTCGCCCGCTCAGGGATGTCGCGCTTCGACGACCGTGTGGATCCCGCCGCGCACGAGGAAATCGCCCTCGACGACCATCCGCCGCGGCGCGAGCAGCAGGACGAGATCGTCGAGGATCTGGTTCGTCACGGCCTCGTGGAAGTGCCCCTGATCGCGGAAGGACCACAGGTAGAGCTTGAGGCTCTTGAGCTCGACGCAGCGTTCCGCCGGCGTGTAGCGGATGCGGATCGTGGCGAAGTCCGGTTGGCCGGTCTTCGGGCACAGGCACGTGAACTCCGGACAATCGAAGCGGATCTCGTACTCGCGCCCCGGGCGCGGGTTGGGGAACGACTCGAGCGATCTCGAAGGGGCGGAGCTCATGCGGGAACGCGCGGTCAAGGCTGGCCCTGACCGCTGGCGCGCAACAGGGTAACGGAGCCCGCGCGCGACTCCAGCGACCAGGCGAGCGTTCCTTCGACGCGCTCGGCGAAGAGCGCGGCGCGCGCGGCGACGAGCGCGCCGTCGTCGCGCACCGAGCACTCGAAGCGCTGGCTGCGCTGCCGTTCGAGATCGAGCAGGCAGAGTGACCAGCGCGCGCGCTCCTGCAGCACGATCGGCGGCGTCGCCGCCGGCTTCGGGAACAGCCAGTCGGCGCCCTCGCGCGCCGGCACGCTCGCGAAGCGGCTCTCGGGCAGGTCGTCGAGCAGCTCGGCGCTCGCGAACGCGTGCACGAGGCTGCCTTCGACGAGCACGCGCACGATGCGCCGGCCGAGGAGCCAGCTCAGGCTCTCCCCGGTCTCGAAGACCGCCTGCGCGCCGCTCTCGGTGCGGATCCACGTGCCGGTGAGCGTGCCGGTCTCGCACTCGGGCTCGAGCGCGCGCCACGAGAGCGTCGGCGGCTCGCTCGTGCTCGCGTCGGGCTTGGCGATCACGCGCACGAAGGGCACGCGCGCGGGATCGAACTCGAGCAGCGGAGAGCTCGAGTCGCCGCGCCACGAGCGTTTCGCCGGCGCGGGGCCGCGCGGCGCGAGCACGAACGCGCTGCGACCACCGCGAGCGGGAGCGCTGCCCGCGCGCTGGATCGACGCCGAGGGCACGAGCAGGAGCAGCCTGGCGGCGCGCCACTCGTCGAACTTCGGGACGCGCGCGAGCGCGAGCAGCGTCGGCGCGTCGAGCGCGCTTCACGCGTCGCGAGCAGCGCCGCCGATCGCCTCCGATCAAGGCCAAGGGCACGAGCAGCTCGAGCGCGGCGAGGTGATCGAGGTCGCGCAACGCGGCGTTCGATTCGACCCACCACAGGCGCGCGGGCGGAGCGTCGCGCTGCGCGTGCTGCTCCAGCGCCGCGCGCGTCGCCAGCGCCTGCGCGACGAGCGCCGCGCTGCGCGGCCAGCCGACGCGATCGTGCGCGCCGCCCCGGCCCAGGCGACGGCCAGCACGACGGGTAGCATCCAGCGCCGTGCTCCCGCGAGCGCCGTCGAAGCCGCGGCGAGCACGCAGCCGAGCACGAGCTGCGCGGGCAGCAGCACGTAGCTCGCGGCGAGCTCGCCCGGCTGCACGCGCACGCGCGGATGCAGGCACAGCGCCGCGAAGAGGGCTGCCGAAGTCACGCCCGCGATCCAGCCCCACAGGCGCGGCGCCGAACGCGCGGCGACGAAACCGGGATGACAGGCGACGAGCACGAGCACGCCGAGCGCGATCAAGCGCATCGCCGAGCCCGCTTCCGCGCCGCCGGGCAGGAGCAGCACGCCGAGCTTCTCGCACGCGGCGAAGGCGAGCTCGTCGAGACCGTCGAGCGCGCGCGCCGGCGATGCACCTTCGGCTCGCGCTCCCCCAGCCGCCGAAGCTCCAACCGAGCGCGACGCTCGCCGCGGCGCCGACGACGAGCGTCGTCGCGCTCGTGCGCAGGCGCAGCGCGAGCGGCCGGTGACGGCGCGCGCTCGTGAATTCGACCAGCGCCATCCACACGGCGAACACGAGCGCCGCGCGCGCGGCCAGCGCCGCGACGGCGAGCAGCGCGAAGCTCGCGACGATCCAGGTCGAGCGCCGCTCCTGTCGACCGCGCAGGAACAGCGCGCATGCGCTCGCGCCCACGGCCGCGGCGACGAGCAGCCCCAGCGCCTCGAGGCTGCCGAGGCTCGCGCCCGCGAGCGGGTGCAGCGGCGTGAGCAGGATCGCCGCGCGACCGGCCCAGGCCGCGCTCTCGCCTCCGAGCCACGGCGAGAGCGCGGCGCGCACGAGCGCTCCGGCCGCGAGCGCCGTGACGAGCAGACAGGCGAGCGCGAGCGCGCGCACGCGCCACCAGCTCGCGCGCGGCTCGAGCAGCCGTTGCGGTCCGCCGCACAGCGCGATCAAGCCGCGCACGGGAGGCGCGGGAGGCGGCGGCAGGCTCGCTGCGACCTCGGCCGGCAGAGCCTCGGGCGCGAGCGTGGCGAGCAGGCGCAGCTCGCGGCCGGTCGGACCGGACCCGAGGACGCGCGCGTGGGCCCACCACGAGAGCGCCAGGACGAGCGCCGTGAGTCCCGCTCGCCGCAGCCAGACCGACATGCGGCGCGATTCTAGGGTGGACGCGCGGCGAAGTCGCGACGCTACGCTCTCGCGCCGGTGCGAAGACGCGACGCTACGCTCTCGCGCCGGGCCGATGTCCGCCACCGCACGAGAGCCGACGACCCCCGAATCGGCGCCGCACGCCGTCGGCGAGGTCGCGCGCGGCGCTCGGCGAGCTCGAGATGCCGCGCGCGCGGCCTTCCTCGTCGCGCTGCTGCCGTTCCTCGCGTGCGCGGCGCGCTTCGCGTTCACCTGCGACGATGCGTTCATCTCGTTCCGCTACGCGCGCCACCTCGCGCAGGGAGCCGGCCTGACGTTCAACCGCGGCGAGGTTCCGCCCGTCGAGGGCTTCTCGAACTTGCTGTGGGTGCTGTGGATCGCGCCGTGGGTGCGCCTGGGCGTCGATCCGGCCTGGATCGCGAACGCGACGAGCGTTTCGGCCGGGATCGCGCTGCTC
>JBGATX010000198.1:0-10672 GCA_044228975.1 Planctomycetota bacterium | reverse complement strand
GTCCTGGCAGAGCCAGGCGCGCATCGACGTCTGGTACGGCAAGAACCGGCCGGTCCTCCAGGTCCTGCGCGGCCACACCGACGAGGTCGTCAGCGCGCGCTTCGACGCGCGCGGCGACCGCGTCGTGACGGCGTCGAAGGACGGCAGCGCGCGCATCTGGAGCGCGCGCGACGGCGAGCTGCTCGCGCGCCTCGAGGTCGACGAGAGCGAGCGCCGTCCGTTGCTCGGCGCGAGCTTCGATCCCGGCGGCACGAGCGTCGCGACCACGGACGCCGGCGGCTGCACGCGGGTGCGCGCGGTCGACGACGGGCGTGAGCTCGCGCGCGTCGACGGCCAGGGTGCGGTGGGCGTCGCGGCGAGCTTCAGCGGCGACGGCGAGCTCCTGTGTGCGCCGACCGGTGGGGGACGCGTGCGTCTCGTCGACCTCGCGCACGCGCGCACCCAGGATCTCGACGCCCACGCCGGCGAGCTGTGCGTGGCGCGCTTCTCGCCCGATGGCCGCTGGCTCGCGACCGGCGGCCGGGATCGCACGGTGGCCCTGTGGAAGCTCGAGCGTCCCGGCGCGGAGCCCGCGACCCGCCATCAGGACGGCGAGCCCATCGCGACGTTGCACTGGCGCACGCGCGCGTTCGAGGCGCCGCGCTTCGGTCTCGACGCCGTCTACGACCTCGCGTTCGATCCCAGCGGTCCGCGGCTCGCGGCCGCGCTCGAGAGCATGGACGATCCCCTGATCGACCTCGAGAGCGGCGTCGAGCTCGCGCGCGCGCACAGCGCCACGCTCGGGCGGCTGGCGTTCTCGCGCGACGGACGCTTCCTGATCGGTGCCTCGAAGTGGGCCAACCAGAACACGCTCTGGCAGATCGAGCAGCGGGGAGACGAGTGGCGCATGGTGACGCGCCAACCCTCGGACGTCGTGCGCTACCAATCGCATTCGAGCAGCCCGACCGCTCTCGTGCGCGCCGCGGGCAGTGAACGCGTCGTGAGCGGCTCGCTCGACCGCACGGCGCGCCTGTGGGAGATCGGCAACGACGAGTGCCTGGCGGTGTTCGTCGGCCACACCGACGCGATCTGGGACACGGACATCACCGCGGACGGGGCGCTCGTCGTCACGGCGTCGGCCGACGGGACGGCGCGCCTGTGGCCGACGGACCTGCTCGCCACGGCGCGGCGCTACCAACCGGCGAGCACGGTCGACACGCTGGCCAACATGCCGCAGCCCATGCCTCACGTGAACGTGAGCGTGGACCGCTGAGCTCCTCGGACGGCTTGGCTTCGAAGAGTCTGCGATTCCTGTCCACCGCGACGCGGGCGGGGGCACGAGGGGTGGAACGCAGCCTCCACCTACCTCGAACCGAGAATCGCCATGTTCCGCTCCCTCTTCGCCTTGGCCCTGATCGCCCTCGTCGCCCCCGTTTCGCACGCGCAGGACCAGTGGAATCGTCGCATCAGCGACGTTCGCATCGTCCACCCGCCGGGCACGCCGCCGGGCACGTGGCGCGTCGAGTCCGACGTCGAGACCTTCGCCACCGACTCCGCCCCGAGCCCGACCAACCTCAGCTACGACGTGCACATCGCGCTGAACGGCGTCGAGATCCAGCTCATCCCGGAGTACGCCGAGCTCGGAACCGCCGCGGCGCTGTGCAACTTCGCGACGTGCAACGGCGGTGCGTGCGGTCCGTGGGCCAACATCCCCCCGTATCCGCCCTATCCGGGCAACTGCCGGCTGTTCACCTTCCATTCCGGCCTCACCCTGTGCGGCTGCATCGGGATCCGCCGCACCACTGGCGGGTCCTCGACCAGCGCGCTACGCACCACGGACACGATCACGGTCACGCTGAGCGACGGCGCCGGGAGCCTGCCGGAGACCGACACGAGCGACGACAGCTTCACCATCACGGTCGACAGCAACGTCATCGGCACCCCCGTGTGCGCGGGCGACGGCACGCTGCCGACGCCTTGCCCGTGCGGCAACAACGGCTCGAGCGGCAACGGCTGCGCGAACTCCGCCAATCCCGCCGGTGCGTCGATCAGCGCGACGGGTTGGAGCCAACCGGATGCGTTGACCGGTGACGACACGGTCGTGCTGCACGGTTCGGGCATGCCGGCGACGTCGACGGCGATCTACCTGAAGGGCAGCGCGGTCGCGGTCGGCGGCCAACCCTTCGGCGACGGCGTGAGCTGCGTCGGCGGCTCGCTCATCCGCCTGCGCACGAAGATCAACGTCGGCGGCGCCTCTCAGTTCCCTGAACCCGGCGATCCCTCGCTCTCCAACCGCGGCGCGACGCCGCCGGGCAGCGGGCTCACGGGGGTCTACGCGGTCTACTACCGCAACGCCGCGGCCGCCTTCTGCCCGCCCTTCACCTACAACATCTCGAGCACGATGCAGATCGACTGGTAGTGCGAGCGCAACGTCGCGCGCGCTCGCAGGCGCGACGGAAAACGCGCGGCCGATTCCGCAAGGGGTCGGCCGCGCGCTCGTTGGCGCGGACGGCGCGAGCGTTCAACCGTGGTTCGCCAGATCGCAAGCGAGGGCCACGTGCTCGACGAGCGGGCGCACGACGCCGCTCCAGCCGTACTTGGCCTCGACCAGCGCGCGGCCGTTGTACGCCAGGTGCCCGGCGCGCACCGGCGAGCGCACCATGTCGACGATCGCGAGCGCGAACTCGCGCCTCTCATCGGCGAGCAGGATGTTGTGCTGGTTGGTCACGGCCAGGCCCTCGGCTCCGATCGTGGTCGAGACCACCGGCAGCCCCAGGGCCATGGCGTCGAGGATCTTGAGCCGCGTGCCGCCGCCGATGCGCAGCGGGCAGATGAAGACGTGCGCGTCGCGCATGTACGGCCGCACGTCGTCGACGCGGCCGGTGAACTCGATGACGTTCTCCTGCGCGCGCGCAAGCAGGTCCGGCGGCGGATCCTTGCCCACGAAGCGCATGAGGAAGTCGGGCAGCTCCTTCCTGAGCTCCGGCACGACCGCGTCGAGGAACCAGCGCAGCGCGTCGGCGTTGGGCGCGTAACCCAGAGCGCCGGTGAAGACGATCACGGGACGCTCGCCGAGCGCGCGCTCCCCGGGCTGGAAGTAGTCCGTGTCGACGCCGTTCTGGATCACGAGCGCGTCGTCGATGCCCCAGGTGCGCAGCAAGGCGCGCTCGACGTCCGAGCACACGCACACGAGGTCCATCTGCTTCATGACCTCGCGCTCGAAGCGGCTCATGCGCATCCATTGGAGCTCGAGGTAGCGCCGAGCGACCACGTTCCCGGCGGCGTCGCGCAGGCGCGCGTACATCGTCGTGAGCACGTTGTGCGTGTCGAAGACGCACTTGACCTGCGCGCGCAGCGGGCCGAGCTCCTCCACGTACTGCGCCGCGTCGAGGTGGTTGAAGTGCACCACGCGCGCCTCGCCCGAGGCCACGCGCTGGCGGATCTCGGAGAGGATCGCGCGGCGGTAGTTCTTGCGCATCGGGTACGGCGCGCGCGTGAAGAGCGCCTTGCCGGCGTGGAAGGGCGCGGTCCACGAGGCCGCGCGGCGTCCGACGACGACGACCTCGACGCCCAGTTCGCGGATCGGTTCGACGTCCTCCTCGCGCGGCGGCGCGAGGCTGATCAACGTCACCGGCAGCGACGCGGCGAGACAGCGCAGCACGTGATAGGTGCGCGCCTGACCGCCGTCGTCGACGGGCCAGGGGAACTTCTCCGTGACGAACAGCACGCCTCCCGACGAACTCATGCGCTCCTTGGTAGCAGAGGGTCCGCGATCGATCCACGCCGCGGCCGGCGTTCGAAGACGTGCATCGGCCGGCGCGCGCCCTCAGAATGAGCGCTTCATGGCCGAGAGCACGAAAACCCTTCCCGGCGCGCCGTCCGCCACCGACGCCGCGAGCTCCGCGCCGCGCGCGCGCCGCCGGCGGCCGCTGCGCGCGCTCGCGATCGGTTGCGCGGTCGCGCTCGTCGGCGGAGAGCTCTTCTGCCGCTGGCGCTGGGGCGCGCCGATCCCCGAGCGCGAGCCGCTGATGGAGGTGCGCGCCAACCGCGCGCGCGGCTTCGAGATGCTCCCCTCGAGCGTGCACTACACCTACCTGCACGAGGTGCGCGTGAACTCGCTCGGCCTGCGCGGGCCCGAGCCGCGGCCCGCGAGCGAAGTGCCGACGATCGTCTGCCTGGGTGACAGCATGGTCTACGGCCAGGGAGTCGCGGAGCAGGACACGCTGCCGGCGCAGATCGAGGCGCGCTTGCGCTCGCATTCGATCGAGACGCAGGCGCTCAACGCGGCGTTGCGCAGCTACGACACGCGCCAGGAGCTCGCGCTGCTCGAGGAGCTCCTGCCGCGAGTGCACCCGGGAATCGTCGTGCTCTTCTGGTTCGCCAACGACCTCGAACCGGCCGACATCGCCGGCTGGGCGAGCTCGCTCGAACGCTCGGGACCGGTCGTCTTCGACGTGCGCGCGCGCATGGAAGGCGGCGTGCGCCTCAAGTGGAACCTCGTGCAGCTCGCGCGTCACAGCGCGCTCTTGATGAAGCTCCACGACGCCTGGACCGTCGCGCGCTGGAAGACCGCGCCGCCGCAGACCGTCGATCACCAGTTCGAGGCACTCGAGCGCGAGCTGCAGCGCTTCGCGCGTCTCGCGCGCGAGCACGATTTCGAGGCGCTCGTGGCCGTGATCCCGAGCAGCGATCTGCTCGCGCGCGAGGGCGACGCCGGCTCAGCGGCGCCGCGCGTCCTGTCGCTCGCGCGTGCCGCGGGGCTCGCCGGGCTGGATCTCCTGCCGGCGTTGCGCGCCCAGCGCGCGCGGGAGGGCCGCGCGAACGTCCTTGCGTACGACGGACACTACGACGGCCGCGCCAATGCGGCCATGGCCGAGCAGGTCGCCGACGAGCTCGAGCAGCGCTTCGCGCGGCGGCTCGAGCGGCGATAGGCGCTGCGCGCGCGGCACGGGGCGCGCGCTCACGGCAGCCTCTGCGACAGCGCGAGCAGCGCCGCGCGGTTCTCGAGGTTGTCCATCGGGTTCGCCTCGATGACGTGCAGGTCGCTCGAGCCCAGCGCTTCCTTGGCCTTGTTGAGGAAGCGCGCGTCGTGGTTGACGCGCCACCCGTAGGCGAACGACGACCAGATCTGATAGAGGTCCGGGATGCCCGCGTTGCCGTCGGCCGGGATGTGGTCGCAGAACTGCGGCAGCGTGATGTTCGCCGGCCCGACCGCGATCATCGACCACGGTCCGTGGTGGACCTCCGACCAAACCAGCGGGGAGATCATGCTCTGCACCGACTTGCGCAGGACGCGGCTCGCCTGCGCCGTGCGCAGCGTGTCGTCGCCGTTGTAGACGCTCTCGCGCATGCTCACGAGCGCGTTCTCGACGATCGCGCACTCGATCGACTGCCGGCAGGCGTACTGGCCATTGAAGTGGTTGGCGAGCGGCGTGTTCATGATCGAGCCCGAGCACGAGCTCTGGCCGCGCTCGAGCATGTCGATCACCTTGTCGAACCACGGCCGCACGCGAGCGCGCCACTCGAGATCCTGCGTCGAGTAGACGGCCGAAGCGAGGTCGAGGCCCCAGCCCTCGGGGCGGCCGAAGAACACGCCGTTGCCCGGATAGGCCTGTACGTAGTTGCGCGCGGCGAGCAGTCCGGTCGGGATGATGCCGCCGTAGTGATCCTGCGGCAGGTCCGTGTACGCGAAGAGGAAACCCTCGGCCTGCGCCAGGAGATCGTCCTTCGCGAGCGCGTCGTTGCCCAGCCACACGAGCACCTTGGGTGAGCGCGTGTAGCGCACGAGGTGCGCCTCGTCGATCGAGTCGTAGGCGAGCAGGAGCTGCGAGTACGCGGCCGCGAGGCCGTTCGCCTGCACGTAATCGTTCTGGTAGTTCGGCGCGTACTGGAACCCGAACGGATCGGTGTTCCACAGCATCGGCGCGTTGTACCACCACACCGGCATCACGGGTCCCTGCGGGCCATCGACGACGACGCTCTCGAAGCGCGTCGGCCGGCCGTCGAGACCGTAGAGCACGTTATGCTGCCGGTCGGTGTACATGCGGTGCGTGAGCTGGCTCATGCGATAGCCGTCGCGCGACGCCGCCGCCGCCGTGGCGATGCCGTCGAAGAGGTAGATCTCCGCGCCGCTCACCATGCCCGCTTCGCTGACGCCCCAGGGATGCGCCCAGCCGCAGTTGGGCGCGAGCACGGGCCACAGGTTGCCCGCTCCCGTCGCGACCTGCGCCGCGCGCGAATTGAACACGTTGGTGTCCTGCTGGCGCAGGTTGGCGAGGCCGACCGAATCGAGCCACGGCAGCACCTGGCGCTGCGGGAAGTAGCGCGCGGTCGATTCGTTCCACCAGGAGAAGAGCTCCATGCCGCTCTGCGAAGTTCCCGAGCGGCAGAACGCGAGGTTCTCCTCGTGCAGGTAGGCGAGCGCGCGCGCCTCGGATCCGGCGCGACAGACGGCGAGGCGCCGCTCCATCTGACCCATCTGGTGCATCGCGTGCAGCGTGCCGTCGGGCATCGGCTTCACGAGCGGGAAGACGCGCGCACCGCTCTCGTCGTCGTACGCGGCGCCCTGGAACGGATCGTCGAGCGAGTTGAGCACGACCCAGCCTTGCGGGACGAGGAGCTCGAGCTCGCGGAAGTAGAGCTGGTGCAGCGCGTCGTCGGCGCTCGTGCTCCAGTCCAGGCCCGAGAGCGCGTTGTGGAAGCGCAGGTCGACCGAGAAGAAGGGTTCGCCCTGCCAGCGCGTGACGTAGGCGTGCACGCCGAACATGTGCGGCAGCGTGGCGGTCGGGCCGGTCTGCGGCGTCACGGGCAGCATCACGCCGTGCGTGGCGCGTTGATCGGCGCACTCGCCCGAGCGCAGCGTGCGCACCGAGGGCGAGCCGTCGCGCACGGGCGCCCACAGGTCGGCCGTGTACTCGTTGGCGAAGCAGTCGTGCGAGCGCGCGACGAGTGCCCCGGGCGTCTCGAGCAGCGCGGTGACGTCGGCATCGACGTCGAGCTGCGCGCCCGCGTGCGGCTCGAAGAGGATCTTGAACGTCACGCGGTCGCCCGGTGCATAGGGCACGGGGCGCGAGACGTGCGCGAGCACCTCGACGACGTCCGCGCCGTCGGAGTCGTGCGCGTAGCGCGAGACGATCTCCGCCTGCGCCGGGTAGGTACCCGCGCCTCGGTGGTAGAGCTTGAACGGCTGCTGGCCGTCGGTGCGCGGATAGACCCGCTTGGGCACGGGCAACGTCGTGCGCAGCACGAAGGTCTCGGCGTCCGGCAGCGCGAGCTCGACGAGCGCGACCGTGTCCCCGTCGTTGAAGACCAGCGCCGGCGCATCCGAAGGCGTGCCGTCGCCCGAGCTCGAAGACCCGCCCGCGCAGCCGCCGCCCAGACCGCTCAGCACGAGCGGCAGGAAGACGCCGATCGCGAGCCCGCCGCGTGTCGCGCACGTGCGCCAGGCGCGCGCGCCCCGCTGCGCGCGAACGCTCGACGCCGATGTGTTTCCGAACTCCGCGCGACCGTTGGTCGAGCGCGGAGCGCCTGTACCCGCCATGGAATCCGCCCTTCCGTGCGCACTGCCTCGCGCGCCTGCCGGGCGGACTTTCGACGGCCGCGGATGCGGATCTTGAGCTGGCCGTGAAAGCGAGATCCGCGCCGCGGAGCGCGTGCGCCGTGCTGCGGATGGAAAGGGATGGGGCGCGACGATGTCTGCGGCGCAGGGTGCTCGCGCGCCGGCCGCGGCCCCGCGGCCGCGGGAGCCACCGACTTCGGGAGTCGTCGCGCGGCGCGGCGAATCGCGAAGGCCGTGGCTCAGTACAGGTGTTGGATCAGCGTCAGGAGCGCGGCGCGGTTGCCGAGGTTGTCGAGCGCGTTCTGATCCAGCGTCGGAGCGAGCGGCGCGCCGAGCATCTCCTGCGCCTTGGCGAGGAACACCGGATCGCGCGTGATCTCGTAGGCGTAGGCGAACGAGGACCAGCACTGGTAGGCGTCGGCGTAGCCGCCGTTGCCGTCGGGCGGGACGTAGGTGCAGAACGGCGGCGTGGCCGTGTCGAAGAGCCCGACCGCGACCAGCGACCAGGGCGCGTGTCCGGCGCTGCTCCAGAAGAGCGGCGAGATCATCGCGCGGCACGAGCGCACGAGGATCGCGTCGACGCGCGCGCTCTGCGCGGGTTGCGTGGGGCCGTACGCGCTCGCGCGCAGCGAGACGAGCGCGTTCTCGGTGATGGCCGCCTCGATCGCCTGGCGGCAGCGGTACTGCTGGTTGAAGACGTTGTAGAGCGGCGACGCCTGGATCGTGTCGTTGCAGTCGGACTGTCCGACCTCGAGCACGTCGAGCACGTCGTCGAACCACGGACGCACGCGCTGGCGCCAGGCGAGGTCCTGGGTCGAGAACGCCGCGCAAACGGCGTCGAGACCCCAGGCTTCCGCTCTTCCGTAGGGCAAGCCCCAGCCCGGGTAGAGCGCGACGTAGCGCTGCGCCGCGAGCAATCCCGACGGGATCACGCCGCCCCACAGGTCCTGGCGGTACTCGCTGAAGCCGATGCGATAGCCCTCGGCTTGCGCCCGCAGATCGTCTTTCGCCAGCGCATCGTTGCCGAGCCACACCAGCGCCTTGGTGTCGTGCGTGTAGCGCACGAGGTGCGCCGTGTCGATCGGCGTGTACGAGCGCATCGAGTCGTCGTACGGCGGCTTGAGCCCGTTCGCCGTCACCCAGTTCACCTGCTGCGGCGACGCTTGCAGGATGCCGAACGGATCGGCGGCCTGGAGGATCGGCGTGTTGTACCACCAGATCGGCATCCAATCGCCCTGCACGGGATCGTGGATGATCCACTCCTGCAGCGCCGTGTGCTGGCCGTCCTTGTTGAAGAGCACGTTGCGCTGCCGGTCGGTGTACATGCGGTGACGCAGCTCGTGCATGCGGTAGCCCGCGTTCGACGCGGCCCACGCGGTCGTGATGCCGTCGTACATCACGATCTCCTGGCCGCTCACCGCTCCGCCGTCGGAGACGTGCCAGGGTTGCGCCCAGCCCTGCCCCGGCGATTCCGCGGGCCAGATGCCGGGCAGACCGGTGAGGATCTGGTTCATGCGGTTTCCGAGCTCGTTCTCGTCCGCCGCGCGGATCGCGTCCGGCGAGACGAGATCGAGGCGCGGCAGTTCGCGCCGCTGCGGGAAGTAGCGCGCCGTCGCGCGCGCCCACCACGACCACAGCGGTTGATTGCTCCCATCCTGGCGCACGCCCGGACGGCAGAAGCCGAGCCCTTCCTCGCGCAAGAGCGCCTGTCCCTGCGGCACGGCGTCGACGCGCGCGATCACGAGTCGCCGCTCGAGCTGGCCCATCACGGGCAGCAGGTGCTTCCGGTTGTTCGCGAGCGGAGCGACGATCGGCCAGATGCGTCGCGCGCCCTCGTCGTACGGCGCCGTGAAGTACGGATCGGGCAGCGAATTGAGCACCACCCAGCCCTGCGGCAGGCGCAGCTCGATCGTGCCGAAGTAGACGTCACCGAGCGGATCGTCGGTCGGGTCCGTGCGGTCGAGACCGCTGGAGGCGTTGTGCACGCGCAGGTCGAGCGAGATGCAGGCGGCTCCGTCGCCGCCCGTCCAGCGCGTGATGTAGGCGTGCACGCCGAGGAAGTGCGGCAGCGTGGCGAAGGGTCCGCTCTGCTGCGCGGTCGGCATCAGCACGCCGTGTGTCGCGTAGGTCTGCGCGGCGACGCCGCTGCGCAGCACGCGGTACTGGTCGGTCGCGGCGTTGCGCACGTCGCGGAACAGATCAGCGGTGTACACGTTGCCGAAGGCGTCGGTGGCGCGCAGCACCACGCTGCGCGCCAGCTCGAGCAGCTCGTCGACGCTCGCGGCCACGTTCGGCCGGATGCGCCGGTGCGGATGGGCGATGACGCGATAGGTGATGCGATCGCCGACGTGCGCGCTCGGCGGACGGTGCACGATGGCCAGGATCTCGACCACGTCCGCTCCCTCGGCGTCGTCGGGATAGCGGCTGACGATCTCGGTCTGCGCGGGCACGAGCTGACCGTTCGAATCGAGCACGTGGAACGGCAGCTCACCCGTGGCCTGCGGAAACGTGAACGGCGGCACCGGGATCGTGCCGCGCAACACGAAGGTGCTCACCGAAGGCGCGGCGAGCTCCAGGGTCGCGACGTGCGAGCCGTCCGCGGCCTGCGCGTGCGCCGGCGAAGTCGCGAAAGAGGCCATCGCCGCGAAACCGCCGACGACGAGCGCCAGCGAGCGTGGAACGCGACCGGAACGGGATGGAAGCGGGCACGCGCGGAGCGCGAGGGCGGGCACGCGCGCGTCTCCGCGCACGTGCAGGATTGCGGCTGCCCGCGAAAACGACGAAGTCACGATACGACGCCACCACAGCGCCGGCAGACGGATCTGCAGCATTTTCCCCTCGAACGAAACTGGGCCGATGTGTGTCGGGCTTGCGCCCGCCGACGGAGCCGGGTCTTCCGAGTTTCCCCTCTTTCGAGTCTCGGAGGCGCGTTCGCAACCACGCGCGCTGACCAGCCATCCCGCCGGGTCTGCCAGGGACGAGCCGGATTGAACCCCGACTCTCGCAAGAGCACCAGACAGAACCCGGAGTTTCTGTCGGCGAAACGCGCGAGCGAGGGGGCGCGCGCGCGTGACGGACCCGCGGCCGAGACGTCGCGGCCGGCGCGCCAGCGCCGTGCGCCGCAGGCATCGTCGC
>JBGATX010000197.1:0-11230 GCA_044228975.1 Planctomycetota bacterium | reverse complement strand
GATCGAGGCACAGCGGCCGACCGAGCTCCGCGTAGCGCGCTTGCGTTCCGCAGGCCAGCCACACGTCTCCGCCGCCTTCGACGAGCGACCGGAGAACGTCCACCGCTCTCTCGATGAGGCGCACGCCATCCAGCGCGAGCTCCGCCTTGTCGCGTCCCATGCGCCGGCTCTGGCCACCGCAGAGCACGAGCCCGCTGACCGGCGCGCTCGAAGGTTCCGCGCCCGGCGCACGGGCGTCGGCGCCGGGCGTCGGCGCATGCGGATCCTCGGTCGGAGCCGCGGTGTCGTTCGCCCGTCGCTCGGAGCCCATCGAACGCGTCGGGGAGGTTCGATCCGATCCTCCCCCGGCGTGGGTCACGAATCAGGTTCCCTTGGGCGTGGTTCCAGCGGCCTTCTCGGGAGCCTCCTTGTCGGAGTGCCCCTCGGGCATGCCGTTCGACATGCCGCGTTTGAATTCGTTGACGCTGCTGCCCATCGCGCGCGCGAGCTCGGGGAGCTTGCGTCCGCCGAAGAGCAGCAAAGCGACGATCAGGATCGGCCACCATTCGCCGATCCCCATGAGTGCCAGTGTGTGCATGCGTTCGAGCCGGCCCGTTGGGGCAGCGATCGCGGGAGCGCGTCCCGCGTCGTTCGACTCCGCCACGGGCGCGCTTGCAGCGCACCGGAGAGGAGCGGGCGTCGCGTGAGCCTGGAGCGACACCGCCGTGAGCGGCCATTCTAGGAGATCGTGAGCGGCGAAACCGCAGCGAGCAGGGAAAACCGGCCGCCGGAGCGCCTCCGGGAGCGCGGATTACGGTTCGGACGCCCGTCCCGCGCGTCGCGCGATGCGCCGCAGCGTGCGCGCGTCGAACGCGGCCCCGTCGTGGCGGCGCGCGTCGATCGGCCTGCGCGACGCGAGCGTCCCCTGCGCCTTGGCACCCAAGCGAGCCCCCGGCGCGACGTGCAGACCCGCGGCGGCGAGGCTCGCGCGCACCGAGAGCGACGCCGAATAGGTCGAGAGCACCGCGCTCTCGCTCATGCGGCGCGCGATCTGGGCCACGAACGCGGGCTGCCAGAGCACGGGATCGACGCGCGGGGAGAACGGATCGAGGAACACGGCGTCGAAACGAGGCTCGAGCGGCAGAGCGGGCAAGCTGCGCGTGCCGTCGCCGAGAACGAACGTGAGCGAGCCGTCCGCGAGCGCGACCGTGACCGGGGTCTCGTCGCGCGCCGTCGCGAGCGCCGCTTCGAGCGCACGCACGACCGGCGCGTGGAAGCGGACGAGCTCCGCCGGTGCGCCGAGGTGCAGCGTGCCGTCGCGCGCGAGCTCCAGCGTGCGCTCGATCACGGAGCGCTCGAGCTCGAGCGACGTCGCGCGCAGCACGCACCGCGTCCCGTCGAGCGCCTCGAGCGCCGCCGCGAGGTTGTAGCCGAGCCCGGTGCCGATATCGAGCAGATGGAACTCGCGTTGGCCGTTCGCGACGAGCTCCCGCGCGCGCTCGCGCACGCGACAAGCGCGCGCATACCGCTCGCGCGACTCGAGCCACGCCCCCACCGACGAATGACACGCCTGCCCGTGCACCGGATGCGCGAGCGTGAACGAGCCATCGTCGGTGCGCTGGACTTCCCAAGCGTGCATCGAGCCTGTTGTACCCGGCCCCACCGGCGCAGCGAGAGCTCGAGGCGTCGGAGTGCGCTCTCCGCGAGTGCACACCGCGCAGCGCGGGGACCCAGCCACGGTCGGCGCGCGGCCATTCGCAGTCACGCGGCGCGCGAGCACCGTGCCGTGCGACGCTCCCGGCGCCGACTCGCTGACGATTCCACACCCGTTGAGCGAGCCTCTGGGTCTCAGGAACGATGTCGATGCTCGAACGATCTCCTGCCGTTTCCGCCGATGTCCCGCTGCGGACGCGGAGCCTGCCGCCGCGCGACGTACGATTCGGTCTCGACGAAAGGACCGCCGATGCGCTCCAGAGGAGTCCTGATCACGCTCGCCGCCCTGGCGCTCGCGCTTGCGCTCGTGCTCGTGCTCGTGCTCCTCGACGAGGGACACGATCCCGATCCGCGCGACGCGGTGCGCTCGCCCGAAGCCGGGCTGCCCAGCGACGCGAGTGCCACGGAGCTCGCGCCCGTCGGCGCCGCGGAGCGCCAGGCCAGCGCCGAGTCCGCGCCGACCGCGACCTCGAATGCGTTGCCGGTCGCCGGGCATCCGTCCACCGCCCGGCTGCGCGCGCACTGCATCGACGGGGCGGGCCGCGATCTGGCGGGGGTCCTGTGCGTCGCCGTCAACTCGCGTGTGCTGCGCGCGGCGAGCCCGCGCGACGGGCGGATCGACGTCGAGCTCGTCGTGGCCCCGGACGGCGAGACCCGCCTGGCGATCGAGCTGCGTTGCGAGTTCCGCGTGCCCGTCCAGGCCGACCGCGGCGTGCGCAGGGGCGAAATCTGGGACCTCGGAGAGGTCGTGCTGCTCCCCGCCGGACGCATCCGCGGACGGGTCGTCGACGCGCACGCTCGGGCCGTGAGCGAGTGTCACGAACACGCGAACATCGTTCACCCGCTGGAAGGATGCGCGCGAGGACGACTCGAGCACGGAGACGACCGACGCGAACGGCGCGTTCCTCCTCGAAGGCGTTCCGGTCGGCGCGACGCGCGTCCTGGCGCGAGCGCGTCGCTACGCTCCCGTCGCCTTCGAGCCGATCGACGTGGTCGCGGGCGTCGAGACCTCCGGCGTCGAGATCGTGCTCGGCGAACCGACCGAGGCGGAGGATGCGTTCGACGTCTGCGTGCTCGATCCCGACGGCCGCGCGGTGCCCGGAGCGCGCGTCGCCTACCACACGCGCGGTGCGTCCGGTGAAGCGAGCGGGCGGCGCACGGCGAACGAGCATGGATGCGCGCGCTTCCCCTGGACGGCGGAGGACGTCGCCTGGCTGCGCGCGACCGATCCCGACGACCGTTTCGCGCCGGGCCATGCCATGCACGTGCGTGGCGGTACGCGAGCGATCGAGCTGCGTCTTTCGCGCTGGATCGCGCGCACGCTGCTCGTCGTCGACGCGGACGGGACGCCGGTCGAGCGCTACGCGTGGCGCCTGCTCGACGAGCGTCAGTACTTCGAGCACGGCACGAGCACGCTCGCCGAGGGGAAGCGCGGGCTATTCCGCAACACGTTCGTCGACGTCGGCACGAACGGCGAGTTCGAGCCCGAGGCCGCGCAGCACGCCGCGCATCCCGGCGGCACGTGCGCGATGAACACTTCCGACCTCGCGTTCGTCGTGCAGGTCGGGGCTCCAGGCTTCGCGCTCACCCAAGCGGGCCCATTCGCGCGCGGGTCCATGCCCGACACGGTGCGCGTCGTGCTCGAACGCCTGCCCGCCGTGCGCGGGCGGGTCGTGGCGAAGGACGCCGCCGTGCCCGGCGCGTGGATCCACGTCCTCCGTGCGCGCGGCGTGGAGAAGACCGTGCTCGTCGAAAGCTTCGAGAGTCGCGTCGAGCCCGTGGTCGTCGTCGAGACGACCTCGGCGACGGACGGGAGCTTCGAGCTCACGCTGCAGGACGAAGGCGACTTTGTGCTCCAGGCGGGCCGAGACGACGTCGGCGAAGGCGAGCTCGGCCCCGTGCACGTCGCGCCGACGCGCGGCGCGGACGGTCTGGTGCTCGAGCTCGTCCCTTTCGGTTCCATCGAAGGCGTCGTGCTCGTCGCCCGCGGCGAGCGTGCAGCCGACTTCGTCGTCGGAGCGTCCGGGGGCGAAGGCCGCCCGCGCTCTGTGCGACCCGACGCGCACGGCGCCTTCCGACTCGGCGGCCTGCGGCCCGGTCCATGGCTCCTGCTCCCCCTCTCCGACACGCTCCTGCCCGGTTTCCCGCTCGGCTGGGAGATCCGCGACGTCCGTCCGAGCACCGAGGGCATGCCGAGCACGTGCATCGTGCGCCCCGGAGAGGTCACGCATGTCGAGATCGACTTGCGCAACAAACCCGAGCTCACTGCGCGAAGCGATGTCGCACCCTGGTCGGAGGCGCGCTGGGACCTCGAGCTCAAGCCGATCGGCGCGACGTTCAGCCGCGGCGCGCAACAGGGGCGCGTGCTGCTGCGCGACGTGCGCCTGAGGGTCGATGCGCCCGGCTAGTACCTCCTGAGCGCCTCCACGTCGATCGCGGAACCCGAGTGCTCGTTCGGGATCGAGGAACGACTGCAACTCTCCGCTGGAGAGAACACGTGGAGCCTCGGGAGCGAAACGGGCGCGATCGTCTTCGTGAACCGGCGCTCGGAGCCGCTGGAGCTCTTCATGCGGCGCGAGCCCGTCGACGCGCGCAAGGCGTGGCTGCGCTTCATCCTCCTTCCGAACTCGGAGAGCTTGGTCATCGGCCTGCCCGCCGGGAACTGGATGCGCTACGTGCGCATCGACGGGAGCGAGACCGCGGACGGCGGCGTGGGCGTCCTGGGCGGCGGCCCGGCGCGCATGGGGTGGAACCGCTGAGTCGGCGCGAGGGCGGCCCATGGATGACGCGCGCGCTGTTCGCGGAGGCGGAGGAGCTGCATGCGCACGAAGAGGCGCTGCGGGAACTGCCGGTGGACCTCGCAAGGATGCACGAGGCGCTGGCGTACGTGCGCGGTGGGCGGCTCGGGCATGCACGCGGCACGCCTGGATCTCGGAGGCCTCCGCGCGAGCTCCACGCGCACGGCGGTCAGCTCGTCCTCCTCGAACGCGATGGCCGTCCAAGCGGCGCTGAAGTCGAGCTCGGTCTCCACGGTGGAGACACGTCAGCCTCGGTCTTCGTTCGCTCGGGTTCGCACTGCCCCACCGCGCCGCGCGGAACTTCGCTGGCGATTCCGCGTCCGTTGAGCGAGCTTCTGGGTCTCAGGAACGACGTCGATGCTCGAACGATCTCCCTCCGGTTCCGCCGAACTCCCGCGCGAGCCGGGCGAGGACGTGCTCGCGCGCGCGGCGGCGAGCACCGAGGACACCGCGACCGACACAGGCATCGATTTACAGGTCGCGCTCCTGCTCGAGTGCTCGACGAAGCCCGCGCGCTCGAGGTCGCGCGCCTCGAAGCGCACGACCACGCGCGCGCCGCGATCGTGCGCTCGCGTCTGACCGCGCTGAGCGAGCTCGGCATGTCCGTCGACGCACCCAGGCGCGCGCTGCGCCTGCCTGGAGCGCCGGGTCGTTCGCAGCCTCGCCGGCCGCCGGCGGGGCGCATGGGCGAGGTCCATCTCGCGCGCGACGAGCGCACCGGCACGTTCGCGGCATTGAAGCTC
Source organism: Planctomycetota bacterium (assembly GCA_044228975.1). GTDB lineage: Bacteria > Planctomycetota > UBA1135 > UBA1135 > JADJNY01. The sequence goes on along the minus strand of JBGATX010000197.1, from coordinate 5,997 downwards.
GTGCGGCCCGACCACGCGTGGTTCGAGAGCGCGCGCGAGCGCTTCCGGCGCGAGATCGAAGCGACGACGCGCCTCGCGCACCCGGGCATCGTGCGCGTGCTCGACGTCGGCGAGGAAGGCGGGCTGCCGTGGCTGGCAATGGAATGGGTCGGCGGCGCCTCGCTCGACGAGGTGCTCGAACGCCTGCGCGACGTCGCGCCCGAGTCGCTGACCCGGCTCGACTTCGTGCAGGCCGTGCGCACTTCTTCCGCGCTGCGACCGCAGCCCGAGAGCGAGCTCGCCGACGCGTTCCCGGGTCAGAGCTGGGTCGAGCTCGTGACGCGCGTCGTCGCGCGCGTCGCGCAAGCTCTGGCGCACGCGCACGACTCGGGAGTGCTGCATCGCGACGTGAAGCCGTCCAACGTGCTCGTGACGCCGGCCGGGCGCGTGTTGCTCGTCGATTTCGGGCTCGCGCAGCCGCGCGGCGCCGATCGTTTGACGCGCACGGGGGCGTGGCTCGGATCTCTGCCGTACGCGGCGCCGGAGCAGATCGAGGGCAGCCCGAGCGCGCTCGACGGCCGCGCCGACGTGTACTCGCTCGCGGCGACGCTCTACGAGCTCCTGACGCTGCGCACGCCCTTCCTCGGCGGCCCCGAGAGCGTCGTGCGGCGCCGCATCGCGACCGGCGATCTCGAGTCGCCGCGACGGCTGAACCCGGCGCTCGGGCCGGAGCTCGAACGCGTCTGTCTCGCGGCGCTCGATCCGGACCCGCGCCGGCGGCCGCGCGACGCCCGAGCGTTCGCCGCCGATCTCGAGCGCGCGCGTCTCGGCCAGCGCGTGGAAGCGCGCGGCGCGCCGGCGTGGTTGCGCGCGCAGCGACTCGCGCGACGCCGGCCCGGACGCACGGCGGCGCTCGTCGCGGGAGCGCTGATCGTGTCGGGCTCGATCGTCGTCGCCGTGCGCGAGAGCGCGCTCGCGGCGCGGCTCACGCGCCTCGCCGACGCCGAGCTCGTGCGCGGGCTCGAAGAGGAGGCGCGCGCGTTCTGGCCCGCGACGCCGGCTCGACTCGCGCCCATGACGACCTGGTTGGCGCGCGCCGAGGAGCTGCTCGGGCGTCGCGACGAGCACCAGCGCGAGTACGAGGCTCTCACGCAGCGCGCCTCGCCGTACACGAGCGCCGACCGCGATCTCGATCAGGCCGCGACGCGCGAGGAGCTGGCGGGGCTGGCGCGCGAGATCGACGGGCTCTGCGCGTTCGTCGCGCACACCGACCAGGCCGCGCCGCTCGTTCCGCCGGGGCCGGACGAGGTTCGCGCGCGCGACGCGCAGACGCGTGCGCTGCTCGACGCGCACGGAGAGGCCCTGCTCGACGTGCTGCGGGCGCGCGTCGACGCGTTGCGCGCGACGATGCAGCGCAACGCGGGGCGCTGGCGACTCGATTTCTACCAGCTCGACGATTTCCAGCGCGTGCTCGACCGGGCCTCGGGCAGGTCGGGCTCGCGCACGACGTTCCGCTTCGCCGATCCGCTCGATGCGTGGCGGCACGACGCCTTGCGTCGACTGCTCGAGGACCTGGCGCGCCTGGATCGCGTCGTGCCGCGTGTTCGCGCGCAACGATCGCAGATCGAAGCCTTGACGCGCCTCGAAGCTCAGAGCGGTGCGGCACTGTGGGCCGCTGCGAGCGCCGCGATCGCCGCGTCCCCGAGCTACGCCGGATTGAAGGTGCGCCCCGTCTTCGGTCTCGTGCCGCTGGGGGAGGATCCACACAGCCACCTGTGGGAATTCGTGCTCGCCGCGAGCGGCTCGGCGCCCGCGCGCGACGCGTCCACGCCGAGCGGTTGGCGCATGGACGAGAGCGCGGGCCTCGTGCTCGTGCTCCTTCCCGGTGGACGCTTCGAGATGGGCCAGCACGCGGGAGAGGGTCCGGACTTGACGAGCTCGCTGCCGTCGCACGAGGTCGAGCTGGCGCCGTTCTTCATCTCGAAGTTCGAGCTCGACGTCGCGCAAGCCGAACGCCTGGGCGGGCTGCCACCCGAGCGCACGCGCCCGGAGGACGGCACCCTGCCGCTCTCGATCGACTGGGAACGCGCGCGCGCGCTGCTGCACGAATCCGGACTCGAGCTCCCGACCGAAGCGCAGTGGGAGTACGCCGCGCGCGGGAACGCCGACGGTCCGTTCCCGATCGAAGGGTACGCCAACGTGAACGACCTCTCGCGCAGCGCGGCGCTGCACCTCGCGGGCGAAGCGAACACCGAGAGCGCGAGCGAGTTCGACGACGGCTGGCCGAACGCCGCGCCGATCGGGAGCCTCGCGCCGAACCGCTTCGGTCTGCACGACACGCTCGGCAACCTCGCGGAATGGTGCCTCGACCAGCACATCTCCCGCGCGTACGCCACGCTCGCGCCGCGCGCGGGCGACGGACTGCGCACGACCGTCGCGCCGGCGCAATTGCGCGTCCTGCGCGGCGGCAGCTACGCGCTCCCCGCGCGACTCGCGCATCCCGCCGCGCGACAGGGCGAGTTGCCGCGCAAGCTCAGCTTCACGCTCGGCGTGCGACCCGTGCGAGCGCTCGCGCCCGAGTGAGACGCGGCCCTCGATCGACGCGAGACCCGGACCCGACCAGGTCGCGCATCACGGTGACAGGCCGGACTCCTCGGAAGTGCTGCACGAGCTGGTGATCCGAGCCGGTGCCGCTGTCACTCGAATGCGCCGAGTTCTCTAGGTCTCGCTCGACGCCGCGGGAGCGACCGGCGGCTCGAGCTCCGCCGACAGACGCGCCAGAGCGCGTGCGACGAGCTTGCGCACGGCCTCGGGCGAGCGACCGAGCTCGCGAGCGAGCTCGGTCGCGCTGGCGCCGTCGATCTGCGAGCGCACGAGGACGGATCGATACTCCTCGGGCAGGGCGCGGAACGCGCGAGCGAGCCGCTCGGTCTCCTCGCGCAGCAGCGCTTCCTGGCTGGGACGCGCCGACGACGGCGCGCTGGGCTCGAAGGCTGCGTGTTGCGCTTCGTCGTCGCGCTCCGCGTTCGCATCGATCGAGGCCGAACCGCCCTGCCGGCGTTGAGCGCGCCAGTGCCGCGCGCGGTTCTGGAGCTTGTGCTCGGCCGCGCTCTGCACCCAGCGCTGGAAGCTCGCCTCGCCGCGATCCTCGAACGACGACGCTCCGCGCAGGAGCTCGCGACAGGTCGACTGCACGATGTCCGACGCTGATTCGCGAGACGCGAGTTCGGGCCCCATGCGCCTGCGCACGAAGCGCGTCAGGCCCGGCAGGCTGCCGAGGATGCGCTCGGCGAGCGAAGTGCGCTTCTCGCGCCGGGGGCCCTCGGTCTCGGACATTCACCGACCAGGGTAGCTCGGGCGCGCGAAGCCGCCCGCGATCGGTTCGAGCGGCAACCGCTTTTCTCCACATGCCGCGTCCGTCCGCGGGAGGAGCGGGTCTCGACCTTCTACCGGGATGTCCCGGCCCTCCGCTCGACCTCCCCGCCATTCCCCGTCCGAACAGGAACTCCGGTCATGCTCCGCTCCACCCTCGCTCTCGCCACGCTCGCCCCACTCTTCATCGGGCTGCTCGGCACGCACGCGTCTGCCCAATCGCCCGCGCCGTGGAATCGCGGCATCTCGAACATCCGCATGGTGCATCCCCCGGGCACGCCGCCGGGCAGGTACGACATCGTCGTCGAGCACTACACCGCACTCGAAGCGTCCGCGCCCATCGGCCTCGATCTCTCGCGCGACATCGTCGTGGCCGTGGACGACGTGCCGATGTTCTTCGTGACCGATCCGCAGTCCAACCCGTCGGTGACGAGTGCCTGCCTCTCGAGCTGCACGCAGCCCGCTTGCACCACGCTCATCCACAACAGCATTCCCCTCAGCCTCAACTGCGGCCTCATCTTCCCGTCAGGGCCGTGCGGCTGCGGCATCCGTCTGGAGGAGGTCTTCCTGGGCGGCAACTACGTCCCCACGGGCCGCATCACCGCCACGCTCACGCCGAGCCCCGGCGCGGTGGCCGAGATCGACACGCTCGACGACTCGTTCACGATCCTCGTCGGTGAGAACGATCCTTCGACTCCGTTCTGCAGCGGCGACGGCACGCTGCCGACGCCCTGCCCGTGCGGCAACTCCGGCGCGAGCGGACACGGCTGCGCCAATTCTCAGGACGCCAACGGCGCGCTGCTCGAGGCGACCGGCTTCACCGAGATCGATCCGCTGACCGGAACGGACGCTGTCGTGCTGCACGGCTCGGGCATGCCCGCGACCTCGACCGCGATCTACCTCAAGGGTGACGCGGCCCAGGCCGCGACGACCTTCGGCGACGGGCTGATCTGCACCGGTGGATCGCTGATCCGCCTGCGCGCCAAGTCGAATGTGGGCGGCGCGTCGATGTTCCCCGAGCCGGGTGATCCTTCGCTCTCGGTGCGCGGCGCGACGCCGCCGGGCAGCGGGATCGTCGGTCGCTACCAGGTCTACTACCGCAACGCCGCCGCGGCTTTCTGCCCGCCGGCCACGTTCAACGTGTCGAGCGGGGTCGAACTTCTGTGGTGAGCGCGCGGGTGCGGACGCGCAGCCCAAGGAGAGTGTGAAAGCAGAGCGCCGCGCGCGATTCGAATCGCACGCGGCGCTCGGCATGCCTCGCCGCCCGATCCTGGCGATTACCGTTCCGAGAATGGATGGCACGCTGCGCCAAAGAGCCGATGTAGGGTCCGTCGGCGTCAGCAAGCTTCGAAAGGGCCGAGAGCACGGCAAGCCAAGTGCGGGCGCCAAGACACACGCACGAGGCTCGGCATGCAGGTGGATCCACCCCGACTCAGTGCTGCCGCTCGACCGTCAGCGTCATGTCCGATTTCGCATGCACATCGCGCCACGTGGGTACATTGAGCTGCACCGTGCAGATGTATGCTTCCCCGCTTTGCTTGAGTGGGGCGCTCCCGGCCCCTTCATCGTGCAATCGCGTCACGGAAAGACTCGAGAGTCCGGCGTCGGTCACAGAGGCCGCGGTGAACAAGATGATCCGACGCGGAGCGTCATCCCACGGCTTGTAGATCTCCAGCGCGAACGTCTCTTTTCCGTCGGCGCTACCCGTGTTGACGCTGATGCTTCCGTCTCCCGAGCTGGTGACGCGACTAGGCTGCGCGCTCAAGTAACCGCGAAGACCGACAGCCGCCGCGGCGGTTGCGACGACAGCAATGGAGATCACGACGAACGTCGAACGCATGACAAACTCCCTTTGGTCAAGTGCAGGACAAATCAAACCACGTGCAGCAGTCACCCGACTCACAAATCTCGCCCCAAGTTCGGTCCAACGACGGGGTCAGTTTGCAACCGCAGTTGTTCGTGACGGAGAGCTTCTCGCTGGCGAGTCTCCTTGCGATGCGCGTCGTCGACGACGTTCCTCCGGGAGGAAATGGCAAGGAGCAACTGGTCGTGTACGTCACGGTTGCCACACCGCCATCGCAACTGACGCTCGCAGAATTCGTGCAGTTGTATGCTTCACCGCAGACAGTGCTGCCGCCGAGGGAATCGCAATGAACATCCGCCAGCAATGCGGACGACAGCGACGATGCAGCCACGATGATTGATATCCATCTCGAGTTCGATGATCTGCGCTGAAACATGGACTCAACCTCCTTCGGGTTTCGTGCCGGAGTGCGGGCTCGGATCAAGCCGGACCCGGATTGGGCGTGAAGCTACCCCCCCCCCTCGATCTCGTCAAGCGCTCGACCGTCGAATCAGCTTGTGCGTTCGGAATGTGCACAGGGCGAACCCTGCGTGAGTGTTCGCACACTCGAAGTGCCCTTGGCGGCGTCCGCGAGTTCGACGCCGCACACATCAAACGCGCGCGCGTCGACACGTCGGTGAGCTCGGCGCACGCTCTCAGTCTGCTCAGCCGCGCGCGCCCGCGAGCAGACCCGTCTCGGTCAACGCCTTCTCCATCGTCTCGCCCAGGCGCGCGGGGCTCTGGCACATGCGCACGCCGGCGGCGGTGAGCGCGGCGATCTTGTCCTGTGCCGTGCCCTTGCC
>JBGATX010000196.1:0-10870 GCA_044228975.1 Planctomycetota bacterium | reverse complement strand
CTGCAAGCGGATCGCCACGTCCCCTCAGGTGCCATGAAGCCCAGCTCCCGAACCCTGCTCCCGCTCGTCCTTCTCGCTCCCTTCGGCGCCGCGCAATCGACGAGCCCGATCGGCATGGGCTCGACCCTCGTCGGCGCCGCACCCCCGAGCGCGAACAGCACGACATCTCTCACCGCATTGCCGCCCGCGGCGAACGACTGCTCGGCGCCCACGCCGATCTCCGGCACGGGGATCTTCCTCGCGAACCCAGGCTCTCCGACCACCGGGGCCCAGCCGCCCGGCTGCGCGACGCCGACCACGGACATCGCGCGCGACGTGTGGTTCACGTGGAGCGCGCCGGCATCGGGAACGGTCGCGCTGAGCTTCAGCGGTGTCGAACCTCCGGACCGTGACACGAAAGTCGCTGTCTTCGATGGCAGCGCCTGTCCGACCGCCGCGCCGCTCGCGTGCGACGACAACGCGCTCGGCACGTTGTCCGAAGTGCGCTGGACGGCCGTCGCCGGACAGTCGTACGTGTTCCAAATCGGCGCGCCGCTCGGCTACACCGGCCAGCTCGGCCAGATCTTCACGCTCGGGTATCTCGCGCCGAACGACGAGTGCAACTCGGCGTTGCCCATCGCCGGCGGCGGCCCGTTCGCGTTCGACACGCTCTCGGCCACGGCGAGCAGCCAGGGTCAGCTCGTCGGGACGTGCGGCTATCCGACGCAAGCGGGCGTGGAGCGCGATCTGTGGTTCCAGTGGACCGCTCCGACGGGCTCGTACGGTGGAGCGCATTTAGCGGCGCGGTTCGCCACGCAAACACCGCTCAAGTTCGCCGTGTATCCCTCCGCGAGCTGCCCGATCAGCGCGCCGATCGCGTGCAGCGATTTCTCGTGCAACAACCTCGCAACGCTCGATTGGACCGCGGTCGGTGGAGTGACGTACTTGATCGAGGTTGGCATCCCCGCTCGCTCCGCCTTCGGCGTGCTCGACGCGAGTTCGTTCACGATCGCCTTCCCGACCGCGCCGCCGTACTGCGTCGACGCGGATGGAACGAGCGAAACGGCCTTCGGTCTCGTCGCCGGCGGAACGACGGGTTGGTTTCGCGCGCTCGGGCACGCGGGGGAGAACTCCACGGTCGGCGGGCTCTACGTGAGCTGGGGCAGCGTCGCACTACCCGGCCTCGGTCCGCCGAACGGCACGCTCGGACACGCGCTCGTCTGGGAGGATCCCAACGACGACGGTGATCCGTCGGATGCCGTGCTGATCGCCGACGTCACCACGCCGATCGCGTTCGTCGACACCGACGGACTGCAGTTCGTCGACTTCGGCACGCTCGTGCCCGTGCAGGGAGCTTTCTTCGTCGGAGCCGCGGTGTCGCATGCCGCCGGCGCGAGACCGGCGGGGTGGGACACCTGTACCAGCGGTCCGCAGAGCGACTGCTGGATCTTCGGACAGATCGGCGGCGCGGCGAACTTCGCCTCGCTCGCGGCGAACAACGTGGCGCCGATCCGCATGTCGACGCTCAACGTTCCCGGATCGTTCCTCCTCGGCGCATGCACGACGCCAGCGCCGCCGGGGAGCGTGTCGTGCACCGGCGACGGCCTGGATCCGTTCGTCAGCACGCCTTGCCCGTGCGGCAACTTCGGAGCGCCGGGACATGGTTGCGGCCATTCGCAGAACCTCGCCGGAGCGCGGCTCGAGGCCGACGGGCTCGTGTGGCAGGACAGCGTGGTGCTGCACGGCTCGGCGATGCCCTCGACGAGCACCGCCGTCTACCTCAAGGGCAACTTCAACATCCTCGCCGGGTCCACGTTCGGCGACGGCGTGTTGTGCGCCGGCGGAACGCTCATCCGCCTGCGCGGCAAGACGAACGTCGGCGGCGCGAGCTCGTTCCCCGATTCGGCCGAGACGATCACCCTCTCCGCGCGCGGTGGCAACACCGTCGGCTCCGGTCAGCTCGCGTTCTACGCCGTCTACTACCGCAACGCCGCCGCGTACTGCACGCCCGCGACCTGGAACGTCTCGAACGGCTACACGATCACCTGGTGAGTACGGTACACGGCATCTTTCTCACCGATTCGCCCCCTTCGCGCCCCACGCACGCGAATCGGTACGGTACACGGCATCTTTCTCACCGATTCGCCCGCACCGGCGCGCGCGCCGCTTCCTCACGCGAATCGGTGGGAAAGATTCCGTGTACCGTACGCCGACGTGACGCCGACACGGCATGTGCGCTCTCACACGAATCGGTGAGAAAGATGCCGTGTACCGTACAGCTCACCGTCCCTTCGTCTGCTGCAGACGATGGAGACGGCCGCGGTAGCGCTCGTACAGCTGGCTCTGGCGGTTCTCGAGCGACATCGGCTTGCCGTCGATGAGCAGCACGCGCACCGGTGAATCGATCTCGAGCAGATCCCCATCGGTGACGACGACGTCGGCGAGCTTGCCGACCGCGAGGCTGCCGAGCTCCTTCTCGAGCCCGAGGATGCGCGCCGGGTAGTACGTCACCGCGCGCACGGCTTCCTCGTGCGGCAAGCCGAACGCGCACGCGGTCGCCGCCTGGAACGGCAGGTTGCGCGTGTTCTCGTGGTCGTTGGCGAAGATCGCAAAGGGCACGCCCGCGCGCGCGAGCACGGCGGCGTTCGCGTACGGCGCGTCGTACGGATCGAAGCGCGTCGAAGGCAGCGCGAGCACGGGCCCGATCACGACCGGCACCTGCTCGCGCGCGAGCACGTCGACGACCTTCCACGCTTCGCGACCGCCGAACAGCACAGCCGCGAGCTTCTGCTCGCGCGCGAAGCGCAGCGCGAAGAGGATCGTCTGCGCGTTGTCGGCGTGCAGCGCGACCTTCTTCTCGCCGCGCGCGTACGGCGCCAAGGCCGCGAGGCGCGGGTCGAAGGCCGGCTTCACCGCTCCGCCCTTGCCTTCCTCCTCGAGCAGCCGCGCGTACTCGCGCGCGCTCGCGAAGCTCTTCTCGAGCTCCTTGAGCTCGTCGGACTTCTCCTTCTTCTTCGCGTCGTTCGCCGTGACCGGGAAGCGCACGTGGAGCATGTCCTCGTCGACCTGCAACAGCTCCTCCCACGTGTCGCCCGACAGGCGCAACACAGCCGACTGCCCCATCAAGGGACCACCGCCGTCGGGCGCCGTCTGCGCGCGCGTGATGCCGTTCGTGCGCGTCACGCCGAAGTGCGCTGAATCGGCATTGATCGAGGCCGCGACGCGCACGTCGGGCTGGTTGCCACTCGCTTCGCCCTCGTCGTCGGTCGCGGGCACGGAGCCGATCTCGTACAGGCCGAGCGTGGAGCCGAGCGCGATCATGCCTGGCCAGACGTGCTTGCCTCGCACGTCGAAGGTGCGCGCGCCGAGCGGCACCGGGAGCGTCGCGCTCGGCCCCATCGCCGCGATGCGATTGCCTTGCACGATCAACGTGCCGTCCGCGATGTCGGGACCGGTCACGGGATGCAGCGTGCCACCGACGAGTGCGACGACGTCTCCCGGCGGAACGGCGCGCGTCTGAGCGGCTTCGGTGAGCGCGGGCACGCTCGGCGGCTTGCTCTCGAGCTCGAACGCATCGCGACGCTCGAACTCGAGCACTCCATCGACCATCGTCCACAGGACGCGCGCTTCGTCGCTCAACGGATCGCCGTTGAGCAGCACCAGGTCGGCGTCCTTGCCCGCTTCGATCGAGCCGATGCGATCGCCGATGCCCAGCTGTTGCGCCGGGTTGAGCGTCGCCAGGCGCAACGCGCGCAGCGCATCCATGCCGGCGTAGCGCACGGACTTCGACGCTTCCATGTAGAGATGGCGCATGAGCTCGTCGGAGTCGGAGTTCACCGACGCGAGCACGCCGGCCTCGTCCATCAACGCCGCGTTCTGCGGGATCGCGTCGTAGGCCTCGATCTTGTACGCCCACCAGTCGCTGAACGTGGAGCCGCCGACGCCGAGGTCGGCCATCTCTTTCGCGACCTTGTAGCCTTCGAGGACGTGCTGCAGCGTCGCGATCTTGAAGCCGAACTCCTGCGACGCGCGCAGCAGCATGAGGATCTCGTCGGCGCGATAGCAGTGCGAGTGCACCAATACATCTTTGCTCAGGATCCCCGCGAGCACGTCGAGGCGCACGTCGCGCCGCGGCGGCTCGGGATCCTCGCCGCGCTGGCGCGCGAGCGCGTAGTCGCTCCACGCGCGCTGGTACTCGCGCGCACGCGAGAACGCGCGCTGGAACACGGCTTCGACGCCCAGGCGCGAGGCGGGGAAGCGCTCACCGCGCGAATTGCCGTTCGAGCGTTTGGGGTTCTCGCCCAGCGCGAACTTGATGCCGCGCGGGCCGCCTGGGAACCGCAGCTCGTCGGCGGTGCGGCGCCACTTGAGCTTGATGACCTCGTCCTGGCCGCCGATCGCGTTCGCGGAGCCGTGCAGGATGCGCGCGGTCGTGCAGCCGCCGGCGAGCGCGCGATAGATCGAGATGTCCTCGGGGTCGATGATGTCGGCGATCGAGACTTCGGCACTGATCGAGACCGTGCCTTCGTTGACATCGCCCTCGGCGGCGATGTGCGAATGGCAATCGACGACGCCGGGAGCGAGGTGCTTGCCTTGTGCGTCGATCGACGTCGCTCCAGCGGGGATCTCGAGCTTGCCGCTCGCCCCCACGGCCGCGATCTTGCCGTCGCGCACGACGAGGTCGCCGACGAAGGGCGCCTGCGTGCCCGTGTGGATCGTCGCACCGCGGATGACGCAGGTCGACGAGAGCGCCAGACGCGGCTTGCGGTCGACGTCGAGCTCGCTCGGATGATCGCTGGCGAGCGCGCCGCGTGAAGCGAGCAGCGCGAGGCCGAAGCAGGCGAGCCTCGCGCTCGAAGCGTGCGTGCGGAACATCACTGCCCTCCTCCGGCGTGTTCGGCGTGCGGATCGTCGTCGTGCTGACGCATGTCGGTCCGCACCGACGATTTCGGCTTGCGCTCGGCCTTGAAGCTGTTCACGCGCTCGCCGTTGCGGCGCTTGATCGTCACGGAGCCCTTCATCGTCGCGCCTTCGATCTCGCCTTCGATGACGAACTCCGGCTCGAAGTTGCCCATCTTCACGCGGCCTTCGACGCGCAGCTTCTTGCCCGCGACCTGGCCTTCGAAGCTGCCTTCGGACTCGGTGTCGTTCATCGGGCTCTTGAACTTGAAGGTGCCTTTCACCGAGCCGTCGGGAGCCATCGTCAGCTCACCGCTCGCCGGCTTGACGTCCGGGTCGTCGAAGGTGAGCGACCACACGCCCGTCGCGTCGACGCCCTCGTCCGGCTTGCCCTCGAGCTTCTTCGCCTCGCTCTCGAACTCCTCGGCGAAGCCGTCGACGACCATCCAGGTCACGTGCGCGCTCTTCTCGAGCAGCGGGTGCTTGTCCCACAGCGCGAGCGTCGCGTCGTAGCCGGCTTCGAGCTTGCCGAGCGAGCGGCCGACGCCGAGCAACTCCGCCGCGCCGCTGGTCAACGCGCGGAGCGCGACGTCCTTGGGCAGGCCTTTCTCGACGAGCGTGCGCAGCTTCTCGAGCAGATCCTTGGGCGAGTCCTTCGCGCTGCCGAACGCGAACACGACGCCGGCCTCGTTCAGGCGCAACGCGCTGTCGCGCTTCTCCTCCCACAAGCGCCGCTTCTCCTCGCGCACGCGCAACGGCTCCTCGTAGATCCAGCGCTTCTCGTCGTCGGCGCCGGCGTCGGGCTTGGAGCTCGGCGCATCCGTCTTCGCAGCGACGTCCTCGGGCTTCTTCTCCTGCGCGCTGCTGTCGCTCGCGGCGGCTTTCTCCTTCGGCGGCGGCTCTTCCTTCTTCGCCTTGTCCTTCTGGGCCTTGTCCTTGGCGTGCGGATCCTCGACTTCCTCGCCCCACTGCAGCGTCAGGATCACCGGCAACTTGCGCTTGGCGAGCACGGCCGCGCGCCGCCACGCTTCGACGCCGCCGCTGAACGCGATGTCGAGACCGAACTCGTCGGAGAGCCCGATCCAACGATCGATCGCGTTCGCGCTCTCCGCCTCGCACAGGAGCTTGCGCTCCTTCGCCATCACGGGCCGGATGGCGACGAGGTCGACGTCGTACGGCGCGCGACGCCCGGGACGATTCTCCGCCGCGCGCTTCTCGAGCTCCTGCACCCAGCGCGCGTCGAGGAAGAACTGGCGCAGCTGCGCCATCGAGCCCATCAACGTGCCGGGATAACCCGGACCGCTGGCCTCGAAGCCGCCTTGATCGAAGACGAAGGGCGCACGGATGCGATCGCGCGGCGCCGCCTCGCGCGCGGTGACGAGCGCGCTCGTGCCCGAGAGCAATTGTCCATGCGGCGCTGCGAGCCACGCTCCGAAGCCGCTCGCGCGGTAGCGTTTGTCGGTCTCCGCATCGGTCTTGAACGCGTCGGCGGCACGGAACGAGGGCAGCACGCCCTTGCGGTTGGCATCGCGCATGTCCGTGAGCACGTCGACGTTCGTCTTCGGCGCGACGTCGCGCGCGGGATCGGGTTGCGGCGTCGCGCAACCGGCGAAGGAGTAGGCGTCGACGAAGCCAGGCAACGCGAGCGCTCCCTTGCCTTCGATGAGGCGCGCGCCGCTCGGCACGTTCGCGCCCGCGTCGAGGATCGACTCGATGCGACCGTCGCGCAGCACGATCGTCTTGCGCGGCGCGTCGGCCGCGTCGCTCAGGCGCACGTCCTTCACGACCGTGAGCGGCGGCCGTCCGGGGAGCTGCGCGAACGAGGACGAACCGAGAACGAGCGGCGTGAGCCACAAGAGCGCGCGGGGGGTCATGGCCGCATGATGGCGTGAACGCGCGCGCTCGACCACGGGTGCGCGCGTCGCAGTTGCGTTTTCTCGACGCTCCGCGGCCCTGGTCGCGTCGCGGCGCGCCGAAGTGGTCGCGGACGTGCGCGGCTCACGACGGCTCGAGCGGGAATCGACCGCGACCGCCGCGCGCGTTCACAGCCCGCGCATCCACTCGGGCTTGAAGCGCGCGCGCTCCGGCGCGGCGAGCACCGAGTCCAGGGCCGCGACCAGGCGCTCGCGGTCTTTCGGCAGAGTTCCGGCGAGCGCGAGGTAGTTGCTCGCGTGGTTCGAGCGGAAGACGCTGCCTTCGAGCTCGAGGTGCGCCAGGAGCTCGCGCAGCTCCCGCGCGAGCTCGAGCGGATCGAGCTCGTCGACCTCGCCACGCTGCGCCTCTTCCATCAGCGGCGTGCCCTCGACCGGCGTCATGACGAGCGTCGACACGAAGCGCGGCTGGATCGCGTTGACGACGCGCGCCGACGCGCGCGCGTGCTCGAGCGAACGCGCGCGGCCGCCGGCGCCGAGCAGGATCATCGTCGAGAGCTTCACGCCCGCCGCGTGCGCCTTGTTCGCCACGGCGATCATCTGCGCAGAATCGACGCCCTTCTCGAGGCGCTCGAGCACGGCATCGTCGCCGCTCTCGATGCCGAGGTAGTAGAGCGACAGCCCGGCCTCGCGCAGCGTGCTCATCTCGTCGACCGTGCGCACGTCGAGCGCTTGCGGTGACGCATAACAACTCACGCGCTGCAGGTCGGGAAACGCCGCGCGCAACCGCGCGAGGATGTCGAGCAGGTACGACGTCTTCGCGATGAGCGCGTCGCCGTCGGCGAGGAACACCTTGCGCACGCTCTCGAGGTTGCGCGCCGCCCACTCGATCTCCGCCGCGAGCTCCTCGAGCTTGCGCACGCGGAAACGCTTCTCGCGGTACATCGCGCAGAACGTGCAGCGGTTGTAGCTGCACCCGATCGTCGCCTGTAGGATCAGGCTGTCGGCTTCGGACGGCGGTCGATAGAGCGTGCCTTCGTAGCGGATCACGTTTCCGATTCTAGCTGTTGCGCCGCTCGCCTCCCGACTGCCTTCGCCTCTGGGGCCTTCGATCCACGCGTGAGCGCTCCGCTTCCGATCCTGTACGAGGACGAGCACCTGCTCGTCGCCGACAAGCCCGCGGGCGTGCTCAGCGTGCCCGGTCCGGGCACGGATGCGCGCTCGCTTCCCGAGCTGCTCGCCGATCAAGGCCTGCGCGTGATCCCCGTGCACCGCCTCGATCGCGACGTGAGCGGAGCCGTGCTCTTCGCGCGCGATCGCGCGACGCGCGACCTGCTCGAGGAGCAGTTCCGCGCGCGCGCGCTGACGAAGATCTATTGGGCGATGGCGCAGGGCCGCGTGAAGCCGGCGCAAGGCGCGTGGAGCTTTCCGATCCTCGAGGAAGGATCGATGGCGCGCGTCTCGGCTCAAGGCAAGCGCTCGCAGACGCGCTTTCGCACGCTGAACGACTACGGCACCGCGACCGAGCTCGAGATCGAGCTCGTCACCGGCCGCTACAACCAGATCCGCCTGCACGCCGCGCACGCGGGCTTCGCGCTCGTCGGCGAGCGCAAGTACGCGCGCGGGAAGGACTCGAAGGTGCGCTTCCGCAGCCGCCGCGTCGCGCTGCACGCCTGGCGGCTCGCGTTCGCGCACCCGCACACGCACGCGGAGATCGCCGTCGAAGCTCCGCTGCCCGCGGATCTCGTCGAGCTGCGCGATCAGTTGAAGGTGTCGTCACGCGCGCGCTGAGCTCGAGAGCGGCGCGCGCTCAGTCGTAAACGTGGACGATGATCTCCGAACCGTCGGAGAGTCGCTGTTCCTTGCCGCGAGCGTCGATGGCAATGAGATCAGCGGCGGCGAGCGGGCGCACGAGCTCGATCCAACCCGTCGGATCGGCGTTGAGCGTCGCGCGCCGGCCGTCCTCGAGCAGGACCTCGACGGACTGCTCGCCGAGCTGCTCGCCGCGACTCGTGACCGTCTTCACGCGTACGCGCCGCAGAGCGCCGCGCAGATCGATCGAATTCGAGCTCGCGTCGCCGAGCCGCACGTGGACATCGTCGATGGTTGCCAGCAACACGCCGGTCGCCCCGTCGACGACGTTCACGCTGTAGGTCCCCGGCTCCAGCGGGCGCGCGATCAGCACGTTGCGCGGATTGCGAACGGCGCTGCGAACGAAGGGGACGGGCTGCGCAAGCTCCGGGACGTCTCGCCGGATCGCAACGACGCGCAGCGCGCAGTGCACGAGGTCGGGATCGAGCACGAGCTCGGTTTCCAGCGACGCGAAATCCACCGGATGCAGCTCGATGCGCAGGCCGCGAGCGGGGAGCTCGACGCGCTCGCGTCGCTGATTCTCGAAGCCCACGCACTCGAGCTCGAGATCCATCGGCGCGGCCTCGTCCCAGCCGAGCAGCTCGAATTCGCCGTGCTCGCGGGTCACACGTCCGACGACGAATCCACGCAGCACGTCGAGGGCCCGCTGGCCTCCGCTCTGCCGAGCCCAGACCGTCGCTCCGGGGATCGGCGCGCCGTGCTCGTCGACCACGATCCCGTTCGCGATGACGTGCGGCAGGGCGAGCACGACGTCTCCAAGATCGATCGCGCCCTCGCCGCGCGGCAACAGACAGCGCCCGTGCACCATGTCCGCGAGCGAGCCGCCTCGCGACCCGAGTGCCAGCTCATGGCAACGGACCGCGGGCTCCAGCGCGTCTTCGAGCTGGAACTCGAAGCGGCCTTCCGCGTCCGTCTGCAGATCGACGAGTTCCATGGCGCTCAGCGCGGCGAAGGAATTCGGCGGCAGGCACGCGTACGAATACGACGAGGCGTACAGCTCGCGCTCGCGCAGCGGCAGGTGCGCTTCGTCGACGGCGCGGCCGCGAACGAGGCGCTGCACGCGGGCGGGCGTCGACGCACTCTCGAGAGCAACGTCGTCGTTCGTCGTCACCGCCGGCGACGAGCGCGCTTCGCTGGCGGATGTCGCGGCGAGCGCGACGCCCGGGACCGGCGCCGGATCTTCCACGGCGCGCTCCCCGGCGGAGCCCGCGCTTCGCGCAGGAGCGCGCTCACGCCATTCGCGCCCGCCGAGCCAGGCGAGGCCGCAAACGAGCGCCAGGAGAACCAGAAGCACGACACGCTTTCTCGGATGCATGCCGTCAGTTTCGTTCGGGAGGCTCCCGGCTGCCACGAGTCGCTCGGCACGCCATCGGCTGCTCGTTCCACGCCAGCGCCCGACCACGCGCCCCACGTGCAGCGCGTGCTAGGATGCCCGGCCCTGATCGATCGATCCGCCGCGAGAGCACGCCATGGTCACCACCGAAGAAGTCTATTCCGAGCTGCGCCAGGTCTTCGACCCGGAGATCCCGGTCAACATCGTCGACCTCGGCCTGGTCTACGACGTGAAGGTGCAGCCGAGCGGCGTGTGCAACATCACGATGACGCTGACCTCGCAGTCCTGCCCCGAGGCGCGCACGATCCCCGAGGTCATGAAGCGCCGCGTGAACTCGATCGCGGGCGTCACCGGCACCGAGATCAGCATCGTCTGGGAACCGCCCTGGGGTCCGCAGCGCATCTCGCCCGAGGGTCGCGCCCAGCTCGGCATCGACGAGCCCGAAGACGACGAGTAGGCGCGCGGAGAGGACGTCCTAGTCGCTCGAGCCGCCGCCGTCGCCGCCACCCGCGTCCGAGCTGCCGCCGTCGCCGCTCGAGTCTCCGCCGCCCCAGTCGTGGGAGTCCGTGTGTCCGGTTCCGTGGTGCTGACCACCGTCGGAGTCCGGCTGCGACCCCGCGGCGTGCGCGTGCCCTGCGTGCCGATGCACGCTGTCCGCATCGCCCGCGTGCGCGTGATGCTTTCGATGGCCGTGCGCGTCGCCATCGGCCGCGAAGAGCGCCGCGTGCGTGGCGACGTCGGTGGCGCTGGTGGAATCGACCGAGGACGTGTCGCGCCGCGGCAGCACGCGACCGGAGGCGCGCACGGTCTCGCGCAACACGAGGCGCAACACGAGCCACGTCACGAGCAGCCCGCCACCGACGACGAGCGCCAGCAGGAGGAACTCGCGCGCCGTGATCGCGACGAACACCGGCGT
>JBGATX010000195.1:0-10871 GCA_044228975.1 Planctomycetota bacterium | reverse complement strand
GGCGAGCAGCGCGAGCTGCGTCGGAGCGAACACGCGCACATCGCTGCTCAAGTCGTCCGCGCCGAACTCGAAGCTCGCCTCGCCGAGTGCGTCCGTGATCGCGGCCGTGCGCCGCATGCCGTGGCGGACGATCGAGACGCGCACGCCGGCGGCCGGCGCGCCCCGCTCGTCGATGACGCGCACGCGCGCGCTCCAGGGTGGCCCTTCCGCGGCGGAACGCGTCACGGGCTCGGTCGGCTCCGCGGCTTGCGGCGCAGCGACCGCGCGCGCGGATTCCTCCGCGAGGCTGCGTTCGTCGGCGGCGCGGCGCGGCGCAGCGTCGAGCGGTGCTGCGCGTGGCGCGAGTTGCCCGCTCTCGACCGGCAGCGAGCGAGCGGAGTCGCCGCGCTCGAGCGAATTCGCGGCGATCCAGACGACCGACGCGAGCGCCACGATGCCGGCTGCGATGGCAGGCCAGCCCGCGGACGCGCTGCGAGGCGGAGGAGCTGCGTGCGTCGCGTCCGCGTCGAGGCCCAGGCGCGCGCACAGGAGGACCCAGCGGCCGCGCTCGAACTCGCGCGCGCCCGCGAGCCGTTCGCGCAGCAGCGCCAGCCCCCGCGCGAGTTGCGAGCGCACGCTGGACTCCGGACGCGCCAGACGCCGCGCGATCTCGCGCGCCGTGAGCTGGTCGAAGTAGTGCAGCTCGAGGACCTCGCCGTAGGGAGCCGGCAGCGCCTGCACGCGCCGACGCAGCTCGTTCGCGAACTCACTGCGCTCGAGCTCCGCGTCGTGCGGAGGCGCGAGGTCCCGACGCGCGGCTTCACGTTCGACCCAGCGTCGCGCACGATCGCGGCGCGCACGGCTGCGCTCGAGGTTCCGCACGACGCCCGAGAGCCAGCCCCGCGGGTCGCGCACCCGATGCGGCGCGCGCGAGATCGCGATCCACGCTTCCTGCGCGAAATCGTCCGCGTGCGCGGCGTCGCGCAGGACGGCGCGCGCCAGCGCCTGCAATCCGTCCCCAGCCGACAG
This sequence comes from Planctomycetota bacterium, assembly GCA_044228975.1. Lineage (GTDB taxonomy): Bacteria > Planctomycetota > UBA1135 > UBA1135 > JADJNY01. Next base: position 9,863 of record JBGATX010000195.1, on the reverse strand, counting down.
CGCCCGGGCCGTCTCTTCCGCGCCCTCGGGCGCGGCCTCCGGGGCGGGAGCCGGCGAGCGATCATCCATGGGAAAACTCCCCCGCGAGCGTAACGCCAGGCGCTCGATCGCGCGGCGCCCCACGACGAAGGATCGCCGCGCGCGCGTGGGTTCCAGCGCGGCGCGGCGGCGTGCGTGCGTCCGGCGCTCGGGGCGTCAGGGCGTCCAAGTCAATCGAATCCCATTGGTGAAGTTGGCCACGGCGCGGGTGCAGAAACCCGAGGCGGCGTTGCGATACCAGACCTGATACTCGCGCGTTCCGCCGGCGGGCGGGAGCTGTCCGCGCACGGAGACGAGCGGCTCGACGCCGCCCCCACCGAACACGGACGCACCGGCGGACTGCGTGCGAACCCCCAGACGGACCACGTCGCCGCCGACGCAGATCAAGCCATCGGCGAGCACCGCTCCGGCCCCGCCGCCGACTTGCGCCGTGCCCTGCAGGTAGATCGCCGTCGTGGACGGGGGGAGCCCGCTCGTCTCGAGCACGAGCGTGTCGGCTCCGACCGAAGGTTCGCCGCTCGCGACGAGGAGTCCGCCGCTTCCGAACGAATGACGGCAGCCGGCATGGCCTCCGCTGCCGTTCGCGCAGGGACAGAGAGCCTCCGTGCCCTCGCAGAACGTCGAGTACGCGCCGAGCGGGCCGCGATCACGCACGTAGACGTCCGGCAGGCCGTTGGTGTCGCCGGGCGCGAGCGCCGAATACGACACGAACGCGAGCACTCGCCCATCACCGCTCCATTGCGGCTCCACCGAGTACCCGTTCGCGGGCACCAGCGACGAATCGAGGCTCTCCCGCCGGGTCGAGTGCGTCCGGCGATCGTGCACGTAGACGTCCGTCGCAAGGCTCGGGTCTCCGGGAGCGAGATCCGGCGACGGGCTGGGGAAAGCCACGAACCGTCCATCCGCGGACACCATCGCCAACGAGCGGGTCGTGGCGTCGGTGACGTTCGTCGCCTGCGCGCCGGCGGAGGTCACGCTGACCCGCTCGACGGCCTGGGTGAGCGTGTCCTTCACGAACACGTCCATCGAGCCGTTCGTGTCCCCCGCCACCAGGTTCGTCGCCGCGCTGCGGAACGCGACCCAGCGCGTGTCGGCCGACCAGCTCGACAGGTCCCCGACGCTGTCGTCGCTCTGCTCGCCGTTGGGGCCGACGTTGACGCGCACCGTCGTCTGCGCGTCCAGGTCGCGCACGAACAGGTCGACGCCCGTTCCGTAGCCGTTCGTGTCCCCGGGCACGAGGTTCGTCGCCGCACTGTGGAACAGGATCCGCCGGCCGTTCGGAGAGAGCGCGTCGCCGATGCAGTGTCGGTCCGCGAGACCGCCGAGGTGGGTCAGGTTCACGAGCTCCGTCGTGCCCGCGAGGCGGTCGCGCACGAACACGTCGTAGCGCGATCCCGAGTCGAACGGCGAGAGGTTCGGGCAGTCGCTGGTGAAGAGCGCGAACCGCCCGTCGGGGGAAAGGGCGTGCGCGTAGCTGCCGAGCGGGAACGGGTTCGGCAACGCGACGCCCTCCGCGCCGTTCGAAGCCACGCTCACGCGCTCGGTCGTGCCCGCGACGCGGTCGCGCACGAAGGCGTCCTGGAGCGAGTTCGTGTCGTTCGGCACGAGCGTCGAGCCGGAGCTCGAGAAGAGCACGCAACGGCCGTCGCTCGAGATGCCCGCCGGAAACGGGTCGTACATCGACGGCGCGGGTTCCTGGGCGCCGCTCGAGTCGACGTTGATGCGCTCGGTCGTGCCCGTCGCGAGGTCGCGCACGAACACGTCGGTCGCGGCGTTCGTGTCGCCGGGAACCAGATCGGAGGCGTCGCTCGCGAACGCGACGTAGCGCCCCGTCGACGAGAGCACGACGGAGGTCCCACCGCGCGGGACGCCGGCGGGGTTCACGCTCACCGCCGTGGTGGACTGGGCGTGGAGCGCTGGGGCGGCGAAACCGAGCGCGGCGACGAGGGCGGACTTGGACACGGGGACTCCTGTCGGGGCGGCGGCGCACGGGAGTGTGCGGGGTGCGGCCTCCACGCCAGCGTCGAACGGCGAGAGCGATCCGTTGCATGCGCGCGTCATTTTTCGCGCGGCGCGCGCGACCTCGCGCGCGGTCGAGCCTCGGGGCGCGCGGCCGGCCCTGACGGGGCCTCAGCGGGGAGCGCCGCCGCTCCCCGTCGCGGCGTCGGGGCGCTTCGAAGGCACGCGGTTGGGCGCGGGGATCGGGAAGCCGCCTTCGGGAGCGGAGACCTCGCTGAACGACCAGTCGACGATTTCGCGGCCGCGCTCGCGGTGCACGGAGACAGGAGCTCCCGTGGCATCGAACGTGGCCGACATCGCGCCGTTCTGGGTGTGCCAGAGCAGCGTGCCGCCCTCGTCGATGCGCATGATCCACGGCCCGAACGCGGCCTCGAAGTCCTCGAAGTAGAGCACCTTGAACTCGCCGTCGCGGCCGTGATGCGCGGCGATCACGCTCGAGAGTACGCTGCCGACGTCGACGAGCTTCAGCGCGTCGCGCACGGGCACGTTGTCGACGAAGCTGCCGTCCATGCGCCGCTCGACGTTGAGCGCGCTGCCCGCGCGCGTGCCCTTGGTCTTGACCATGCGCGGACCGCTCTTCACCTCGAGGTCGAAATCGACGAGCAGGTCGCCCTGGATCGTCTGCGCGAGCGTGAGCTCCGTGTCGGCGAGCGACGTGCTGCCGAGCGTGAGCATGCGCGTCACGTAGGTCACGCTCCCGTCGGTGCGCTGCACGACGGCGAATCGTTCCGCGGCGAGGCGCAGGCTCGCAAGGCGCTGCTCGGCGCGGCCGGAGAAGAGCACCTTGCCGATCGGCAGGTCGATCTCGGCGAGCGGCAGCGGCTCGCGGCCGAGCACGCGCTTCTGCTCGGAGACCTGGCGCTGCTTGAGATCGTTCAGCAGCCCATCGAGCGCCGCGCGATCGAGCACGCGCCCGCGCAGCACGACCGCGCGCGGCTCGCGCAGGGCGGCGATGTCGGCCTCGGGATCGGCGGCGCAGGCGACGAGATCGGCGACCTTGCCCACCGCGATCGTGCCGCGCCGATCCTCGATGCCGAGCAGCTTCGCCGCGCCCTGCGTCGCGGCGCGCACGACGTCGGCGGGCGCGATGCCCGCGCGCACCCACAGCGCGAGCTCGTCGACCAGCGCGTGCCCGGGGAAGAGCCAGGCATTCGGGCTCGCGCTGCCCGGCACGAGACGCGCGTGCTGGTCCCAGAGCGACTTCAGCGTGCGCAGCTCGAGCGCGAGCGCCGCGACGGCGGATTTCTGGCGCTCGAGCGCGTCGGCGCCGGTGAAGAACGCCTCGCGCTGCAGCGCGTCGGTCGTCCACTGCTGCACGTAGATCGGCGCGAGGTGCAGGAGCTCGGGCGCGTCCTTCCTCGGCTGCACGACGCGCGCGGCGTGCAGCGCGAGCGTCGGCACGAGCGCGGTCGACGAGCGCGCGAACGCCTCGACGCGCGGCGCGAGCTCCTCGGCGCTCACGTTGCCCCAGTTCTTGCCCGGCGGCAGCAGGACGCCGAGATGGAAGAGGCCGTCCTGGCGCGCGGCGAGCGTTTCCTCGAGCGTGACGCCTTGCACGAGCGGCCCCCACACCTGCAGGTGGCGCTCGTGCGCGACGTCGAGGATCTTGCGCCACGTGTCGACGCTCAAGCTCGGTTGGATCGAGAGGTAGTCGAGGTGGTAGTCGTTGAGAGCGCGCGCAAGCTTGTCCCGCGCATCCTCCGGCGAGCCGACGACGATGCCCGTGCGCGAGCCGGCGCCGACGAGCGGCGCGCCGGCGGCGTGGATCCAAGGACCGGGGCCGCGGTCGCGCGCCAGGAGGTCGCGCTCGGCCATCGCCGGCGTCAGGTCGCTGCCTTGGTCGCGGATGAGCGTCACGCCGCTCGCGACGTACAAGCGATCGTGGTCCGGATCGTGGTTGACGAAGCCGTCGATGAGGCCGGGAATTAGGTGCAGGCCGCTCAGGTCGACGCGCTTCGCCTCGGGCGGGACGCCCTGGGTCGTGCCCGGCGCGAGCAGCGCGGTGACGAGGTCGCGCTGGATCAGGACGTCGCGCCGCGCGGGAGCTTCGCCCGGGACCATCGAATGCACGGTGGCGCCGGTGAGCAGCACCGACTGGAGGAACGCGAGCAGCATGCGGAGTGGGGCCGCGCGTGACGGCGACACGTGGGGCGCCGGGCGGCGAATCCGTGTTCGTCGCCGGGGCCACGCATCGGCACGCGCGTGCGCGCAGGTTATAAAGCCTCGTTGCGCCGGTTGCGTCCGAGCACGCGAAAGCCGCGGCGCAAGTCTCCGGTAGCCCCCACGCATGAGCGACCTCTCCTCCGACACCCGCGCGGGCTCCCGGCCCAGCGTGCGCCTCGCCACGGATCTCGTCCCCAACGGCCCGTGGATCTTCGCGCGCCAGGTCGAGCTGCCGCGCGAGGAGCTCGAGAACGGCGCACTGGTCGAAGTGTGCGACGCGCAGGGGCGTTTCGTCGGTCACGGGCTCTACAACGAAGCCTCCGACATCCGCGTGCGCATGCTCTCGCGCGGCAAGAAGAGCGATCTGCGCTCGCCGCGCGAGTTCCTGCTGCGCCAATTGGCCGCAGCGGATCGCCTGCGCAAGAAGCTTCTGCGCCTGCCGGACGTGACCAGCGCCTACCGCATCGCGCACGCCGAAGGCGACGACCTCCCGGGGTTGATCGTCGACAAGCTCGGCCTGGTGCTCGTCTGCGAGTACCACGCGCTCGGTTTCTGGCGATTGCGCGACGACGTCGAGCGCGCGCTGCTCGAGCTCTATCCCGAGCATCGCATCGTGCACCGCGTGCCGCCCTCCGCGATGCGCGCCGAGGGTTTCGACGAAGCGCAGGCCGCCGCGTCCGCGAACGCCTCCGACGAGCTGGTCGAGATCGTCGAGCACGAGGTGCGCTACCGACTCGTGCCCGGACGCGGGCACAAGACGGGCTTCTTCTGCGATCAGCGCGACAACCGGCTGCGCGTGGCGCAGTTCGCGCGCGGCCAGGACGTCCTGGATCTGTGCTGCAACACCGGCGGATTCGGCCTGCAGGCCGCGCGCGCCGGGGCGCGCAGCGTGCGCGCCGTCGATCTCGACGAGGTCGTGCTCGAACGCGCGCGACAGGCGGCTCAGCTCGGCGGCTTCGCGATCGAGTTCGTGCACGCCGATCTCTTCCACGTGCTGCGCGACGTGCGCACGGCGCGCACGAAGCCGGGCGTCATCGTGCTCGACCCGCACAAGGTGATCACCGGCAAGGCGGGTCTCGAGGAGGGACTGCACCGCTACGGCGACATGAACACGCTGGCGCTCGAGGCCGTGCGGCCGGGAGGGCTCGTGGCGACCTTCTCGTGCTCGGGCGCGCTCGAGCTGCCGACCTTCCTCGGCATGCTCTTCCAGTCGGCGCGGCGCGCGCAACGCGAGGTCCGGTTGCTCGAGGTGCTCGGGGCGGGTCCGGATCACCCCCAGCGACCCGAATTCAGCCGCTCGCGCTACTTGAAGGGCGCGCTGCTGGCCGTGGATTGAGCCAGCGGAGACGGCCAGCGCCGCCGGCTGCGCACGACGGGCCCGCGGCCCCGGTTCGACTCGTGCGCGAACCACGGCGCGCAGTGGATCCGGAGCGCGCGATTGTGCATCATGTCGGCACGTAGCGCCCTCGCGCCGAGCTCGTCGAGCTCCGCGAGGGCGCGACCGTCGCCGCTTGATTCGTTTCGAACGCAACGCTGACGCGCCTGCCGGGTCGCCGCCCGGCGGGAGCAGCGCCACCCGGAGTCCTGCCATGAGCCTGACCCTGCTCGTCACCCAAGAAGACTGGCCGGAGTTCGACGAGGCCTGGAATGCGCTGATCGCCGCCGAAGGCCCGGTCGACGACCTGGTGCGCGCGCTGCGCCTGGCGGGCGAGAAGAAGCGCTTGCCGCGCTGCTTGCCGCAGCTGAAGGAGCACGCGCACAAGCTCGACGCCGCCGGACGCTTCGCCGACGCCGCGCTGCTCTTCGGCGTCGCCGTGCAAGCCGGCGGCCCCCCCGGCGAACTCGCCACGCCGCTCTTCCTCGCCGCGAGCAAGGCGTGGGGCGGCGAAGCGTGGTGGGAAGCCTACTCGCGCATCTCGGGCCTCAAGGCCGACCTCGGCGATCCGCGCAAGGCCTGGGTGCAGTTCGAGCGCTTGATGTGGTTCCAGAACGGCCGCCTCGTCTACCACGCCGGCGGCTGGGGCACGGGCGAAGTGCACGACCTCGCGCTCGACGCGCTCGATGTCGGCGTGCGCTTCACCTCCGGCCGCACGGATCGATTCCCGCTCTCGGCCGCGATGGAGATCTTCGAGGCGCTGCCCGAGAGCGACCTGCGCGCGCAGTTCTTCCGCGACAGCGAAGGCTTGCGCAAGCGCATCAAGGAAGAGCCGCTGCTCGTGCTGCGCAACGTGCTCGAGCGCCACTACGGTCGCGCGTCGAACGTCTCGATCAAGAACGCGCTCGCGCAGGTCGGCGTCGACGGCACGGCCTGGAACGGCTGGTGGCGCAAGGCGCGCAAGCTCGCGGAATCGAGCGAGTGGTTCAAGGTCATGGGCACGCCCGTGAAGGGCGAGATCCAGCTCTTGAACACGGCCATGGATCCGGTTTCGGACCTGCGCCGCCAGTTGCAGAACGCGGTCTCGCTCTCGGACGTGCTCTCGCGCGTGCGCGAGCAGCTGCAAGGCAACCAGGACCAGCCGCTGCGCGAGATGCTGCTCGAGGTGCTCGAGGAGAAGGCCAACGGACCGAAGGAGCCGCTCTCGCTGCGCCTCGCCGCGTGGATCCTGTTGCGCGAAGAGCGCGGCGCTTCGCCCGAGCCGTTGCTCACCACGCTGCGCGAAGCCGCGGCGCAACCGCCGCCGAGCGACGCGGGCAAGACGCCGGCCTTGTGGGCCCACTTCCAGTCGCTGCCGGGATTGCGCGAGCAGGAGCGCTGCGTCGCCTGCCTGCAGGAAGTCCTGGGAGACGCCTGGGCCGACGAAGCCGTGCGCAACCTGCAGCACGCGCCTCCGGGCATGGCCAAGCTGCTCGTCGACACGCTCTTCGCCGCCAAGCGCGAGGCGGATCTCGGCGCGGCGTACAAGGACCTGCTCGCGCGCCCGCTGCGCGCCGCGGAGGTGCTGATCAGCCTCGCGCGCCTGGGCGAGGCGGGCAAACTCCCCGGCGAGTTGCCGACGGGGACGCAGCGCACCCAGGCGCTGCTCGCGCTGGGTTCGTACCTGCACGTGAACCGGCGCGGCGATCCGCAGATCGCGCGTTCGACGACGCGCCTGACGGAGCTGCTCACCAAGGGCAAGGAACCGCTGCTGCGCCGTCTGCTCGCCGACGCGGATCCCGAGGCGTTGACGAGCTTGCAGCGCACGGTGCAGCGCGGCGTCGACGATCCGATCGACAGCATGTTCACCGACATCCTGATCCGCCAGCTGCCGAGCTCGATGCGCGCGCAGCCGACGTGGTTCTGGGACAACGACCGCATCTACACGACGCGCAAGGGGCTCGCGCGCCGCAAGGCCGAGCTGCACCACCTGCGCGAGGTCAAGATCCCCGCCAACCAGGAAGCGATCGGACGCGCCGCGGCGATGGGCGACCTCTCGGAGAACTCCGAATGGGAAGCGGCGATCGAGGAGCAGCGCACGCTCACCTCGCGGGCCGCCGAGATCGAGACCGAGCTGCGCCGCGCGGAAGTGATCGAGAACGAGATCCTGCCCGAGAACGTCGTCTGCCCCGGCTCGCACGTGCGCTTCCGCGACCTCTCGAAGAGCCACGACCAGGAGATCTCGATCCTCGGTCCGTGGGACACCGACGGCCACGACCAGGTCGTCTCGTATCGCGCGCCGCTCGCGGCCGGACTGCTCGGCAAGAGCCCCGGCGACGAGGCGCGCGTGCAGCTGCCTTCCGGCCCCATCCAGGTCCGGGTCGTGTCGGTCTCGTCGGTCCAGCTCGGCGATTGACGCCGGCGGCGTGACTCGGCCGCCGGCACAAGCGTTTGTCCAGCAGGAGCTTGTGTCGGCGATCGAAGCACCCCTCTAGCATCAGCGCATCATGATGCGATGATTCAGGCGTGATCGCCCCCGCCGCCGACCTGACCGAGGTGCTGCGCCTGTTCGGCGAGCCGACGCGCCTGCGCGTGCTCGGTGTGCTCGAACTCTCGGAGCTCTCGGTGACCGAGCTGACGCGCGTGCTGCAGATGCAGCAGAGCCGCGTCTCGAACCACCTGCGCGTCTTGCGCGATGCCGGACTGCTCGTCGAGCGGCACTCCGGCCGCACGACCTTCCTGCGCGCCGGGTTCGCGCGCAACGGCGCGGCGCTCGACGAAGCGCGCGACGTGCGCGTGCGCCTGTGGAACGCGCTGCGCGCGGAGATCCCGACGCTCCCCGAGTTCGCCGCCGACGTCGAACGCTTGCATCAAGTGCTCGCCGATCGCCGCGCCAGCTCGCGCGCCTTCTTCGATCGCGTCGCGGGCGAGTGGGACAAGATCGGCGTCGATTTCGCCACGGGACAGGCGCGCCAGCGCGCGGCGGCGAACCTGCTCGGGCCGGGGCTCGTGCTCGCCGATCTCGGCTGCGGCACCGGCTTCATGGCGCACGCGCTCGTGGGCTTGTGCGAGCGGCTGATCTGCGTCGACTCCTCGAGCGCGATGCTCGAGGAAACGCGCGCCAAGCTCGAGCCGATGCCCGTCGGCCCCATGGGATCGGGGCGCTGCACGCTCGACCTGCGCCGAGGCGAGCTCGACGAGCTCCCGATCGCCGATCGCGAGCTCGACGGCTGCGTCGCCGCGATGGTGCTGCACCACCTCGAGGAGCCCGAGTCGGCGCTGCGCGAGATGCGCCGCGCGCTCAAGCCCGGAGCCAGCGCCGTCGCGCTCGAGCTCGCGCCACACCGCGAGGAGTGGATGCGCGAGGAGCTCGGCGATCGCCACCTCGGTCTCGATCCGCGCCACGTGCTCGAGAGCTTCGAGCGCGCCGGCTTCGTCGACGCGACGCTGCAGGCCGTCGACGATCGCTACCAGCCCAAGCGTCGCGGGGATTCCGATGTTGCATCGGCGTCCAGCGTCGCGCTCGATCTCTACCTCGTCCGGGGGCGCGTGCCCTCCGGCACGTGATCTCCGGCACGCAACAGGACCCGCACATGCCTCCCACCGCACAGAAGACCCGCCCGACGACGTCGACCAAGCTCGATTTCAAGGTCAAGGACCTCTCGCTCGCCGAGTGGGGCCGCAAGGAGATCGAGCTCGCCGAGCACGAGATGCCCGGCCTGATGACGCTGCGCGAGGAGTACGCGAAGAAGAAGCCGCTCAAGGGCGCGCGCGTCTCCGGCTCCTTGCACATGACCATCCAGACGGCCGTGCTGATCGAGACGCTCGTCGATCTCGGCGCGGAAGTGCGCTGGGCCTCCTGCAACATCTTCTCGACGCAGGATCACGCCGCCGCTGCCGTCGCGGTCGGCCGCAAGGGCACGATCAAGGATCCCAAGGGCATCCCGGTGTTCGCGTGGAAGGGCGAGACGCTCGACGAATACTGGTGGTGCACCGAGCAGGCGCTCACCTGGCCCAATGGCGACGGCCCGAACATGCTGCTCGACGACGGCGGCGACGCGACCTTGCTCGTGCATCTGGGCACCGAGTGCGAGGCGAAGAAGAAGGTCCCCGCGCCGGCCAAGGACGACAGCGAGGAGTACGCGATCATCCTCAAGCTGCTCAAGCGCTCGCTCGGCGAGTCCGCCGACATGGGGACGCGCTTGGGCATGGGCATCATGGGCGTCTCCGCGGAGCCGACCACCGGCGTGCACCGTCTCTACCAGCGCCAGCAGGCCGGAACGCTCCT
>JBGATX010000194.1:0-10922 GCA_044228975.1 Planctomycetota bacterium | reverse complement strand
CTGTGACCCGGCCAGGCAGCGCGTCCACGGCCACGAATCCGTCGGCAAAGGTCGACCGAGGGTAGAGCGACTTCACGGCGATCCGCGCGCCGGTCCATCCGCCGACGAGATACGGCGGCCCGAGCAGCTCAAGCAATCGCGCGCCGTGGGACTCCATGTTCCCGCGCTCATTTCGAGTCGGCGTTCCCTCCGAGAGCAGTACGCGCAGTGGACCATCAAACGTCGCGTGCGAAGGCGCGTCCGGTTCCAATAGCAATACGGACATCGCCGAGAAATCGACCGGCAGCGTGACTACGTCGCGTTCAACACGGACGACGCTCGATGCCTCGGCCGCCGCAGGCGAGCAGAAGGGCCCGTCCCGAGACTGGAATCGCGCTCGGTAGATGCCTGTGGGAACACTCTCGACGATGCAGAGGTTGCCGTTCCACGCATCGAGAGGAAAGGCGTGCCGTTCGCCAGTCTCGCTTTCGAGGAGTAGGTTCCCCCGCAGCGCTGCTCCGTATGCCGCTCGATCCAAGTCCGGCGGCGCGCCTCGGGCCTCAATGCGCACCGTTCCCCAACCCTCAGCGATGCGTCGGAGTTGGACAGGGTGTGTCTGGATCGGAGATGCGAGGCCGTCGATCGGGAGATCGCAGTTCTTGGGCTCGTAACCCGGGTACTCAAGGCGAATACTCGCCACGCCTTCGACCGCTCGCGTGTCACCGACGAACAGCAGGAGCCGGTGATCGCGCGCGTTCACGGCCCATGCCGGTTCGATCCCCGCGAGGACGGCGACGGTAGCCGGTACGTGAGTGGCGCGAACGTGCTCCGAATCCGTCGAATAGTGGAAGGGGCCCGAACCGCCGAGGGCGGGTGACACAACCGGCGGAGCGCCGGCTTCGTCCTCCACGTGGACGCAGATTCCTGCGCAAGCCTGCAAGGAGACGACAACCTCCTCGCGGGCCGTCGGTTCCCACGTCGTTCGATCGGCGCCTATCATGCCCGCGCCGCCGGCTTCAATCAGCCAGCTGCCCGGAAGGTCCTCGACCTCGAGTACGAACGTTCCGTCCGTCCGTACGAGATCGACCGGAAGCACGCTCGCGCCGCGGCCCGCGCTGAGGTCGTGCATCGCAACGTAGATCAAAGCGAGATCGGGAGGCGGTTTCGAGCGTTGCCGTGCGAGCACGAAGACGCTTGCGGCATCGATCGGGTATGGACTCTGAATCCTTCCGCGCACGAGCCGGTGCGGTGCGACAATGATCGTCAGCTCCGAGAGCTGCGCCCGGAACTCGACAGAGCCGTGATCTCCGTTCGAAGCGTCGGCACGCCATGCAATCCCATTCGACGGCACCGGAACGCGGACGACGCCTGCGTCGTCGGTGACGCCCACCGGTTGCTCGCCGTCCTCGTTGGAAAGAACGACGTTTGCACCTGCGACCGTCGCGCCGGAGCGCGTTTCCACGCGCACCAGCACGAATGCCGGGGAGGGCTTTGCATCGGCTGCGCGCCTCGCGTCCGCCTGCGCCGCAGCGGGCGGACCGTCGGAGCGGCGCTCTGTTGCGCGGTCGACGGCGCCGGCCCGATCAGGCAGCGGGGCACGAGCCTCACCCTTTGGCGAGCCGACGAAGCGGGAGATCGCGACGATGACGGCGGCGATTCCGACCCACGCCACGACCCGAGTGCGCCGGTTCACCGCGGCATTCATTCACAACCCGCGCTGTAGTTTCCGTGATCCCGATCGATCTCCTCGAATGTGATGGCGCACGTTGTTGCCGGGCACGCTCCGCCGCAGTCCCCGTCAGTGGTGAAGAACGCGCTGTCGTCCCCATCATTGTACCCGGCGACGAGGTGGCAGCACGCCGGTCCCGCGAAGATCGAGCACTTGCAGTACGAGCCCGTACCCGAGCCCGGCACATAGATGACGCCTTTCGTGCAACCGAGTGCACAGGGATTCAGACAGATGATCTGGATCTTGTCGGTCGAATAGGTGTGAACCGCGGTCGTCAGGCAGTTCGCTATGAGCGTCGGCGGCGCGCAGGTCGTGTTCGCGGCGGAGCGAGAGCCTTGGCTCGGTGCGACCACGGCGACGCAAGACATGACGATCGCGAGCGACCGGAACCGCGACCTCGGAAACGCAACGTTGCTCATGATTATTCTCCCGCCGACCAGCGAGATGCTCCACCGGCGAGGTGAGCCTATCTGCGACGACGCTGGACCGCCAGCGGCGCGACGAATCCGGCCGATCGCGTAGAGGCGGAACTGGGATTCGACGTGCGGAGCGCCGTGGAGATTTCCGTGCCAAGCGAATACTTTCCCGCCCCTGATGCCCGACCTCCTCCACGGACTCAACCCCGAGCAGCGCGCCGCCGTCACGACGACGGAGGGGCCGGTGCTCGTGCTCGCCGGCGCGGGCTCGGGCAAGACGCGCGTGATCACGGTGCGCATCGCGTACCTGCTCTCGCGCGGCGTGCAGGCCGGCAACGTGCTGGCGATGACCTTCACGAACAAGGCCGCGGGCGAGATGAAGGAGCGCGCGTCCGAGCTCGTGGGCAAGACGCGCGGCAAGGAGCTCACGGTCGGCACGTTCCACGCCTTCTGCGTGCGTTTGCTGCGCGCGTTCCCCAAGGAGACCGGCCTCGCGCCGAACTTCACGATCTGCGACCAGAGCGATCAGCTCGCGGCGCTGAAGGGCGCGCTGCGCGAGCTGCGCATCGGCGAAGCGTCGATCCAGCCCAGCGTGCTGCACGGACGCATCTCCTTGATGAAGAACCGTCTCGTGTCGAGCGAGACGTTTCTCTCCAGCGCTGCGGACGATCAGGAGGAGCTCATCGGCCGCGCCTGGAAGATGTACGAGGAGCACTTGAAGCGCTCGCGCTCCGTCGACTTCGACGATCTCCTGCTGCGCGCCGTCGCGCTCGTGCGCGAGCACCCGGCAGTGCGCAAGCAGCTCGAGCAGCGCTTCCGCTACGTCATGGTCGACGAGTACCAGGACACGAACGGGCCGCAGTACGAGCTCGTGCGCGCGATCGCCGGCGGACATCGCAACCTGTGCGTCGTCGGCGACGACGACCAGTCGATCTACGGCTGGCGCGGCGCCGACATCACGCGCATCCTCTCGTTCGACAAGGATTTCAAGGGCGCGAAGGTCGTGCGCCTGGAGACGAACTACCGCTCGACCGAGGAGATCCTCGCGGCTGCGAACGCGGTCATCGCGCACAACACGAACCGTCACGCGAAGACGTTGCGCGCCGCGAGCGGCCGCGGCGAGCAGGTGACGATGCTGCGCGGCGAGGACGAGGTCAGCGAGGCCGACACGATCGCGCGCGACATCGCCGAGTTCGTGCGCCGCGGCGTGGCGCAGTTCCGCGACTTCGCGATCCTCTTCCGCACGCAGACGCAGCCGCGCGCGTTCGAGGAGCAGCTGCGACTGCGCAGCGTCCCGTACACGCTCGTCGGCGGCATGTCGTTCTTCGATCGCAAGGAAGTGCGCGACGTGCTCGCCTACCTGCGCCTCGTGCACAATCCCTGGGACGAAGCGGCCTTCCTGCGCGCGATCCAGGCTCCGCCGCGCGGCATCGGGCGCACGACGCTCGATCGCGCGGTCGAGATGGCGACGCGCGCGGGCGTGTCGGCGGTGAAGGTCTTCGAGACGCCGGAGCTCGCCAGGGAGCTGCCGAAGAGCGCCGTCGAAGCGGCGAGCACGTTCCGCAACACGCTCTCGGTCTTCGCGCAGGATCCGGGTCCCGCGCTCGTCGGCTGGATCCGTCAACTGCTCGAAGCCGTCGGCTATCGCGCCGAGGTCGATCGCGCGTATCCCGACGCGAGGACGCGCGAGGAGCGCTGGCAGGGCGTGCTCGAGATCCTCGACCTCGCCGAGAACCACGTGCGCCGCACGCGCGATGCGAGCCTCGGGACGTTCCTCGAGACGCTCACGCTCAATTCCGACGACGAGCGCGAGGATCGGCGCGACAAGGGCCGCGACTCGGTCATGTTGATGACCTTGCACGCGGCGAAAGGCCTCGAGTTCCCGCGCGTGTACCTCGTCGGCGTCGAGGAGGGGATCCTGCCGCACGCGCGCTCGGTCGCCGAGGACACGGTCGAGGAGGAGCGGCGCCTGATGTACGTCGGCATCACGCGCGCGCGGCGCAATCTGACGATCACGCTGACGAAGACGCGCTCGAAGTTCGGCACGCGCGTCGAATCGCAGCCCTCGCGCTTCCTCTATGAAATGAAGGGCGAGAAGCCGCCCAAGGACTGGCGGCCGTCAGGCAGCGAAGCTCCGCCCGTGCGCGTCGTCGCTGGCAAACGCACGCGCAAGAAGGCCTCGAAGAAGAGCTCGGCGGGCATGAGCCTGCCGCACAAGGATCTCTGAGCGACCCGCGCGCTCGATCTGCGAATCAGTGCCGCGCGAGGAACGCGCGGAACTCCGTCTCGAGCTGCGCGGCGTCGGCGTAACCGAGCTGCTTCCAGCTCTCGAGCTCGAGCTTGCCCGCGTACCAGTCCTTCAAGTACTGGAAGAGCAGCCTGCGCTTCCTGCGCTCGGCGTGGTTCACGAGCATGAACGCGAGAGCTCCGCCCTGCTCGTAGAAGCGGTTGGTGGCGTTGATCTCCGCGCGGCGCATGAGGCGCCTGGGCTGCACGAGCGCGAGCGGCTCCTTCGAGAGCTTCCAGAACCCGATCTGGTCGAGGTCGAGCAGCTCCGCGAGCGGCATGAGCCGGTCCTCGCCGAGGATGCGCGCGCTGACGTCGACGCTGTTCGCTGCCTCGTCGTCGATGCGCAGCTCGTCGCCCGCGCCGACGATCTGGTCCTCGATGAAACGCGCGAAGCCTTCGACGATCCAGTATCCCGGCCGCTTCGCATCGCCGGTCGCGGGCTTGCGCTCGCTGCCGAGCCAGCGCACGGAGATCCATTGGTGCGTCACCTCGTGCGCGAGCACCTCGAAGAGCGCGCGCTCCAGCGGATCGTGGTGCGTCTGGTCGTGTGGCACGTAGAAGCGCGAGATGCCGTCCGTCGGCGAGAAGAAACCCGACGTCCACTCCGGCGGCACGCCGCCCGCGGACTGGTCGGCGAGGTACTGCTCGCGGTTGGCGTGCAGACGCACCTCGAGGCGACCGTCGCTCGCGCTCGCGCCCGCCGGCGAGCCGAGCTCGCGAGCCAGCACGCGCACCGTGCGCTCGGCGTGACGCAGGCACTCGCCGACGATCGCGGGATCCGAGTCGCGCGAGAGCAGCAGGATGTTGCGGCTGCGCAGCAGGAGCACGTTCGCGTCCCACGGCGCGACGCGCTTCTTCGTCGCCGCGGGATCGTCGGGCGGAACGACCTCGCCCGCGACGGGCAACATCGCTTCGGCGAGCTTCATCCACGCCGCGGGCCGCTTCGATGCATCCGGGAGCGCGAACCCCGCCGGCGCGAGAGCGAGCGCGAGCTCTCGGACGTCGTCGCGCGCGGGAGCGAGCTCCTCGGCGCGTCCGAGCAGCGTGCTCGCGGCCAATCGCATGCCGTGCGCGCTCAGCCAGCGCGCGCTGGCGACGATCGACTTGCAACGCCGTTCGCGCGCGCCGTCCTCGACCTCGCGCGCCTGCGCCGTCTGCGCCTTCACCGCGGGACCCGTGAGCTCCTTGCGGCCCGCGAGCTTGCGCGTGAGCTTGTCGCGCCGCGCGTCGTCGAGCTCCAGACGCCTCAGTTCCGCGCTCAAGCGCTCGCACTCGCCGATCAGGTTGCGCGTCAGGTAGGCCTCGAAGACCTGCTCGAGATCCGCGTGCGCGTCGAAGCGCTCCGCGGCCCACGCGGCGCGATAGACAGCGGATTCGTCGCCCACGAGGCGCGCACCGTCGGCGAGTTCGAGCAGCGCGACGTCGGCCGGAGCGAAGCTCGACGTTTCGCCCTTGGCGTTCTCGAGCTCGATGCGGCCGTCGGGAAGCACGCTCGCGCTGCCCGCGCGACGTTGTCCGTTGGCGAGCACCAGGCCCTCGCCGCTGCCGGGTCGCGTCGGACGAGCGTCGGACGCGTTCGTCGTGGCGGCGGCGGCGCGCTTGCTCGCATTCGCCGTCGGCGCGGCGGCCGAGCTCTCGCCCAAGCACACGAGCGTGTCGTCCTTCGCGACGTACAGCAGCTTGCCGTCGGCGACCGGAAGGAGCGCGCTCAGCGGCTCGAGCTTGGGATCCGACCAGAGCACGACGCCGCTCTCCGCTTCGACGGCCCAGTTCTCGAAGTACAGGACGTCGCGCGCGGCGCTCATGCGTCCTTGGCGCAGTTGCGGGGAAGGAAGCCTGGCGACGATCTGGAACTTGCCGTCGCCGCGAAAACGCAGCACCTCGCTCTCGCTGGAGAATCCGATCGCCCAGCCGGAGTGCACGCCGGGAATCGTGATGATCGGCGCGAGAGCCCTCGGCAGTACTCCCGCGAATGTCTGCGCGGATTTCTCCGCCATCAGGCGCTCGGGCGTCCAGAAGAACCACGTCGGCTCCTTCATCTCGCCGACGGCGGGCAGCGGAGCCACGAAGCCGTCGACGAGGAAGTCCGACGACAGGTCGCGACGTACGAACGGCGCGTGCCAGTCGGGCTCGGGGCTCGTGAGCGACGCACCCGTGTCCGTCCACACGACGCGCGAGACGCGCACACCGACGATCTTGACCTTGCCGATTTCCTTGATGCTCGCGTCGCTCAGCACGAGCGTCGCGACCTTCCACTTGCGGTCCGCGCCGCTGGCGAGAACGCCGGGCTGGCCGATGCAGTCGCTCGTCTCCGCCAGCTTCTTGCCCGTGCGGATGTCGAACATCGTCAGGCCGGTCGCGCGGCTGCACGCGAAGAGGTATCCCTCGTGAACGGTCGGCGGGCTGGTCCACTTGCCGGGCCAGCTCTCGTTCAAGGCGGAGAACTGACCGCGATACGTGAAGAAGCGCAGCGCGGGGCTTGCGACGACGGCGACGAATCCCTCCCAGCAGGCGAGGTAGGCGTGCTTCTCGTCGTCGATCTCGACCTTGGTCGAGCTCGTCACCGTCTTGCCGGTCGCGAGGTCGATGGCGACGACGCGCACGTCCTTGATGCGCTTGACGAGCGCGAAGACGACGTTGCCCCAGGCGACCGGCTCGCCGAGGAGCGTGTCGTTGACCTCGAGGCGCCAGAGCTCCCTGGGCTGCGAGCGCACCGGCGCGACGTCGTTCGTCGAATCGCAAGTCGGCCCGCCGCGCGGCTGGTTCCACTGGTGCGCGCCGGGGTCGTCGACGCCGGGGGACGCGCCGTTCGCGAGCGGAGCGGAGAAGCAGAGCAACGAGGCGAGAGCGAGCGCGTGCATGTGGGTGGTGGGGTCGCGGCGCGGGAGACGCCGGTGGGCGCGGGTGGAACGATCCTCCACCTCGCGCCGACCCCGTCAAGTCGCTCTGCATCGAGCGCGGACGAGTTCGCGCTCGCGCGCTTCGCATTCAGGTCGCGCGCGACAGAATGAACACGAGCGGGCGGCGCAGGGCCGGGCCGTTCGATTCAGCACAGATGCAAGCGCACACGTTCCTCTTCGCGGCCTGGATCGCGACCGAAGTCGCGCTGCTCGTGCGCCGGCGCTCGAGCGGGAGCTCGGGACGCGATCACGGGTCGTTGCGCTGGCTGTGGATCGCGACCGTGCTCGGGTGCACCGGCGGCGTGGCGCTCTCCTTCGTGCCGGGCTGGCGGCTGCCGGGATCCGCGCGCGCGTGGTACGTCGCCGGCGTGAGCGCGATGGGCGCGGGGCTGCTGCTGCGCTGGTGGTCCGTGCTCGTGCTCGGACGATTCTTCACCGTCGACGTCGCGATCCACGCGGGGCACGAACTCGTCACGCGCGGGCCGTATCGCTGGGTGCGTCATCCGTCCTACAGCGGACTGCTGCTGGTGCTCGCCGGCCTGTGCGGCGTGCTCGACAGCGAGCTCGCGGTGCTCTGCATCCTCGGCGCGACGCTGCCCGTGCTCCTGTGGCGCATCACGATCGAAGAGCGCGCGCTCGCGCAGGCCTTCGGCGCGAGCTGGATCGAGTACGCGCGCCGTACGAAGCGTCTCGTGCCGTTCCTCGTCTGATCACTCGCTCATCAAGAAGATGCGCGGGCGCACGTCGTCGTCGCCGGGAGTCCACTCCCAGTAGCGCAAGAGGATCTTGTACACCATCAAGCCGACCTCGCCTTCGCCCCAGAGCAGGTAGCGCGTCGCCTGGCTCATCAAGTTCTGGCCCGTGAGGCCGAGGAACAGGCTGATCGGATCGAGCAGCTCGCTGATGTACGCGATCGTGTTGGCGACGGCGATCGCTCCCGACGCTTCGAGCACGATGTCGTCGCCGCACCGCGACACACGCAACGTCAGCGGCGCGAGGAACTCGCTCCTGTTGTCGATCAAGTTGACGTGCAGGAAGGCCAGCTTTCCTTCGAGCGCGTAGTGCGCACGCAGCTCCGCTCCCTTGCGCGCGCGATCGGCGATGGTCGAGCCCTTCAGCGGGATCAGATTGACCTTCTTGCCCACGAGCTCATGCCACAGCGCCGCCGAGCTCGCGTCGGCGAAACGGATCTCCGAGACGCGCAGCTCCGTCGCGCGACGGATGCGGCTCACGGCGCCGAACGCGAGGATGGCGAAGACGAAGCAGCTGGCGATGATCACGCCCTCCGGTCGCGCGATCACGTTGTCGACGAGCGTGAAACCGAAGACCGCCGTGACGATCCAGAAGTAGCCGCTCTTCAGGAACGCAGCGAGTTTGCTCGCGATGCCGCTTCCTGCGCGCAGCTCGCGCCACGAAACGAGAGCGACGGCGAACGCCGCCGAGAGCATGAGCACGAGCACGCCCGTCGCATACGCGCCGCCCTGCGCTTCGACATCGGCATCGAACAGCCAGGTCACGAGCAGGCTCACGCCGAAGATCACCAGCACCATCGGACGCCGGTGCGCCGTCCAGTGCGGCGCCATGCCGAACCTCGGCAAGTAGCGCGGGATCAGGTTCAGCAATCCCGCCATCGCCGAAGCACCCGCGAACCACAGGATCGCTATCGTCCAGACGTCGTAGACGCTGCCGAAGACCTCGCCGAGCTGCTCGTGCGCGAGGTACGCGAGCGCGCGACCCGCGGCCTTGCCGTGCGGTCCGTAGGCCGCGGGCGGAATGAGTACCGTCGTCACGAAGCTCGAGGCGAGGAGCAGCACGCTCATGATCGCCGCCGCCGCGAGCAGCATCCGGCGCGTGGAGCGGATGCGCCCTGTCGGCCGCGTCGAGCTCGCATCCGCCGCATCTCCGGCGATGTGCGGCATGACGGAGACGCCCGTCTCGAACCCGCTCATGCCGAGCGCGAGCTTCGGAAAGAGAATCGCGCCGGCGAGCAGCAGCGTGGGCCAATCTCCGCGCAACTCGAGGTCGCCGCGCCAGGCGTCGAGCAGCTCGGGATGCTGCACGATCTCGATCGCACCGCGCGCGAGCACGACGAGGTTCAAGAGCAGGTACGGCACCGCGATGGCGATCGCGATGCGCACGGCCTCGCGAAATCCGATCAGGAAGACCGCCGCGAGCAAGGCGAGCAGCACGAGCGTCGGCAACATCCGCGAATCGCCGAGCCAGGAGTGCAGCCACGGGTTCTCGATCGCATGCACGGACGCATCCGCCGCCGAGAGCGTGATCGTGATCACGAAATCGGTCGCCGCGAACCCGAGCAGCGCGAGCACGAGAGCTTTCCCGCCCCAGCCCGAGAGCAGCGACTCGAGCATCGCGATCGAGCCCTGGCCGGCGAAGGAGTAGCGCGCGACCTGCGAGTACACCGGCACCGCGCACAAGAGCGTCACGACGACGAGCACGGCCGTCGCGACCGGCGAGAGAGCGCCGGCGGCGAGCAGCGCGAGCCCGGGTTGGTACCCGAGCGTCGAGAAGTAGTCGACGCCGGTCAGCCAGAGCACGCGATACCACGGCTCGCGCTTCTCCTCGATCTCGCAGCCGTCGTGACCCGTGCCCGCGCGCATCCAGCGCGAGAACACGTTCTTCGGCTGAGCCGTGCGCGGAACGGGCAGGGAGGGGAGTTGGAGATCCACGAGAGCGCGTGCGTCGCGCGGACGAGTCATAGACACCGATCCGATCGGTGACAAGAGCGCGCGCCCGATCGCCGAGCGTGCGCGCTCCGCCGACTCAGGCTTGCGGCTTCGATGCGCTCACACGCGCCCGCAGCTGTCCGCACGCGCCGTCGACGTCCTGGCCGGCGGAGATGCGCACGGTCGAGAGCACGCGGCGGTCGGTGAGCCAGCGCGCCATCTCCTCGGCGCGCTCGAGCGACGGGCGCGTGTAGCTCGCGCCCTCGATCGGGTTCACCGGAATGAAGTTCACGATCGCGCGGCGGCCGCGCAGGAGCTGCTCGAGGCGTTCGAGCTCGGCATCGGTGTCGTTGATGCCCGCGAGCAGCGTCCACTGCACGAGCAGCGGGTGCCCGGTGAGCTTGCAGTACGCATCCGACAGCTCGATCAGCTCCTCGGCCGGGATCTGCGGCGCGCGCGGCAGGAGCTCCGCACGCAGCGCGTCGTTCGTCGTGTGCAGCGAGAGCGCCAGCGCGCAACGCACCTTGCGGCCCATCAGGCGCGCGAAGACCTTGCGGTCGCCGACGGTCGAGAAGACGAGCTCCTTGTGGCCGAACTCGCCCTCGTTGCCGAGCACGTCGATCGCGGCGAGGACGTTGGCGAGGTTGTGCGACGGCTCGCCCATGCCCATGAACACGATGCGGCGCGTGCGTTCGCTGCGACGCGCGAGCACGACCTGCGCGAGGATCTCGTCGGTCGTCAGGTTGCGCAGCAAGCCGTCGCGCCCGCTCATGCAGAAGAGGCAACCGACGGCGCAGCCGATCTGGGTCGAGACGCACAACGCGGCCTTCGGCAAGACGACGCACTCGATCGTGCGGTTGTCGGCGAGCGCGAGCACCATGCGACGCGAGCCGTCGGAGCCCTCGTGCTCGGTCTGCACGCGCAG
>JBGATX010000193.1:0-11027 GCA_044228975.1 Planctomycetota bacterium | reverse complement strand
CCCAGGGGCTGAAGGTCGGCGTCGGGGAGCTCGCCGGAGGCGGCTCGACGCGCGACGACTCGCGCGCGCCGGACTCTCGCGCCGGCGGGCTCGCCGACGCGAACGCGGAGCTCGCCCCTGCGCTCGACGGGCTCGGCGCACTCGGGGGCGCGGCGCGCGCGGGAGCGCTCGCCGGCGGCACCGCGCGCGGCGCCGCGCGGGGTGCGCCGTCGGGAGTCGGCGGTGGCTTGGCGCTCGGATGCAACGCCTCCGCGATGCGCTCGAAGGTCGCCTGCGCGCCGCGCGCGCGCTCGCGCAGCCCTCCGACGTCGGGGAGCTCGACCTCGACGCGAGCGCGAGTCGGCGCGGCACCGGCGCTCCCCGATTCGAGCGGCGCGCGCTCCGTGCGCGGCGGCGGGCCCTCGAGGATCACCTTGGCCTTGGCTCCGCGCACGGCCTCGGCCACGTCGCGCTTCAGGCCCGGCGCCTGCTCGCGCGCCTTCGACGCGGCGGCGAGCAGCTCGCGCGCGATGCGCCCGGTCTTCGTCGTGCCGTGCTTGTCGATCTGACGCTGGAGGTACGCCTGCGCGGCGCGCCGGCGCGCGCTGTCTCCCGCGAGCGGCGCGAAGGTCTTGCGGAAGTCCTCGACGGACTGGCGCGTGGCGCGCCTGGCGCTCAAGACCAGGATGCCGAACGCGATCAACGCCGCGAAGACGATGCCGACGCCGCCGTGCGCCGGCGCCGTCACGACCGAGATCACGACGAGCACGAGCCCGACGAAGCAACCGAGTCCGCCGGCGCGTTCCGCGCGACGCACGGAACGTTCGAGGAAGTGCGCGGCCTCGCGCTCGATGGCCTCCAGATCCGTGGGCGTTGCGTTGAAGTCCAAGTGAAGCGCTCGCGTGGGAGCGCGAGCAGGGTACGCCCGCCGATTGCCGCGCGCGAGCGCGACGCCGTCCGCTCAACGCGTCGCCGACGCCCAGGGCAGGAGGCGGCCCGGCGGCCCGGCGCTGAGCTCGTCGGGCAGTCCGCCCGCGAAGCGACGCCAGCGGCGCTCGCCCGCGAGCAGGCCGTGGAAGCCGCAGCTGAACGGCACGCCGTCGCGGCGCGCGTCGAAGTCGCGCGGCAAGCGGATGCGCAGGCCGCGCGCGCCGCTCACGACGCGCCCTTCGATGCAGGCGAACGCGCGCACGTCGCTCGAGCCGCCCGTGCGCTCGACGGACACGAGCAGCTCGCTCCCCCGCCGTCGCACGACCATCGTCGCGTCCTCGTCGCGCGGCGCCTCGCGCAGCATCGACAGACGCACGGGGAGCGCGTCGGCGAGCGCGCGGCGCTGGCGTTCGAGCGGCGCGTCGAAGAGCAGGCGCCCCGCTGGACGACCTGGTCCCGCGCGCCAGCGCAGGCTCCCGACCGCCAGCGGATCTCCGCCGGGTTGCCACGAGCCGCCGGTGATCTCGATCGGCGCGCGCAGCTCCGCGCCGGGCTCGAGCTCGGCCGCGACGGGCACGCCGCGGATGTCGAACGCGCCGCGTCGCGGCAGCACCGAGAGCGTGGCGCGCGTGCGCCAGGCGAAGGGATTGCGCAGCGCGATCTCGACGCGCCAGCTCCCCCACCACGACGCGCGCGAGTCGTGGTGCAGCTCGGGTTCGACGAAGAGCACGGGCGCGCTCACGGGCCAGAGCTCGTCGTCGCCTCGCTCGCCTCCATCGAATGCGCTGCCAGCGGGCGCGAGCTGCGCGAGCGAGCGCGCGGCGTGCGCGCGCAACGGCTCGGCGGTGAGCACTCCGTGGAACGGCGCGCGCGCGGCCCACAGGAGATCGCTCGGCGCATTCGCCGCGAGCATCCAGCGCTCGCACTCCCACGTTTCCTTCGAACCGCGCCTCCACGCGGCGGCCGTCGCGCCGCAGGCCGCAAGGCCCTCCGCGGCCACGAAGCGCCGGTCGGACTCGCTCGCATCCGCGCTGATCAAGAGCGCGGCGAGACCGGCGTCGCGCGCGTCGAGGCACAGCTCGCGGTCGGCGCATCGCGACGCGAATCGACGAGCGCGGCGCGAGCTCGCGCGCGAGCGCGGCGACGCGACCGAAATCGACGCGCGCGCCGGGGAGGAGGACGTGCTGCACCGGCTCGCGCCCCGGGAGCGCGGAGAGGCTCAGCGCTTCCTCGATCAGCATCAACCGCTCGCCGCGGAAGCGCGCGCCGAACCAGCCGCCGGCGTCGAGCTCGGCGATCTCGGTCCAGCCGCGCTCGCCGATGCGGCCGCGGCCGCTCGTGGTGCGCTCGAGATCGACGTCGGCGTGCAGGACGAGCTCTCCGCCGCGACAGGCGCGCAGGTCGTAGGCGACACCGTCGAGCTCGAGCGCGATCGCGCGCTCCAGTCCCGCGCGCGTGTTCTCGGGCGCTTCGAGCGGCGAACCGCGCCAGCCGACGATCCACGGCGGGCCGGGAGCTCGCGGCGTGAGCTCGCGCAGGACGCCGGCGGCGCTCGCCACGCGCGGCTCGTCGTCGAATGCATCGTCTTCACCGGAACGCTTCATCGATCGAGACGCGGCGCGCGCCAGCTCAGGCGAGCTCGATCAGGGCTCCCGTGGAGGGCACGCACTCGCCGATCGCGTGCACGGGGAGCTCTCGCGCGCGCAGCTCCGTCTCGAGACGCGTGGCGTCGCTCGCGGCGACGACGATCAGCAGTCCGCCGGAAGTCTCGGCGTCGAAGGCCAGGTTGACGAGCGCCTCGTCGAGCCCGCCCGCGATGCGCACGACGTCCGCGAGCGCCGCGCGGCCGCGCTTCGCGCCGCCGGAGCACATTCCGCGGCGCGCGAGCTCCAGCGCGCCGGGGAAGATCGGGCAGCGCGCGAGCTCGAGACGCAGCGTCACGCGGCTCGCTAGCGCGATGTTGCGCGCGTGACCCGCCAGGCCGAAACCGGTGACGTCGGTGCAGGCGTGCGCGCCGACGGCGTTCATCGCGTCCGCCGCGCGGTCGTTGAGCTGCGCCATCTGGCGCGCCGCGGGCTCCATCCGTGCCCAATCGATCGCGCTCTTCTTCGCCGCCGTCGTCAGCGCGCCCATGCCGAGCGCCTTGGTCAGGTAGACGACGTCGCCCGCGCGCGCTCCCGCGTTCGTGACGACGCGCCGCCGGTCGATCAGGCCGGTGACGGCGAAACCGAAGAGCGCTTCGTCCGACATCACCGTGTGACCACCCGCGACCGGCGTCTTCGCCTCGCGCATCTTCGCGAACCCGCCCTCGAAGATGCGCGCCGTCCACTCGGGCGGGAAATCGCGCGGGATGCCGGCGAGGTTGAGCGCGCTGAACGGCTTGCCGCCCATCGCGTAGACGTCCGACAGCGCGTTCGTCGCCGCGATCGCGCCGAACCAGTACGGATCGTCGACGACGGGCGGGAAGTAGTCGATCGTCTGCACCAGCGCGAGCTGGTTGTCCGCCGGAAGCCCTTCCACATCCGAAAGCGCCACCACGCCGGCATCGTCGAAGCTCTCGGGCCCGACGATGAGGCGTCCTCCAGAACTCGCGTTGACGTCGCGCAGGACCTGCGCGAGCTGCCCGATGGGCATCTTCGCCGCTCACCCGGCGCAGTCGGCGTAGTCCACGAGTCGTTTGTTAGGGGTCGGATTCACGCGCGCGAGGATAGCGAGCGGCGCCGTGTCGCGAGCCATGCGAGCGCGCGCCGCGACGAAAAGACCGGGCGCGTGGCCGTTCTCGCGGCAGCGCGCCCGGCGCTCGCAGGGTCGAGACGGGCTACTCGGGCTCGCTCGGGTCGTTGAAGAGCGGCGCCAGCGAGATGCTCCCGTGACCCCGTCGCGGATACCGCGGATCCGCGGGGTTCTTCGGATTCAGGTTCGAGGCCGTGTCCTCGGGCGAGAAGAGCTGCAGGCTGCCGAGGAAGGCGAGCACTTGCGCGCGCTCCCCGTCGCTCAGCGCGAAGAAGCCGGCGCGCGACGCGGCCGCTTCCCCACCGTGGCGGCGGATCACGTCGGTCAAGGTCGAGCTGCGTCCGTCGTGGCCGTACGGCGCGGTGGAGCCCACGCCCCACAAAGGCTCGGTCATGAACTCGGTCTGCACGCTCGTGCCGTCGAAGTTGCTCTCGTGGAACTCGGGCCCGAGGTCGTGGCGGCGGAAGTCCGCGAAGAGGTTGCGCACGAGGAACGACTGGCGTTGGGCGGACTTCAGCGACGGCAGTCCGCTGCCGTCGTCGGTCGCCGTGAAGCGGCCGGCGGCGGTCGCGGCGAGCGACGTGAACACGCCGTTGCTCGCCACCGGATCGTAGACCGTCTCGACGTCCGCGACGCGCCGATCGTGGTCGATGCGCAGGTCGGGCACGTGGCATTCGGCGCAGCCGATGGAGCTGAAGCGCTCGCGGCCGGCGGCCGTCGCCGCAGTCTGCTCGCCCAGGCCCGGCTTGAAGTAGTTGAGCAGGTAGAACTCGAGGGAGTCGACGAGCGCCGGATCGATCTCGTTCGCGACGCCGTCGCCGTCGGCGTCGTGTGCCGGACCGTTCGCGGGCGGAGCTTCGATGCGATCGAGCGAGCCGGTGAGGCGCATGCCCGCCGGCGTGACGACGTCCTGGCCCTGCGAGGCCGCGAGCAGGTCGGGATCCGCCGCTTCGAGCCCCATCTCGGCGTTCAGCGCGCCGACGACGAACTCGCGGATCGAGATCGTCGCGCCCTGGGCGAAGAACGGCCGCACGCGCAGGTCACTGTTCACGCCGCGCACCTGCGACGTGTCGACGGTTCCATTCGGGTAGGCGATCAACGCTCCGTAGGCGATGCCCTTGCTCGCAAGCTGCACGGTCAAGGGCACGCCCGCGTCCGCGGCGGCGCGCAGCGCTCGATCGCGCCTCGCGCGCAGGTCCTGCGTGATCTCGTCGCCGAGCATCTCGATCAGCCCCAGGCCGAAGAGGTGCGGCGCATCGCGCGTGTCGGGACGCGTGAAGACGTGTCCGCCCGATCCGGCCGAGCCGTACGGAGACGAATGGCACGCGGCGCAGCTGTCGGTCAGTCCCGCGCCGAGAGAACCGTCGGCGAAGATGTCGCCCGAGCCGTCCGCCGTGCGCGGACCGAGGCCCTGGGACATCGTGAACTTGCGCTGGAAGAGCTGGCGCCCGCGCCGGATCGAGCGGAACGGATCGCGCGCGATCAAGAAGCGCGACGAGCCGGGCGTGTACGCGTCGCCGCGCCCGGCGCCGACCTGCTGCGTCAGCGATTTCGCGATGCCGACGCCCATTCCATTGGGTGTCTGCGTCTGGTCGCTGAGCTGCGCGTGCGCCGAGACGACGAGCACCGCGAGCGCGGCGGCGGAGCTCGCCAACCTCGCGCGGACGCCGTTCGAGTTCCGGCGCGAGCCCGCGACGGCACTGCGCTCTTCATGGTTTCGGGGGGAAGACTCGACGCCGATCATGGTTGCCCTTTCCGGGGAGCGCCGCTGACGCCGCGTCCCGATACGTCCGACGCGACTGCCGTCGCACGAGCCGCGAGCGCGGCCGCGGTGTGAGACCCGCAGGTGCCACGCCTCCGAGACCGGGATTCTCGGAAACTCCTCGCGCGCCGAGGTCATTCGCGGCGTGCGGTGGCTGCTGGAAGCGAGGGGAGCGGATTTCGAGCTTCGAGGCAGGGCCGAACGCCTGCACACGACCTCGCGAGCTCGTGCGCGGCTGCCCTGCAACGCCCTCGCCTCCCCGCGCTCGATGGCGACGTGCCGCGAGCCTTCCGCGCGAGTTCGGGCTCCGGCGCCGCGGCCAACCCGCGCGCCGCGCATTGCTCCGCGCCGCGCTTTCGATTCTCATCCGCGCTCGCGTCGGCGCGCTCGTGCGCGGCGCGTTCCTCCCCGGCGTCACGGCTCGCGCGATCCCATGTCCCTCCTCGCCCTGCGCGACGTCACGAAGAAGGTCGACGACCGCGTGCTGTTCCACGAGATCAGCCTGAGCGTCACCCCCACGACGCGTCTCGCGCTCGTCGGTCCCAACGGCTGCGGCAAGTCGACGCTGCTGCGCATCCTCGCCGGAACCGAGGCGCCGGATTCGGGGGAGCGCAGCGCGCGTCGCGACCTGCGCATCGGCACGTTGACGCAGACGCCGGTCTTTCCCGCGGCGGCGTCGCTGCGCGCGTCGATCCACCGCTCGCTGACGGACCGGCACGCGCTGATCGAGGAGCTGGCGCGCGTGAGAACGGAGCTCTCGCACGCGCCTTCGGTTCAGCCCGCGGGGCAGTCCGCCGGACAGATCGACCGTCTGCTCGCGCGCCAAGGCTCGCTCGAGGCGCGCCTCTCCGAGCTCGGCGGCGAGGACATCGACCACGAGCTCGACGCGGAGCTCGCGCGCCTCGGTCTCGCCGACGCGGACCGGCCGCTCGAGTCCTTCTCCGAAGGCGAGCTGCGCCGCGCGGCCCTCGCGCGTCTCTTCCTCGCGCAGCCCGACCTGCTCCTGCTCGACGAGCCGACGAACCAGCTCGACGTCTTCGTCATCGACGCGCTCGAGGACCGCCTGCTCGTCGAGAAGCATCCCTTCGTGCTGGTGACGCACGATCGCTACTTCCTCGACCGCGTCGTGACCGAGATCGGCGAGCTCGATCGCGGCGCGCTCTTCGTCTGCACGGGCAACTACGCCGACTACCTCGACGCGCGCGCGGCGCGTTTCGTGACCGAGGCGCAGAACGAGTCGTCGCGCGACGCGCTGCTCGCGCGCGAGACCGCCTGGATGCGCCGCGGCGCGCCCGCGCGCACGACGAAATCGAAAGCGCGCATCGCGGCCTTCGAGGAGCTCAGCGCCAACGCCCCGACGGCGCGCGGACGCGAATTGGAGCTCGAATTCGAGCCCGGTCCGCGCCTGGGCTCGCGCGTGATCGCGCTGCGCGGCGTGAGCAAGTCCGTCGGCGGACGGCCGCTGTTCCGCGCGCTCGATTTCGAGCTCCTGCCCGGCGAGCGGGTCGGCATCGTCGGCGCGAACGGCTCGGGGAAGAGCGCGCTCTTGCGCCTCGCCGCCGGCGAGATCCAACCCGACGCGGGCGAGCGCGAGCAGGGCGAGACCGTGCATCTGGCGTGGCTCGACGCGCAGCGCCAGGCGCTCGATGCGCGCAACACGGTGACCGAGGAGCTCTCGCGCGGCGCCGAGCACGTCGTCGTCGGCGAGCGCAGCGTGCGCGTCGAGGCCTTCCTCGAGCGCTTCCTCTTCCCCGGCCGGCAGAAGCACGCGCTCGTCGGCCAGCTCTCCGGCGGCGAGCGCATGCGCCTCCTGCTCGCGCGCCTCCTGCTCTCGGGCGGCAACGTGCTCCTGCTCGACGAGCCCACGAACGATCTCGATCTCTCGACGTTGCGCGCGCTCGAGGGCGCGCTGCTCGAGTTCCCCGGCTCGGCGCTGATCGTCAGCCACGATCGCTGGTTCCTCGACCGCGTCGCGACGCGCATCGTCTACCTCGATGGTCAAGGCGGCCTGCGCCAGCACCTGGGCGACCTCTCGAGCCTGCTCGAGAACCTCGCGCTCGAGCGCGCGCGCAACCTGGAAGCGCCGCGGGCGAAGGCGAGCGCGAGAGCGCCCGAGGAGAGCGCGCCCAAGCGCTCGAAGGGTCTCGCGCCGTGGGAACAGCGCGAGTACGACGCGTTGCTCGCCTCGATCGCGAGCTGCGAGGCCGAGCTCGCGTCGATCGACGAAGAGCTCGCCGATCCCGCGCTCTACGCCGCGCGCCGCGGCGAGCTGCCGGCACTGCAGACGCGCCGGCGCGAGCGTCAGAGCGCGCTCGACACTCAGTACGCGCGCTGGCAGGTGCTCGAGGAGAAGCTGTCGGGCGCGTGAGCGGCGCTCAGGCGCGCACGTAGCGCGCCGTTCCGAGCAGGCGCGCGCCGAGCGCGTTGCGCGTGTCGACGACCAGGCGCGCGTGCTCGGCGACGAGCTCCCAGTCGAAGGCGGCGTGGTTCGTCGCCACGAGCACGACGTCGAAGCTCGCGAGCGTGCGCGCGTCGAGCGCGAGCGAGCGCGAGCCTTGCAGCGCCTTCCCCGCGGCCGCGGGCGCGCGCTCGACGTGCGGGTCGCTCCACTCGACCGTTGCACCGCGCTCGCGCAGGATCTCGATCAGGCGCAGCGACGGCGACTCGGTCACGATGTCGACGTCGGGCTTGAACGCCAGGCCGAGCACGAGCACGCGCGCGCCGGCGAGTTCGCGGCCACGCTCGAGGAGCGCGCTCTCCGTCCGCTCGACGACCCACGCCGGCATGCGCCGGTTGATGTCGCCCGCGAGCTCGACGAACTCCGCCCGCGCGCCGTGCTCGCGCGCGAGCCAGGCGAGGTACCACGGGTCGATCGGGATGCAGTGTCCGCCCATCCCCGGGCCGGGATCGAAGCGCATGAAGCCGAACGGCTTGGTCTGCGCGGCCGCGAGCACGTCCCACACGTCGACGCCGACGGCGGCGAGCGTCACCTTGAGCTCGTTCACGAGCGCGATGTTCACCGCGCGGAACACGTTCTCGAAGAGCTTCGCGGCTTCGGCGACCTCCGCGCGCTCGACGCGGTGCACGCGCTCGATCGCGGCCGAGTAGAGCTCGAACGCGAGCACGCCCGACGCCTCGCACGTGCCGCCGACGAGCTTGTCGATCGCGCGCGTCGGCAGCGCGTCGGGAGCGGGGTTCTCGCGTTCGGGCGAGTAGGCGAGGAACAGATCTTCTCCCACGCGGCGGCCCGCGCGCGCGAAGATCTCCCCCAGCACGCCGCGCGTCGTGCCCGGATAGGTCGTCGATTCGAGCACGACGAGCGCTCCCGGGCGGAGGTGGCGCGCGAGCGCTTCGGCCGCGGCGCGCACGTGCGCGAGGTCGGGCTGGTTCCCCGCCGCGAGCGGCGTCGGGACGCTGATCAGCGCCACGTCGAGCTCGGACTCGCGCTCGAGATCTCCCGTGGCCACGAAACGTCCGCTGTCGAGCAGCTGACGCGTGAACTGCGGCCCGAGATGGCGCAGCAGCACCTCGCCGCGCGCGAGACGCGCGAGCTTCTCCGCGTCCGTGTCGAAGCCCAGCACGTGGAAACCCGCGTCGACGAGCGCACGCGCCAGCGGCAGTCCGACGCTCCCCAAGCCGACGATTCCGATGCGCGCCGATCGATCGGCGATCCGGCGCCGCGTGGCCGCGAACAAGGAGGAGCTCGACATGCGGCGCCCAGGGACGACGAGCGCGCGACTAGCTTCCCGCGCGCGCGCCGGCACGCGCGTTCGCGGCGGGTGGCGAACCGAGGACCGCGCGGAAGCTCGCCACCAGGCGCTCGGCGTCGCCGGGGAGCAGCGTGCGCACGTCGAGCAGGAGGAGACCGTCCTGGATGCGCGCGAACACCGGCACCGGCGCGGCCCGCAGCGCGCGGGCGAGCTCGTCGGCGGAACGGCGCGCGTGTCGCACGCCGACGGCCCAGCTCGGCAGGAGGACGCCCGGCGCGCTGCCGCTGCCGGGTTGCGAGCTCTCCGCCCGGATCTCGCACGCGAGCTCGGCGAGAGTCGCCAGCTCTCGCGCCAGGGCGTGCGCGCGCGGCTCGAGATCCTGCGACGTCGCTGCGAGCATCGCGCGCGCCGGGATCTCGCCGCCGCGCCCCGCGAGCGCGAGCTCGAGCGTCTTCTCGAGGCCCGCGAGCGCCACCTTGTCGAGTCGCAGCGCGCGGTAGAGCGGATTGCGGCGCAGCTTCGCGATCGCCTCGCGCGAGCCGACGAGCAGCCCGGCCTGCGGCGCGCCGAGCAGCTTGTCGCCGGAGAACGTGACGACGTCGACGCCGCTCTCGACCGCGTCGAGGACCAGCGGCTCGCCGCCGAGCAGCGGCGCGAGCGGCGGCGCGCCTTCGCACTCGATCAAACCGGAGCCGAGGTCGTAGGCCGTGGTCACCTTGCGCGCACGGCCGAGCTGCGCGAGCTCCGCCGCGTTCGCCTCCTCGGTGAAGCCGACGACGCGGAAGTTGCTCGTGTGGACCTTGATCAGGAGCCCGATGTCGCCGCGCGCATCGTCGTCGAGCGCGCTCGCGTAGTCGCCGATGCGCGTGCGGTTCGTCGTGCCGACCTCGACGAGTCGAACGTTGGCGCGCTCCATCACCGCGGGCACGCGGAATGAACCGCCGATCTCGACCAGCTCGCCGCGCGACACGATCGCGGCGCGTCCGCCGGCGAAGGTGTTGAACGTGAGCAGCACCGCGGCTGCATTGTTGTTGACGCCGATGCCCGCTTGCGCGCCGGTGAGACGGCACAGGAGATCGGAGAGGTAGTCGTCGCGCTGGTTGCGCTCGCCGCTCCAGCGGTCGACCTCGAGCACGCAGTAGCTCTCCGCGGCGACGCGCATGGCTTGCGCGACCTCCGGGTGCACCGGAGCGCGGCCGAGTCCGGTGTTGAGCACGACCCCGGATGCGTTCACGGCGCGGACGACGCCGCGTCCCAGCTCGCGCTCGACGAGTTCGCCGAGCGTCGTGAACAGCGCGCCCGAGTCGCGGCGACGCGCCACCTCGACCGCGTCGAGCGCGCCGGACTTGATCGCCTCGCGCCAGCTGTCGAGCTCGCGCGCGACGAGCGCCTGCACGAGCTCCCGGCCCGCGCGCTCGGTCAACGAGACCGCGCGGGCGTCGCGCAGGACCTCGTCGATCGCGGGCAGGCGACGAAAGGCCTGCTCGCGCGCGGACTTCGGAGTCTCCATGGGGCGGGCATTCTTCCTTGTGCTCGCGAGCGCACCAAGCGCGCCGCGCGGCGCGGAGAGCTGGCGAGCGGGAGATGCGTTCCGGGACCCTCGCCCGCGCGGCGCGGGCCGCATACCCGGATCGCACGCGACTCGAACGCTGGGCGCGTGGGAAATCCGCGCTCGCGCGGGGCCGGACAGGTCCGGGCGCGGAGCGACGGAACTCTCTTCCTTCGAACGGCTTGGAGCGACGCCGGCCGGCTCTCGCCGAGGCCGGCGAAGGGCTACGTCCAAGTCGCGCTCGTGCTACGGCCGCCGGAGCGGTGGAGTTCGCGCGACCCGCCGGTCAGACTGTGCACGCGAAGCGCGGCCCACTGTTCACACCATGACTCCCAGCCACGGGTGAGTTCGTCTCCTCCTGGCG